>CAZKIB010000214.1:0-10780 GCA_964552425.1 uncultured Anaerolineaceae bacterium | reverse complement strand
ATTTCGCTCGTTCCCTCGTAGATGACGCCGCCCTTGCTGTTGCGCAGGAAACGCTCGACCGGGTATTCATCGCTAAAGCCGTATGCGCCATGAATCTGCACCGCTTCCAGCGCGGCCTGCACACTGTGATCCGTCGCGTACCACTTCGCCATGCTGGTTTCGCGCGTGTTGCGGATGCCCCTGTTTTTCAGCCAGCCGGCGCGCATGTACAGCAGATAAGCGCTGTCGTACCACTGCTGCATAAAGGCCAGCTTCTGCTTGACCAGTTGATGTTGGCCGATGGGCTTGCCAAAGGTCTTACGTTCGTGGGCATACTTCAGGCTCGCTTCCAGACAGGCGCGGATCAGCCCGGTTGCGCCGCTGGCGACGGTGTAGCGGCCATTGTCCAGGCAGGACATGGCGATTTTGAAACCTTCACCTTCCTGACCGAGGCGATTCTCAACCGGGACTTCCACGTCCTGCATCGCGATCCACCCGGTAGAACCGGCGCGCACACCGAGCTTGCCGTGAATATCGCCGGTGGTCAGGCCGGGCATATCGTGAGTCAGGATAAAAGCGGTCATGCCCCGGCTGCCCGCTTCGGGGTCTGTTTTGGCGATCACCAGAAAGTGATGGGCTTTCGTCGCCAGGCTGATCCACATTTTTTCGCCGTTGAGGATATATTTGTCACCCACCCGGCGGGCGGTGGAGGTCATGCTGGCGACATCGCTGCCCGCGCCAGATTCCGTCAGGCCGAAAGCGGCGTATTTTTCGCCCACTGCCTGCGGAACCAGAAACTTCTGCTTCTGTTCCTCCGTGCCCCATTGCAGCAGGGCCATACTGTTCAGCCCCATGTGGACGGACATAATCACCCGCAGAGTGGTGTCGGCCCGTTCGAGTTCCTCGCACACCAGGCCCAGCGTGATGTAATCAAAACCCTGCCCGCCGTAGCGCACCGGGATATTGATGCCGAGAATGCCCAGTTCCGCCATGCGTGGCAGGACAGCCGGATTCATCTCCTGTCTGCGATCCCATTCACCGATGGTGGGAATCACCTCTTTTTCGGTAAAATCGCGCACGATCTTCTGCGCCTGAATATGTTCTTCACTCAACGAGAAATCCATCGTAACCTCAAGCTGAAACTTGCAAAACCGAAATTTGTGGTTGATTATAACATCCTCGTGGGCGCATCGGAACGATGATTGAATCACCAGAGGCCAACAGCTATGGATCAGATACCGGATAAACTGGTTATTACCTATCTTGAAATGAACACCCGCGCTGCGTTCAGGCCGGCCCACAGTCGGGATATTGCCGGCGTCTCGATTCAGCGGATGGGGGCGGTAGATGTGCCGTTTTATAAATTCCTCTATCAGGCGGTGGGGGAAATCTGGCGCTGGCGGGACCGGCTGGTGATTGCGGAGGATGAACTGCAAGCCGCGCTGTCCCACCCCGGCTGTACGGTGGACGTGCTGTATGTGGATGGGGTTCCAGCCGGCTATGTCGAACTGCTGCGTGAAGGCGATGATACCGAGATTGCCTACTTTGGGCTGCGGCCTGGGTTCATCGGACGCGGGTTGGGCAAGCACCTTCTGAGTTATGGAATCGAACAGGCGTGGGAGGCAGGCGCGCGGCGCGTCTGGGTGCATACCTGTAACCTGGATGGCCCGCACGCGCTGGCGAATTATCAGAAACGGGGCTTTGAGGTGTACAAGGTGGTCGAGCAGCCCATGCCTGACCGCTACATATGAGGGTGAACCGTTTCCCTCAAAGTGAACACTTCGTCCGCGATAGCGATGTGATTTTCGATGTGGACTGGCTCCACTTCGTAGTACGGCTGGTCATCCCAGAAGGCTTTGATTTTGCAGGGCAGCATGATCGCATTCACCGGGGATTGTTCGGGTGAAAGGTGCAGGCTGAACTGCTGCATCTGGCCGCTTTCCGGGTTAAAGCAGTGTACCTGTACCTGCTCAATGAGGTCATTGGGCTGAACGAGCAGGCGCACCGTATCTCCCAATGCGGTATTGGTGGCTTCGAAGCTGCTCTCGCCGGTGAATTCCAGACGCACGAAATGTTCCCCTAACGGCGTCAGCAGGACCGCTGCCATGGCCCATAACCGATGGCGCAGGGAATGAATAATCTGGGAATCGCCCACGATCTCAGCCGTTTTGCCGCGTGTCTGGCGGTAAGTGCTGCCATCAAAGGCTTCAGTGCCATGCCGGACAGGAACCCCAACAGGCCGCGCAGAAAAATCCCAACGGACGGAGTTGGGGAAACGAAAACTGGCGCGAATGCGCAGCGGAACCCAGGTCATCAAAGGGCCAACTTTGGTTCGAACGCGGCCCTTAAATTCCACAGTGACGTTTTCAAGCGCGGGCGGGCTGACCGCGTAACGCGCTTCGATAACCCGGCGCAGCAAAGTTCTTGCTTCCGGGTCACCCTGAGCCAAAAGTAGTACCGGCACGAGGGTAGCTCCTGAAAGATTTCGTTATAATTCCAGCCTACAATGGTTGCAGGGGAATTGCAACTTACAATCTCTTCATAAGTGCAGCTTTTCACAAATTTTTAGGAGGCAGCAGACAGTGGGCTGGAACCCACCGCCTGCTGAAGTTGTGGGAGTTTAGTAGGTTGCCATCATCGGGTCGATTTCGTTGGCCCAGGCGAGGATACCGCCCTTCAGATTGAGCAGCTTGTTCTGATAACCGATCTGCCGCAAGAAGCGAATTGAGTCTGCGCTGCGGACACCCGAACGGCAGTGAACCACAATTTCCCGGTCATCAGGAATTTGCGCAAGAACCGTCATCTCACGGGTTTTGCGCCCCGCCAGAATATCGTTCATAGCCGCTTCGATCTCCGGCTTGGGAATGCGGAGTGTGCCATCCAGCGCGCTGATGTCCCATTCGATAGGGTTGCGCACATCCAGCACCAGCAGGTCTTCGCCCGCGTCCAGTCGTGATTTGAGTTCGCTGACGGTAATTTCCTGCACCGCGTTGATGTCCTCGTCCTTGTGACCGTTGCTTTTTCCGAATTCACTGTGATCGTGGGCAGGCATTCCGCAGAACTGTTCGTAGTCGATCAGTTCCACCTGTTCCGCCGGGATACTGCACACCGGGCAGTTCGGATTTTTGCGAATCCTGATCGTGGTGAAGCTCATTTCCAGCGCGTCGTACAGCAGCATCCGCCCGATCATGGGTTCGCCGATGCCCAGCAAAAGCTTGATCGCTTCTGTTGCCTGAAGTGTGCCAATCGTGCCCGGCAGAATGCCGAGTACGCCGCCTTCCGCGCAGCTCGGAACCAGCCCCGGCGGGGGAGGAGTGGGGAACATGCAGCGGTAGCATGGCCCTTCGTTGGCATAAAACACGCTGACCTGACCCTCGAACCGGAAAATGCTGCCGTAGACATTGGGTTTGCCCAGTTTCACGCAGGCATCATTGACAAGGTAGCGCGTCGGGAAGTTATCTGTGCCGTCAATGATGATGTCGTAGGGCGCGAAAATTTCCAGCGCGTTGTCCGACATCAGTGGCACATCATACTTGTCGATCTGAACGAAGGGGTTCAGATCGCGGATACGCCCTTCAGCGCTGTCCAGCTTGGACTGTCCAACCGTGCTGTGCCCGTGAATAATCTGGCGCTGGAGATTGCTTTCATCCACCACATCGTAGTCGACCAGGCCGATGCGCCCAATTCCCGCGGCAGCCAGATAGAGCGCCAGTGGGCTGCCCAATCCGCCCGTGCCGATCAGCAGAATGCTGCTGGCTTTCAGTTTGCGCTGACCTTCCAGACCGAGTTCCGGCAGGATGACATGGCGGCTGTAACGTGCGATTTCTTCATTGGACAGCGTGCCCAGTTCTGAAACCAGTGGTTGCATGACTTTATTCCTCTTCTCTGTCCTTAGTACTGCTGTAATTCGCGTTTCAGTTGTTCGAGGCCAACGACCCCATTGTGGATGTTCTGGACCCGATTCTCAGGATCAAGCACGAACAGGGTTGGCACAGAGTACACGCCCCAGCGCTCGGCGGCGTCCGGGTCTTCTGTCGCATCAATACGAATATACCGGAGATGATTCTCCCCCATATCCTGCTGCAACTGGTTGAGTACCGGTGTCTGTTGCAGGCGGCAGGGCGCGCAGGTGGGTGTTGTAAAATAGACAATGGTGGGCACACCGGGCTTACCTGTCGCCAGCAGCGGGTCCAGCGTGGCTGAGGCATTGGCCTTGCGCATCTGCTGTGCCCCATAGATACGATACAGACCGTAAGCGATGATCGCGACGAAAATGACAAACAGCGCACGTTCGATCATCGGATGGGAGCCTTTGTAAAGCCGGGTACACCCAGGCGGTTGAACTGGTAGTACATCCAGCAGCCCAGGCAGAAATTCGCCCAGAAATTCAGATTTGCCAGTACCACGACGATCGCTACCAGCAGCCAGCCCAGAACCGGCAAACCAGCCAGCAGGGCAAGCGTGGCCGCAGCATTAAACACTGCCCCGACCAGCATAGCGAAACGATGCGGTTCCGGGTTGTCATTTTCAATGCGCGGTTTGACCAGCCCGCTCCGTTTCATCACATGCTGGTAAAACAAACGGTACGGGGCAAAGGGCGCATCCAGACCGCCAAGCAGTTGAGCCAGTCCGACGAAAGCGACCAATACCCACGAATTGATGACGAACGCCAGAATCAGCAGGCCTATCGTGAGCGCCTGCCCGGTTTTTAACCCACTCTGGTCAACCTTAGCGATTGTCTCCACGTCTACCTGTCTCCTGCTGCCGGTACTGAACCAGCGGGCGGATGTCTGACCTACCGTACAAGATGTTGTGATGGGCCGCCTGAAGCGACTATGCCTGTCCACCGGCGATGCTGGGGATAATGCGCAGGCTGGCATCCTCGTCAATCTCGGTTTCCAGCCCGTCCAGAAAACGCACATCCTCATCATCAAGGAACACATTCACAAAGTTGCGGAGCTGATCGCCTTCATAAAGATGCTGGCGCAGTTCCGGGTGCTTGCTGGTCAGGTCATTCAATGCCGCCCCGATAGTGCTGCCGGTGACATTGACAGTCGCCTGATTATTGGTATAAGCCCGCAGTGGACTGGGGATTTTGATACTTGCCATATGGATTTGTTCTCCTTCGATTTAACCAGCCAGTCAGAGGTGCGCGCGGGAGTCGAACCCGCTGTAAACGCATTTGCAGTGCGTTGCCTTGCCGTCCAGCCCGCGCACCATGATGTCAGGTTCAGAACTCGGCTGAACCTGACCCTATCGTATAGTCAGCTAAGGCTGTTCGCCCTTGCGAATGGGGTTGCCGATCAGGTTGCCCCATTCCGTCCAGGAGCCGTCGTAGTTGCGGACATTGTCATAGCCCAGGATGTACTTAAGCGCGAACCAGCTGTGAGATGACCGTTCACCGATGCGGCAGTAGGCGACGATCTCGCCTTTGTCCGCGCTGATGCCCTTGCCACCGTACAGTTTTTCGAGTTCTTCTCTGCTCTTGAATGTGCCATCTTCCGCCACAGCCTGACTCCAGGGGATATTGGCTGCGCCGGGGATATGTCCGGCACGCTGGGCCGTTTCAGACATGCCCGGCGGGGCGATGATGTCACCGACGTATTCTGCCGGGGAACGCACATCCACCAGACCAAAGCTCGGCTGGCCCAGGCGGCTCTTGATGTAATCGCGATCTGCGCGCAGGTCAGGATTGACCGCCCGCACGCTGTAGCTGGTGGGCGCGTAGCTCGGCACATCGGCAGTTACTGGACGCCCTTCATCCAGCCATTTCTTACGCCCGCCGTTCATCAGGCTGACATTTTCGTGCCCGTAATACTTGAACAGCCAGAAGGCATAAGCCGCGAACCAGTTATTATTGTCCCCATAAAGGACGACATGGGTATCTGGTCCGATGCCGGCCTGACCGAGCAGGGCCGCGAAATCCTCTTTGGAAATGATGTCGCGCTGCACCTGATCCTGTAACTGAGACTGCCAGTTAAACGCGACTGCGCTGGCGATATGGCCGCTCTCATACTGGGTGGTGTCGACATCTACCTCGACCAGACGGACATTGTTCAGGTTGTCGGCGACCCATTGGGTTGAAACCAGTGCATCTACCATGTGTATTTCTCCTCCTGTGGGTTGATAAGTTTATTCTATTGTGAGTGTATCGGCATCGAACTGAGTGCGGTCAGGTCGCAGCCGCCAGACCCGCATATCAACTGCCTGCGCATTCTGCACGGACGTGATGATATAGATAAAATTCGGCAGGGCGTGATCCCGGTCATAAATGGATGGAATGGCGGGCGAGTCCGGGTGACTGTGATAGTAGCCCACCAGGGTCAGGCCGCGCTCATCCGCCTCATCTTCCAGCTTCATCCAGTCCTGCGGGGTCATGGCGTAACGATGATACTGCTCTTCCTCGGCAAAAACATTCTCGATCTGGATAGTGTCTGAAATATGAATGTCCGTCCCATTAATTGTGCCGAGCAGAAAACCACCCCCTTCATTCGGGTAAGTGCCCTGAAGGTTTTCAAAAATACGCTGTTGCAGCGCAGAACTGAGTTTGACTTCCATATCCCTGTCCTGACCAGTCGCAAGTCGCCAAATAAAAAGAGCCAGCCGGGACGGGCTAGCTCTTAGGATGATGCCTGAAATGGTTTCAACCGCATCACACGCCCCGGAATCGAACAGTGCCGTACCGACAGGTACAGGTCATGTTTTTCACCAGGGTCGTATCATTCAAAAGGTTCATGGCGGGTAGACTAACATGCTTTGGCAGCGATTGCAAGGGTACTGTGTTTGAAATATATTAAAATTCCTGACGCGCATTTGCAACCTGCAAGTGGATTGAGCGTATAGTAAAGCATACGCAAATCATGAGGGTGATGGGTATGATTCCTCTCGGCACTTATGATAACCCCACCAGAAACAGACCTTATCTCACTTATGGTCTTATCGCCATTAACGTGCTGGTGTTCCTGTGGGAGATGACACTGCCCCCTGCGGAGTTGTTCCGGGCCTTTTATCAGTTATCGCTGGTCCCCTGCGATTTTGTTTACGGGTTTTCCCCGGAACAGTTTGTCGACTTTTTCCGGGGGATGTTCCTGCACGGTGACTTCTGGCATCTGGCCGGCAATATGGTCTTCCTGTGGATATTCGCCTCGAATGTCGAGGATTTTCTGGGCCGCCGCCGCTTTCTGCTGATGTACTTTGCCGGCGGGTTTATCGCCGCACTGGTGCATACACTGCTCTACCCGGATGTCTGCCTGCCGCTGATCGGGGCCAGCGGCGCGATTTCTGCGGTTCTGGGCGCGTATATTGTGCTGTATCCCGGTACAAGGGTGCGGGTGGGTTTTCCGTTTTTCCGTTTCTTTATGCTGCCGCTCACCCTGCCGGCCTATTTTGTCCTGGGCCTGTGGTTTGTGATTCAGGTGTTCAACGGCACAGCAGCACTCAGTTCAGCTTCGGGCGGTGTGGCTTTCTGGGCGCATATCGGCGGTTTTATCTTCGGCCTGCTGTTCGCGTTTATTTATACGCTGTTCAAAGGCGCGCCGGAAAACCCCATCTACCCGGATTAAGATCGTCAACGTTCGATTAAACTTTGGTCACAGGTCGCTCACCCGTGCTATACTAGCGGCATGGTACAGAATCTCTCCCCACGCCGCCGTTCCACCACTTCAGACATGGTGTTGTCTGAGGGTGATGCGCACGCCACGTTCAATTTTGTGATGGCGCTGCCGGGGCGTACGAGCAGCCCGCACACCCAGCGCGCCTATTTCCGCTGGGTGGATACGTATCTGGTCGATGTGGCCGGGTTGAAGGCCACGCAGGGCGATCAGCGTATTCACCGCATGATGGCATTGCCTGTGCGCATTCTGTATGAAAGCATCAGCGCGGCCCAACTGCGCGCCTGGCTGGGCATGCTGGCCGGGCGAGGACATGGCAAACAGGGCATCGATCAGGCCCGCGCGGCGATTGTCACGCTGACAC
Source organism: uncultured Anaerolineaceae bacterium (assembly GCA_964552425.1). Classification (GTDB taxonomy): domain Bacteria; phylum Chloroflexota; class Anaerolineae; order Aggregatilineales; family Phototrophicaceae. The sequence continues at coordinate 2,827 of CAZKIB010000214.1, read as the reverse complement.
AGCTCCTGGTTGAGTCCGGCTGGCTGGATGATTACGTGGCGGCAATGGTCGCCAATGTGCGCCCCCCCCACGCCGAAGATGGGCAGAGGCCGGGGCGCTGGCTGTCCAAAGATGAAATTCGCCAGTTGATGCTGGCGGCCCGGCAGGTGGCGACCTCGCGCAATCAGGAACTCCGTAATCACGTGATCATGACGATGCTGTGTACGATGGCCCTGCGGCGTGATGAACTGGCAAGCGCCCGCTGGAGCGACCTGAGTACCCAGAATAATCGCCCGATCATGCGGGTTCATGGCAAAGGCCGCCGCACCGCAGTCATCGATATTCCACGCCCGGTTTTACAGGCGCTCGATCAATGGCGTCAGACCGTTGCGCCGGGTGAGGCGCGTCCGCTGGCGCAGTCATCGCTGGTTCGGCGGCTGTGGAAAGGCGGGCGAGTCAGTAAATCCGGCCTCACGCCCGATGGTATCTGGCTGATTATCGACCAGGCCTCCACCTATGCGGGACTGGGCCATGTCGCCCCCCATGACCTGCGCCGTTCTGTGGCTGGCGCGCTTCAGGAATCCGGCGTCAGCATCGACAAAATCAGCCGTCTGCTGCGCCACCGCAACGTTGCCATTACGGAGCGTTACCTCAGCCGGCTGCCGATGCGCAATGAAGGCGGTATCCTCATGAGCGATCTGCTGGGTCTCGAAGACGAAGAGGATCAGATGATCTGGGACGAGGAAGATTAATCTGTATCGGTTGGATACTCTACTTTCTTTCGGCCAACCGCATGTGCAGAATCGGATACGGTTTGCCCGTAGAGCATGGTTGACCAACTGTCTGCCAACACCCTGCCCGCGTTATGCGAAAAAACATTGTCTTCTGGTTGAACAGGGGATGAAATCTCAACTGCTCACAAATGGAAAGAAAATCAGCACCAGGTTCACGATGATCTGGCAGACCCAGGCGGCGGCCAATCCATTGCGGCGGCGCACATAACTGTAGATCAGGTTCATCATTACCAGCGCCAGCCCGATGAGTGATACGATGGCCGGGTAGGTGGCGACCTCCAACTGGGGGAAGAACAGCAGCGCGTTCCACAGACTGCTCATGATAGCAACCAGCCAGAAGGGGCGTTCCTGTTGCAGCACCCCGCGAAAGAAAAGCGTCTCGGACACAGGAATCACGAAGACGAGATAAGCCAGCAGCGCGCCCTGTGACATGCCAAAAAACAGACGGTTGATCGCGGCGGTCAGGGTGCTGCCACCCACTGCCAGCAGCGGCGTGGCGATAATCAGCGCAAAGGCGATGCCCCAGGCGATATTTTCAGGCGTTTCCTCCTGAATGCGGGCGCTGTTACCCATCAGCCAGGCCAGCACCCCAAACCCGGCTGGAATCATCCAGAGGACGGTGTAGCGCAGGTCACGCTGTTCAGGCGGCAGCGCGGTCAGCCCCACCGCCAGCGCCAGCGCGATCAGATAACCGAACATCGGGTCACTGCCCGCCGCCCGATAGTTCAGGGGGAGGGTCGCGTCTTTTAACGCATCCTCGTCATCGTCTTCAAAATCGTCGTAATCGCTGTAGGTTTCATCGTAGTCGTCATATTCCGGCAGCGTTTCACCCGGCACACTCATGTCAGCAGCGTCCTCATGGCGTGAATCACGTGGTCAACCTGCGCCCGTGTTATCCAGTAATGGGTGACAAAGCGGATTTGTGTCCGTCCATTGGCATAGCCCCCGATGACAATGTTATATTCATTTTTCAGGCGTGTCACCAGTTCTTCAATACTGATCGGCAGGTCCTCATCCAGCCGGAACAGGATCATATTGGTGCGTACCCGCGAAGGATCAATCTCAATATGCGGGATCGTCGCCAGACCTTCTGCCAGCGCGCAGGCATTGGCGTGATCTTCGGCCAGCCGCTGAGTCATCTCGCGGATGGCGATCAACCCGGCTGCTGCCAGAATGCCGGCCTGCCGCAGCCCGCCTCCCAATGACTTGCGCGTCCGGCGCGCCTCGGCGATAAAATCCTGGCTGCCGACCAGAACCGAACCCACTGGCGCGCACAAGCCTTTGGACAGGCAGAACGAAACGCTGTCTGCCGGCGCGACCAGTTCCTGCGCAGGCACATTCAGTGCCGCAGCCGCGTTGAAAATGCGCGCCCCGTCGATATGCAGCTTCAGACCATTTTCGCGGGCAACTGCGCCCACCTGCGCGGTGTATTCAGCGGTCAGGGGCATTCCGCCCATCGAACCCTGTGTATTTTCCAGGCAGATGAGCCGGGTGCGCGGAAAGTGTTCATTTTCCGAACGGATGGCCCCCACAACGTCCTCCAGCCGGAGCGTGCCATCGGGCTGCACGGGGACGGTATGCGGGATCACACCGCCCAACGCTGCCGAACCGCCCACTTCAGACCGGAAGATATGCGCCTGACTGCCGAGAATCATTTCGTGCCCGCGCCCGCAGTGAGTCAGCACGGCGGTCAGATTGCCCATTGTGCCGCTGGTGACGAACAGGCCAGCCTCTTTACCAAGGATGGCAGCGGCTTCGGCTTCAAGCTGGTTGATGGTCGGGTCTTCACCATACACATCATCACCGACAGGTGCGTTCGCCATCGCCTCGCGCATCGCGGGAGTCGGCCAGGTTACAGTATCACTGCGCAGATCAATGTAATCCATTGGTGAAATGCCTCGCGGTTGGTGGAAGTTTTGTCTTTAGCGCGTGTATTTTACCCACAATTTGGAATGCTGCCGCACATTAGTGCAATCTCAGCCTGTAAGAATTGAATGTCGCCCGTCAGCAAAAAGTCCATAAGCGATCATAGCAAATATCCAGAGTCGTTGAAG
>CAZKIB010000213.1:9550-11379 GCA_964552425.1 uncultured Anaerolineaceae bacterium | reverse complement strand
CATTCCATCCCTGTTTCTTTGCCTGCTGTGCGATCTGAATTGCTTGGTCGTAGCGTTCTTGCTTATCATAGATGATGGTGAGTTGGGTATACCCCACATGACTTGGAAGTGGACTTTTGGGATACTCTTTTTTGAACTGTTTCGCTGCCTCTTGAGCAATCCCAATTTGCGCCAAACAAGCTAAAATCGCTTCATCAATAGCTTCAGGTATAGTGTCTCTGTCTCGATACCACACCTCAATAAGTGCTTGATAGGTGAAGTGAACACCTAGAATATCCTTTTTCGGATCACCTACCTCAATCGCTTTTTTGAGTATACGACGCGCTATGTCACGGTCTTTCTCAGTTTTTCTGAACCATGTTGACAAACCACTCAGGAACATGCTGACGCTAGCCGTCGTATATGTAATCTCTGATTGCGTCAGACTTCCTGTTCCACCACCAACAGGTGTGTAGATCTTCTCAATCTGCGTCCGTTCTTGCTCTGTAAAGGCGGAAAGCCACCAGTCACTCAAACCAAAGTAACCTATATGTCCTTTGATTTGTGGTTTACGACGAAAGATGTTCATGAGAACACCGCACCGATCCCACCCAGCCAATCAATGACTGCAAGTTCAACGGCATCTTCAACATAATTATGGCTCATCGCCAGCTTCCCAATCTTCAATTCTCAACCCGGCAACGCGCCCGAATTCGCGGGTATTATGCGTAATCAAAGTTAGACCGTTTGCCAGTGCGATTGCGGCGATGAGCAAATCGTTACCGCCAATTGGTGTGCCTTTAGTGGTCAAATCGGCTCGAATTTGCCCGTAGTGTTCGGCTGCTGCATCATCAAACGGCAGGGAGATAAACAGCGTCAAAAACTGCCTTTGCCCCGCCATTGTTTTTATCGGATTCTGGCTACGTAATGCACCGAAGAACAATTCCGCTTTGACCACTGAGCAGACAACCGCTTCTCCCTCATCCAGCGCATTGAGCTTATCAGCAACACTCTGGGAGCGTCCGTTGATATAGCGAATACAGGTATTGGTGTCCAACAGATATTTCATTCAATCGGCTCACGTTCTTCCAGTGGTAACTGCGGTGGACGCTCAATTGGATCATCTGCCAGGATGCCATAGGTTGCTCTGAGTGCCGTATGCCAGTCTGTTTCTCGGACGAAATCGGTTTGCAATGATACTGCCAGCAGTTCCATCATACGTAACCGCTGGGTTGTCGAGAGTTTCTGTACCTGCTCGAAGAGCGTTTCAAAAGTGGTATCGCTCATAGTTACACCTCCACATTTTTAACTTCATGTACTCGAATCTGTACTGCGGCGGTTTTTTCTGGAACTAATCAGGCTGGAGATAAGAGAGGATAGCGATCAAGGTCGAAATCGTCCGCCCAGGTATCGCAATCAGGGTAATAATTTTACCAGAAAATAAGCAGAGCCAGTATCACAACACCAAAGGCGACCAGGTGCGGCGGTTATCGGCGGCGCGTTCGCGCACGGCGGCGATGGTCGAAGCGGGGACAGCGTGGCCGAAGCTGCGGAAACCGGACAGACGGAACCCATGCCGCGCGCAGATTTCGCCGATCTCCAGCGCCTGCTCGATGCTCACGTCTTTGGTGACGGTGTAATCTTCGTAGCGGCCTTCCAGCGCGAGGGCCATCGTCTCGGCCATACACGCATAGGCTTTGCCGGGCGGGAAGCCAAAATCAAAGTGGAAATCCACCGGCCCCGGCACATCCACCATGCCGCCTTCGATCACCAGCACATCGTCACGTTCAGCGGCCACCTGCACAGACACATCACGCGGGCGAGCCACATCACACACCACCGCGCCGGGC
>CAZKIB010000213.1:6163-9449 GCA_964552425.1 uncultured Anaerolineaceae bacterium | reverse complement strand
CGGCCTGCGCACATCTCGCGCACCGGTTCTAGCGCATCGGTTCGGCGGCCCACCAGCAGCAGTTCGGCACAGTCACCGGCCAGCATCTGCGCGCAGGTCTTGCCAATCGCGCCGGTTGCGCCTACCACCGCCACCTTCGCAGTCCGCATCTCAATGCCCATCTGCCGGGCAGCTTCGCGCACCGCCTCCACCGCGATCACCACCGTGTAGCTGTCGCCATTCGTCACCGGCATGTCCAGCCGGTCCGCAATCGTCTGGCCGCCATCGCCGACGACGGAGGTATATGCACCCAGTCCAAGAATGCGCGCGCCCAGTTTTTCAGCCTTGTGCCCGGTGGCGACAATCTTGCGATAAACCGTCTCCACCGGCAGCGCCAGCATGGTCGGCGGGGTGAAGGGAACCGCCAGCAGCCAGCCGCGCAGTTCGCGCCCGGTAGCTTCGGACACGATGCCAGTCACTTCGGAGATGTACAGCGGCGGGAAAAAACGCGAGAGGTAGTTGATCTGCCCCTCGGTCAGATATTTGGCAATCGGCACTTTACGCGCCGCGTCCTTTTTGATCTGGATGGGGTGAATAATAAACGCGAAGGTGTCCTCAACCACCGGCTGGCCCTTCTACTCCCAATCTTCGGCGGCGACGGCTTCACGACGCGGGTCACGGGGATAAAAGCGGCGGTGTTCGCGCATGAACTGGTGGTGGTCGCTCTGGTCAAAGGTGACGTTGCGCATAATCACGCGGCGTTCGGGCGAGGGCACAATCACCACGTCCGATTCGATCATGCGGCCCGGATACATCACCACGCCGGAACCAATGCGCACGTTATGGCCCACACCGCTGCCCAGCACAATCTGCCCGGCAGGTTCCAGATCCCCTTTGCCGTTCATGGCGCGGATCGGTTTCTGTTCGATCAGGTTAAAGTCGGTAAAGGTGCTGCCCGCGCCCACAAAACTGCGGCGGCCAATCACGCACATTTGCAGGCAGGTGTTCTGCGCGATGATGGTGTTCTCCATCACGGTGGTCAGGTACAGCGCGGTGCGAAATGGCAGAAAGCAGCCGTCCGCCACCGTACTCATCATCAGCACACAGCCGTCGTCAATCGTGACATTGTTGCCGATGGTGCAGTTGTCGATCATCACCCCCGGCCCAATGGTGCAGTTTTCGCCGATCTCCGCCGGGCCGGTAATGATTGCCTTCGGGTGGATCACTGTGCCGCGCCCGACCTTCACGGCCACCGACGAACTGAGGATTTGTTTCATCTCCAGCGCGGCGCGCCACAGCAGCTTAAGCGAGAAAAAGTTGTGGTTCGCCACGCGGTCATCAAAGCGGCTGGCCCGCGCAAAGGTCCCAAAAATGACACTGGCATAATAGACATGCACCCAGCTTTCCACCGACACCACGCCGCGCGCCGGCAGAAAATGGGTCAGATCACCCTGCTGCATGGTCATAAAGTCCGGGACGCTGTAGAAGCCCTTTTCCTTCGCGTCACTGGGGACTACGACAGGCGTGGGGTTGGGGTCATAGCCATCCGGCAGATACCACAGATCAATCAGATAGATCGGTTTGCCGTTCTCGTCCTTGCCCTTTTCGAAATGCGAGGTGAGCGGCAGGGTATAAGTCCTGAAGGCTTTGTCGTCGGCGGGGAAGGCGGCGCGGCAGGCCCGGTTGAGCTTCTGCGCCCGTTCCCAGAAATAGGTCAGGAACTCCATATCGAACCACAGGTTATCCCGGTAAACAATGGAAGGGTCGCGCACGGCCTCGAAATCCTCACGGCGGTGCAGCGGATTACCCAGGTCCATCCCCTGTGGGATCAGCGCGGAAAACACGTCCTCATGGTGAATCGACAGCGGTTTCAGGCCAATCGTGAGCTGGCTGGCAGGTTCATTAAACGGCGGGACGTGGGTTTTGTCCTCAATCGCATATCGATAAATCTGTTTTTTCATGGGTTTACCCATTTTTCAGAAAACCGCGCACCGTATTGTGAAACCGTTCCGGCTCATCAATCATCGGGAAATGACCTGAACGTTCGAACCAGGCAATCTGGCTGTGCGGGGCGGTGGCCTTCAGCAGCTTGGCCTGGTTGGGGTGGACGATCAGATCGCGCGCGCCATAAACGCCCAGGATCGGCATTTTGATCTCGCCCATGCGCGGGCGCAGATCGGTCTTGCGCAGCGTGCCGATACTTTCGAAGAACGCGCCACCCGTCAGGTTTTCCAGATCAGAGGCCATCATGCGGCCCAACGTGCGGCCATCCCGCGCCAGCAGGTAGGAATACCCGCGCAGAAACACCCGGAAACCGCGCAGAAAAATGGTGAACAGCATAGGCATCGAACGCGACAGACCCACCCAGCCATCAAAGCTCGCCAGCTTGAGCAGCAGGCTGAGGGATGTGCCCTGGATGGGTGAACCGACCACAATCACTTTGACGACTTTTTGCGGTTCGCGGATCGCCGTGCCAAGCGAGACAGTCCCGCCCATCGAATGCCCTACCAGCGGCGCTTTGGGAATGCCCAGGCGGTCCATAAACTGGTTGACCAGCATCACAAAATTATCGACGGAGAAATTGACGCCCTGGTCTCCCGATTCACCGAAGCCCCAGAAATCCAGCGCGTAAGTGCGGAATTCCTTGCCCAGTTCCAGAATGGTGCTGTGCCACAGCGACCACGACCCCAGCCAGCCATGCAACAAAAGAACAGGGCGTCCCCGGCCATGCGCTTCATAATGGACAATGCCCTGTTCTGTCACCAGCGTCGCCACTGTCTTCTAGTCCCTGTGCAGTTGGAGTAAGGCTGTAATACTGGAAGCCCTAGCCTTCCATTTCTTCCAGAATGGAGTACAGCAGTTCCAGCAGAACGTTTTTGACGCTTTCCTTGTCTTTGGCGACACAGGGCAGCAGTTTGACGTTATCTTCAATGCGCAGCGCGATGCGCAGGTCCTCGGCAGCCCAGGCGTCCGGGTGATCCTGCTTGTTCGCCGCCACCACATAGGGCGTATTGGCATATGCGCGGAACGTTTCGAGAATACTCTTGGCCTCACGGAACGTTTCGGGCTTGGCGCTGTCGACCATCACCACAAAACCGAGCATCCCTTCCGCCAGGATTTCCCACATGAAATCGAAGCGGCGCTGGCCCGGCGTGCCGAACAAATACAGCACCAGGTCGTCATCCACCGTAATGCGGCCAAAGTCCATCGCCACCGTCGTTTGTTCTTTTTCCTGCGACTCCGCAGTGTCCGCCGAGATGCCGCGTTCAGTTGAAACGACTTCGATTTCGCTGATGGAACGAATGTA
>CAZKIB010000213.1:0-6140 GCA_964552425.1 uncultured Anaerolineaceae bacterium | reverse complement strand
GTCTTGCCCGAACTGAACGGCCCGGTAATCACCATTTTCACAGTTTGCATAATCTACCTGCTCTTCCAGTAGGACTAGATAGACTTGATCTTGTCGATCAGTTTGTTCACGACGTTCTTCTGAACCTGCGGCGCGCGGGCGGACTTGGTGCGGGCGCGCGCGGCGCTGGCAGTTTCCATTCCCGGCGGCTTCACCATTTCCACCAGGCCAGCCTGCTCAAGCCCGTACACAATGCGGCGGATTTCCATATCCGACATATTGTTGGCTTTGGCGATCTGGCGAATAGTGTTCTTCGGGTTCACGAAGGATACCACGCGCCATTCCTCGACGCTCAGGTGAATACCCTTGAATTTTTCCTTCGGATTTTCCGGGAACTTCAAGGAATAGTCGAGGTTGGGCAGGTGTTCCACGAGTTTCTCGGCTTCTTTGATGCGCCGTGAACCCTCGATAATCACATTTTCCAGTTCAATCGGAACCAGAATGCGATCACTGCCTGGCATTTTACCATCATCGAAGCGAAATGGCCCGTCCGCCCAGGTCAGCAGATTATAGACCACATCCAGCGTGTGCTGCTTGATACTGGTGACGATGTCGTTCTGCGACACGTAATTGGCGTTAATCAGCAGCATCGCCAGCGCTTTGTCGGTGGTGTTCCTGGCCCGCTCGCGGATAATGCGCGCCTGCTCGTCGTTCAGCTTGCCGGCTTTGTTCAGCACTGAAACGAGGTTGCCATCGTGGGCGTCCAGCGAGGCGAAGATCAGTTTGCCACCATTAAAGGATACATTGGCACGCATCGCGCCGGGGGCCATTTTTTCCTTGCCCATTGCATCTTTCTCGCCGGTTTTGACCCCTTCAAAGATCGTCAGGGTCCCGGTTTTGCGGGCGAGATTGATGAGATTCAGCAGCTGCGTGGTGCTAAAATCTCGAATATTGCCCTGTAGAGGCATTTAGCAAATCCTCCGCATCATAGAGAGTGATGGCATTCGCATCGCGGATTTATGGAGTATCAACGATAACTTGATTATAGCCATCGCCTAAAACCGAGTCAACTCAGGCGAAATGGGAAAACTTTCGCGTTTTCAATCGCCCGCACCCCCCGTATAATCGACTATCCATTTATTGTAGAGGATTTGTGGATATGCACCACCACCTCAAAGTTACACTGCTGATAAGCTGGATACTGCTGGTTACGGCGGCGTTTGAATTTCATGATACAACCGAAATTCTGCCCGCAAGCATTGAGAATGCAGCGGTGGTCGATGCACATTATATCGGGCCGGACGACTTTCCGCCGGGTGTGAATCCCCTGACCGGGCTGCCAGTAACGGACCTGGCTGTCCTCGCCCGCAACCCGGTGATTGCCAAAATTTCCAACGCCCCGCCGTTGGTGCGCCCCCAGGCTGGCATCGGCGCGGCGGACCTGGTCTTTGAGCATTATGCCGAAGGCGGGCTGACGCGCTTTTCGGCCATCTTCTACGGCCAGTCACCAGAGCAGGTCGGCTCGATTCGCAGCGCGCGCCTGATCGACTATGAACTCATGCCCATGTATCAGGGCCTGCTGATGTTTTCCGGCGCAAGCATCGGCGTGGAGGAACGTCTGAACGGGTCAGAATTCGCCAGCCGCCTGTACAAAGGGGTGCTGTTCGGACGCCCTTACTACTGGCGTGATGAAGTCATCCCCGTTCCCCATAACATGTTTGGCAGCGCGCTGGCTGTGCAGCAGTTGGCCGAAACCAGCGGCGTCAGCTTCCCGCCTGAGCTGCACGGCATGGTCTTCAGCCCTGATCTCCCGGCAGGTGGCACAGAAGGCCGTTTTATCGACCTCCGCTACCGGGCCACGCGGGTGCGCTGGGAGTATGACACCTCTACTGGCCTGTATCACCGCTTTGCCGACGGACTCGGCCATTACGACGCCAGTACGGAAGCGCAGATCACGGCGGCCAACGTGGTCGCGCTGTTCGCCGATCACACCCTGACCGATATTGTCGAAAGTGAGTTTCAGGGCAGCGTAAGCTACAGCATCGAAATTAAGCTGTGGTTCGAGGGAGATGCCATCCTGTTCCGCGACGGCCAGCAGATACCGGCCCGCTGGGTGCGCCCCACCCGTGAGGACATGATCAGCCTGCGCACGCTCGACGGCGAGTTTCTGCCGCTCAAACCGGGCAACACCTGGTTTCAGGTCATGCGTCCGCCGGACCAGCAAACCCCTGAAGAGGAATGGCTGCGCGTGGAATCGTAGCAGTCAGCCTTTCAGCACAGGACGTGTGCCTTCAGGCGCAGCCGCTGGCTGGCCGGCAGGCTGAAACACCCGGCGCTGTACACAATTTCACGTTATACTTAAGAAGACCATTATCACACACCAGAGGACGCAGCGCATGACCGGACGGCAGTCCATGCAGCAGGGAATCCAGGCCATTCAGGCGGGCAACCCGCAGGAAGGCGCGCGCCTGCTGCGTCATGCCCTTCAGGACCCGGACCTCAAAGGCCGCCTGCGGGCCACCACGCTCAACTGGCTGGCGGAAGTGACCGAAAACCGCGACGAAAAAATCCGCCTGTTCAATGAGTCGCTCGTCGCCGAACCGGGCAACGACTTCGCCGAGGAGCAGCTTGCGGAACTGCTGAAGCCGCCCAAACCACGACCTGCGCCATCCGCGCCGCCGACTCTGCCGGGTGACACTGGCCCCACCCAGAGTACACCCCCGCCGCCCACCACCCTGCCCGGTGAAGCGCTGGTTGCGCCGCCCCCACCCGCCCCGGTCTACGTTCCACCGGGCACGACTCGCCCGGTGACAACCCAGGCTGTGTCTGTACAGACACAGACCGCGCCGGCTGTGCGCGGCGATTATTACGTGGTCGGCGTGTTCGATGGCCCCAACGGGCCAGGGTCGGGCTTCTTCCTGACGATAGATGGCATTGTCGTCACGACCCGTTATGTCGTCAGCGCGCGCGAGAGCATGACCGTCGAACTGGAACCCGGCGTTCAGCAGATCGCTCAGGTGATTCGCTCCTACCCGGATATGGACGTGGCCCTGCTGAAGGTGGCGGCGCAGGTGCGTGATCTGCTGCCACTCTCGCCCTTCGATGATATTCCCGAAAACGCCGGCCTTATGCTCATGCCTTACCGGCGAGATCGTTTATACGGGCGCCGGCGCGAAACCGGGCGCACGCTGGCCCCGCACCTGTTCCCGACGGACATCGTTCAGGTTCCTGACGCGGGCGGCGGGCCAGTCCTCAGTGATCGTCAGCAGGTGGTCGGTATGATTACCCGCAACATCAGCAGTTCATCCGCTTATGTCTACGGCGTGCATATCGCGGCGATCCGGCGCTGCCTCGACATCTACAATTATGAACTGCGCAGCGTGCGGGACCGTGTGTACTGCACAAGCTGCGGCTATGCCAGCGCGGCGGCGACAGTGGGCGGTTATTACTGCGAATCATGTGGCACAGTCATGCCGCACGCCCGCGACATCACCCGCGCCCAAACGCCTAACATGGCTTCGTTTTATGGCGAAAACACCCACATGGCCTGCACCCAGTGCGGCGCGCGCGTGGGCTTTTATGATGGCCTGTGCCTGCGCTGCGGGCACGCCGGCGAACCCGGACGATTAAGATAGGATAGTGCAAAGTGCGGAGTGCCTGGTGCTGAGAACCGGAATGAAGCTCCTAGACGAAACGAGTGAATCACCCTGATGGCTGGTTGCCGACTTGCTGTCGCCGGGCGTTCAAAACACCCGGCTGATCCATTCTGGAAGTCCCCTGAAGAGGACTATGAAGGGTCACAAAAGGCTTTTCAGCCTGCTTTAGCGGGCTTCCAGATTTCTGGCAGACGCAGGCTTTGAGCCTGTGGATGCGAAAAGCGTAACCAGCAATCACGGTAGTGAACCGGTTGTGCTTCTCACAAAGCGTGAGACAATAATTTTAGGACTATGCACTCAGCACCAGGCACTAATCACTCAATACAAAGGGAATGACCATGACCTTTCGACGACAACCCCCCACGCAGCCCCAGTCCGACCCGCTGGCGCGTTCCGCCGCGATGGTGCAGCAGGTGCTTGTTTCTATCGGAGTCGACCCGGACCAGAGCCGCCTGAGCGTGGACAGCGGCTACGGCTGGAACTTCCGCTACGGCTCCGCCATTATCGAGGTGTATATTCACCGCAACCAGGAAGGCAGCTATTTTCAGGTGCTGGCGCCCATCGTCCATCTGCCGCAGGCCGGTCTGCTGCCGCTTTACCGCCGGATGCTGGAACTCAATTTGCAGCTCACCAACGCCGCGCTCGGTGTCTACAACGATGCCGCCTATATTTTCAGCGAACGCCCGCTGGACGGACTCGATGCGGTGGAAGTCAACAGCACCATTTCGCGGGTGGCGTCGTATGCCGATGATCTCGATAACCGCCTGGTCGCTGAGTTCGGCGGACGCCTCTATGCGCGGGGCTGACCCGCTTGGCTGACCAACCGCACATCGAACCACGCCACATCGTCGCCGCCAGCGCGCTCGTCACCAACCCGGCCGGCGACATCCTCATGGTGCGCACGCACAAACGCGGGTGGGAGATTCCCGGCGGGCAGGTTGAACTCGGTGAAACGCTGATCGAGGCGGTCATCCGCGAGACGCAGGAAGAGGCCGGCGTCACCATCACAGTGGACAAGCTCGGAACCGTCCAGTCCAATCTCACACGCGGCCTCGTGGTCTACGGCTTTCTCGCGCAGTATCACAGCGGCAGCCTGACCCCCAGTGACGAAACGCCGGAGGTAGAATGGGTCGGGCGCGGGGCAGTCCTCGAACGCATTACCCACCCGGCCATCCTTGCGCGAGTCGACCTGCTGCTGAATTACGCCGGCCGAGTGGCCTATCACGCCTACTATCTGGAACCTTATCGCACCGTACTGCACCAGTACGTATAAAGTCGAACGAGAATAGTCTGGTCGAGGAGCCTATTTCGGAGTCTTCACAAATACACGCCGCACGCCGCCCACCAGCCGCTGCGCATAACCGCCCAGCGCGATCAGCACTGACACCATCAAACTCTGCGCGATCACGGCTTCCGGCCCGCTGAAGAACAGGAATGGCATTTGCAGCAGATCGTAGGACAACCAGATAAACGTAAACAGAATAGCCGCCGTCAGCGGCAGGGCGATCCAGGCCGGCAGCCGGAATGTGCCGGCCAGCGCGAAACCAAGCCCGCCCAGCAGCAGCGCCAGCACATCCAGGTCCGGCAGCGCGGCATACAGCAGCAGCCAGTGATACATCGTCCATACCACTGTGCCAGCCAGCGTCCCCAGCAGCAGGCCCGCCAGTAGACGCATCCACAGCGGCCAGAATCCCCGCAGCCGTGCCGGAATTTCGCCAGCCAGTACCACCGCGAAACCGGCGAACACCCCAAACGTGATTCCAGTGGACATGGTGCGCCCGATAATCTCATTAATCAGAAAGCCGGGGCCGGACAGGTTGATCCAGGCGTACAGACTCATGGCCGCGAAGCCGCCCAGGAACCCGAACACAAAGCGCCAGACCACGCCCATCGGATCATCGCTCAGCCGCCGCCAGGTGTTATCCAGCCAGGCGTACAGCCGCGCCTGTGGGCTGACCAGCGCCGGCAGCGAGGGAGCCTGGTCGCGCACAAAAGCCAGCGCCCGCAGCGCGCGCCTGTGCCCTTTACGCTGCGCCGCTGCCAGGTAGCTGACCGAGTGCAGCGAACGGATCGTGCCGATCAGACGGGCCGCCTGTTCCGCCACCGCCGGAAATTCTGCATCCAGCGCGGTCACGGCCAGCAGTTCATCAATCTCCGCTGAGAAAATCCGTTCGCGCCAGTCCCATTTGCTGCGCTTGGGGTACATCAGGTCCACGCGCGCGCCGAGCGTAAACAACGCCGCCTTCTGGGCCGCTTCGTCCCGCTCGACATGCAGGGCCTGCGCTACCGCCGAGGGAATGCGCATGGGCACATTGTCCGGCAGGTTCGCCAGCCGGTACATGGCCCGCACCCGCGCCGGGGCGTTGTCGCTGCGCACCGCGTGCAGCGCCACCCAGCGGCGGTTTTCATCATCAAGCTGGCCCCACCAGTAATCGACCTGGTGGTCATATTCCAGCGCACCGCGCAGCAGCATCTGTTTACCGGCTTCGTCAAGTTCCAGCCCGT
>CAZKIB010000212.1:0-11440 GCA_964552425.1 uncultured Anaerolineaceae bacterium | reverse complement strand
GTGTCCGTCAGCGCTTCGCTGGACAAATCGACCTGCGCCGGTTCGATATGGGTGACGATTTCGCATACGTCCGGAAGGCTGGCGCGCACCTCCTTTTCCAGCCGGGTCACCTGTTCGTGGGCCGCGCCCAGCGTTTGCCCCGGCGGCACTTCGACGTGCATTTCCAGCACTTTGCCGCGCGGCGACTCACTCACCAGCACTTCATGCGTCGTCAGCGCCAGCCCGTCGGCATGGGCACGGGCACGCAGAGCGTAATCCGGTTCCCGGCTTTCGTCCGGCGCAAAGTGAACCTCGACTTCATGCACACCATCGAACTGCTGGCGCAAATGTGTGCGGATCGCGTTCCCGATAGCGGCGGTCTGCTGCGCGGTCATCTCCGGCGCGACCTGCACATCCACATCCACATGCGCCGCTTCAGCAGTACCCCGGCTGCGCACCCGCAGCACACTCTCGACGGACGGCACTTCCAGCACCTGTTCGGCCAACTGCTCCGGGGGGTACGGCGCAGTATCAACCAGCACCGCCCCGGTCTGCCGCAGGATTTTCCACCCGGCCCGCCCGATCAACACCGTAACCAGCAGCGCCGCCAGAATATCAACCCACACCCAGCCCAGCAGCACCACCAGGATCATACTGACGATCACGGACAGACTCACGAAAATATCCGCCCCGGTGTTGGCCGCGTCTGCCAGCAAAATCTGCGATTCCAGCCGCTGGCCTTCGCGCACCTGATAGCGATTGACCAGCACATTTACCCCCAGAGTCACAATCATCACGCCAAACGCCAGCGGGGTCAGTTCCAGCGGCGCGCCACCACTCAGACGTTCCAATGCGCCGCGTACAATCTCCCAGGCCGTGACCAGCAGCAGCGCGCCAATCACCAGCGCGGCCAGCGTTTCGTAGCGGCTGTGCCCATATGGGTGATCGGCGTCCGGTGGGCGGGCCGCCATGCGATTGCCAATCAGTCCGACAATGTTGCCAGAACTATCCACCAGCGAATGCAGGCCGTCCGCCGTAATCGCCAGCGCGCCTGTCACCATACCGATGATGATTTTACCCGCCGCAACGGCCAGGTTCAGAATCAGCGTCCTGACCAACACCTGCCGCACCTGTTGGCTGCGTCCTGTCGTTTGCACTGCAAGCGCCTTGAATAACGTTTCACTATTCTGATCTTAGGGCACGAACAGGTGTTTCGACAACGGGGAATTGAATTGTTAGGCCCGGCTCAATGCGGGTTGTGACTGGGCTTGTTTGCTAATAAGGTCTCATAAAGAGCGAGAGTCTGCGTGTTCACCTGCGCCAGCGAGAATTCCGCTTCCACAATTTTTCGCCCTGCTGCGCCCATCTGCTGCCGCCGCGCCGGATCATCAATCAGCACCGTCAGCGCCGCACACAACGCATCCACATCATGCACCGGAACCAGCAGCCCATTCTCACCATGCCGGGCAATTTCGCGGCAGCCGGGCGTATCGGTAGTTACGACAGCCCGCCCACAGGAGGCTGCTTCGATCAACACCTTGGGCACACCTTCCCCATAGGACGACGGCAAACACACAATGTGTGACTGCGCAAATACTACCGGCATATCCGCCCGATGCCCCCACCATTCGATCACCCCGCTGTGCTGCCATTCTTCCAGCTTTTCCGACGGCACAGTCGCCGGGTTGCCGACCTCAGCAAAACCGGCGATCACAAAACGAGCGCGGCCCTGCAAGCGGCGCGCAGCCTCGACAAATTCTCCAGCGCCCTTCTGCCACATCAGCCGCCCCGCGAACAGAATCACCGGCAGACCATCTGCTTCGGGCTGAGGACTGAACACGTCCACATCCACGCCAGACCCTTTGATGATTACCGTCCGCTGAGGCGCAATCAAGCCGCTGCGAATAAAAAAATCACAGTCATCCGGGTTTTGAAAAATAGTGCGCGAATGAGCATTTCGCAGCACCAGCCGGTAAGCCAGCTTTGCGGCCTGACGGATAGCAACCGCCTTCATATCCTGAGCCACAAACACGTAACCCAGCCCACTGATGGCATTGACCACCGCCGGAACGCCGGCCATCCAGGCCGCCACCCCGCCATACAGAACCGCCTTGATGCTGACCTGATGCACAATATCCGGCTGAAGCTGGCGATAGAGCTTGTAGATGGCCCGCAGCGCCTCCCATTCGTGAATCGGCGAGGTGCTGTGCTGGCGCAGGGGCAGCGGATGAAACGGCAGCCCGCTGTCGATAATGCGCTGGACACTCGCCTCATCGTACATCGAGCTAGCGACATGCACCTCATAGCCGGCATCCTGCGCGGCCAGCGCCAGAGGGAGCCTGTGGGTGATAAAAAAACGAGGGATATTGACCAGATAGAGCAGGCGAACACTCATGAAGTCGTACCGAGCGGTGGACGAGGATGGCCGATTACCTCGGTATATTCCCGGTAGGCTTTCCAGGCCGAGTCTGCCCGAACCGCCAGTTCCGCCTGCGGGTCATTCAGCGCGGTTTCCAGCCGGGTCAGGTTCATCAGCACGCCGAGCAGCGCCCGCAGCGCGGCCCATCCCTGGAAACGGCGTTCAAGCCGGCGGAAAACAAACAAGGTCATTACGATCACCACCAGCGACGTTGAAATCGCTGTCGTCAGATTAAGCGAATCGGACTGGAACGTGGCTGCGGTCCACACCCGCACATAGCCGCTGATAATGGTGGTGACGATCAGCACAGCCAGCGGAACCAGCGCGCAGATCACAAAACGCTGCGCAAATATCCGCGTGGTTTGTTGAATATCATCAGAAATGGTTTTGTGAACCGATCGGGCGTAATCAATTTCGGAACGGTTTGCCGTCATGAATGCTCTCAAATCAACTCTTGATACAGGTTCAAAGTCTGGTCAACCATACGCTCTGCGTTGAACTCCGTTTCCAGCCGGTCTTCGCCCAACATGCCCATGTGCCGCCGCAGCGGAGCATCATTCAGCAGTTGAGTCAATGCCTCAGCCAGCGCCTCCACATCACGTGGCGGGACCAGCAGGCCGGTTTCGCCATTTACGACAATTTCAGGAATGGCGCTCACGGCGCTGGCAACTACCGGTAACTGGCAGGCCATCGCTTCCAGGATGACCAGCCCAAAGCCCTCCCACAGGCTGGGCATAAGCAGCAGGTCAAAGGCGTTCATCAGCCGGGGCACATCCTCGCGCCAGCCCAGGAAATGTATTCTGTCACCCAGTTTAAGCGCAGCGGCTTCGTTTTCCAACGGTTGTCGCAGCGGCCCATCCCCGACGATCAGCAGATGAGCGCCTGGAAAACGTGCCATGATCCGTGCGAATGCCTGCAATCCGTAACTGACACCCTTCTGTTCCACCAGCCGGCAGGTGATGCCGATCGCCAGCGCATCATCCGGCAGGTTCAACTCGCGGCGTAGCATTTGCCGCGCACTCTGCCGGTCTGCCGGATTCCGGGCCACGTAATCCAGCCCATAGTGGATTGTACGCAGTCTGGATACGGGTGCGCCCTCGACCTCCACCGCAAAACGCGCTATGGAGTCCGAAATGGCGATGCCGGCTTTGGCCCGCCCCCACAGCCAGCGATTCAGGCTGCGGTAGGGTTCGCGTCGACGAAAGGCGTTGTCATTATGCCGGCTGGTGATGAGTGCCGCGCCCCGGCAGGCCCACCGCGCCGCCAGTGTGCCATACAGGTCCGCATGAAACAGATGAGTGTGCACGATCTGAGGCTGGATGGTACGCAGAAGTTTACCCAACCGGAAAACCAGCGTGGGGTCAGCGTTGGCATGAATGACCAGTTTCTCAACCGGGATACCCCGCTCAACAAGCGCCGCCGCGTAATCCTCCATCGGTCTGCCGCGTTCAACCAGCATCACCAGCCGGACATCCACCTGCCGTTTTTTCAGGCCGTCGAGCAGCGTGAGAAGGTGCGTTTCTGCCCCTGCAATATTCGTGACTTTAATAATATGAACGACGCGCAGCATGGCTTATCCGTGCGCGATTTTTTCCAGGTCAGCCGGTAAGGGCTGCTGCGGGGATTTCTGATAACGCTGGCGCACCCGGATCATAACCCCAGACAGGCAGGCCAGCAGCAGCACGCCAAACACGCCTAATCGGAGCGCAACATCTGCCGGTGACACGCTCATCAGAAACGCCAGCGCGCCGAACAACACACATGCGCCATAGATAATCAGCAGGGTGCCGCGCTGGTGAAAGCCCATACTCATCAGCCGGTGCGAGGTATGATCCTTGCCGGCCTGCGCGGGGGAACGCCCTTCAAAAATGCGCGTCCAGGTGACGAGGTTGACATCGAACACGGGCAGCGCCAGGATAAACACCGGGATAAGCCATTCCACCGAAAACCAGTGGTTCAGCCCGCCGCCCACCATGTCCAGCTTGATGCCCAGCACCGCCAGCACGAAGCCGAGCATCAGCGCGCCCATATCACCCATAAAGGTGCTGGACGGGTTAAAATTGTAGACCAGAAAGCCGAGCGCGCTGCCCAGCACCGCCGCCGCCAGCAGGCTGACGAGGCTGAGGCCCTGTGTAAGCGCGATCACCATGAAAAAAAAGGCTGCAATCGCCGTCATGCCGGCAGATTGGCCGTCCATGTTGTCCAGATAATTGGTCGCGTTGGTGATGGCGAAAATCCAGAAAATGGTGACAGGGATGTCGATTGCGGGGATGCCGGTCAGCTTCATCTGGATGCCTGTCGCCACAAGTACCGCAGCCGCCAGCAGCATGATGGGGAGCTTGGTGCGCCAGGGCAGGTCATAGCGATCATCTATGAGACCCATCAGCGCCAGCACCGCCGCGCCCGCCAGCACCACGCCAAATTCGCGGATATGCCGGGGTGGGCTGAACAACAAAAACGCGACGACCAGCGCGACGTAGATCGCCAGCCCGCCCATCATCGGTTTGTGATCGAGGTGAATCTTGCGCTGGTTGGGTTTATCGACCACACCCAGACGCATGGCGATCTGCCGGGAAAGCGGCGTGAGCGCCAGCGACCCCGCAAACCCCACGATCAGGATGGGCACAAACTGCATGATTTCGGGCATCAAGAACTCTCACCTGTAATGGCGTTCGCAGTATAACGCCGAATCCGGGGGGAGTCTATATCGACCAGGAGCAGGCCAGCGCTTCAGCCAGTCCGCATTTCAGCAAAAAGAAGGCTGGTACAAACCATCCACCAGAATGAACCGCCCACATAAATCAAAACAATCGCTCGACAACCAGATCAAAGGGGCCGCCGGTGAGATAGCCATTCACACGCACCTGATAGGTTCCATCGGCGGGCAGGTCCGCCGTGAACTGGGGGTTAAGGCCGTTCTCGTCATCACCCATCGCCAGTTCGCGCCCATCCGGGGCGATCAGTACGGCCACCGGGTCAAAGCCGCTGGCGGGCTGGGCCGTGACACTCACCCGCACACGCTGCCCCGCCCCACCCTGAAATGGATAAAAGGCATAGGCGCCTTCCGAAACAATATCCTCCACTGTGAACAGCAGAATACGCGGGGGGTCAAAGGTCGGGGTCGGCGCAATGCTGATGTAGCGCCAGATGAGGCGATACGGACCCACTGTGCTGCCGCTGGACGCGCTGATCTTGAGCTGATACAGGCCGGTGACGGGTGCGTGGACTTCGTTCACCAGCGCGTTAGGATAGCCGCCGCCATTGTCATCGCTGATAACCAGCGTGCCATCCGGCGCGAACAACTCGATTACCGGGTCAAGAGCCGCGTTGAGTGGACTGGCCGCGATGCTGATGACATCCCCGGCGTTGAGCAGAACCTCCCATGTATCCCGCTGCCCACGCCGCACAATCTGCCGGTCATAAGGCGTATCCGCCAGGACGGGGCCAAGCTGAGTATCCTCATAGACTGTGCCTTCGCCATAGGAGAGGATGTAATCCCCATTATCGCCGCCTTCACCGCGCACAAACAGGCTGTATGTGCCGGATTCCGCAAGGGACAGAAGCTGCACAAGAACATCGCCGTTCGCGTTCGAGGTGCGCACACTGGCCTGCGCGATCAGTTCACCACCGGGGCTGACCACTTCCAGAAGCGGGCGCAGGCGCGCATCCGGCTGGAGTTTGCGCAACCCGATGCTGACCAAATCGCCTTCAGACGCTTCAAAGGTGTGCCGGTTCACGTCACCGGGGCGAATGAGACTGCCAATGACGGGCACATAAGGTTCAAGCAGGGCATTTGGCACGGCTGTGGAAGGCGTGAGATTGAGAGCCAGCGCAGCCGGTGTGAAGGTGGGAGGCGCGATAATGGTGGGCGTAACCGGGACAGGTCGTTCGCCGCTGGTCAGACTGATCTCGTAGTCCCCCGGCCCGTCGCCCCCTTCGGCCTGTATACTGTACTGGCCGTCCTGACGCAGAAGAATGTTGCGAAGCAGGGCCGCGCGATTCCCGCCGGTGTTATCATCCACCGCGAGGGCTGTACCCTGCGGGTCGAACAGACGCAGCAGGGGATCGACAGTGCCGGAAATGCGCGCCATCCGCACGGTGACATACTGTCCGGCCTGCCCGGTAAACGTGTAGACATGCGGCTGAACCGGCCCACGCAAGAACGTATCCGACATGACCGCGTCATCCGCCAGGTCCGCGATGAACAGACCCAAATCCGCGAAAATCGGCGTAGGCGTTGGGACACCAATCGTCACAGGAGGCGGTGTCGCTGTGAAATCTGCCGGGTTAGGACGATCCATGTAGCCCAGGCCAAGCTGATAACGTCCGTTTTCACCTTCGGACAGGCGCACTTCCACCGTGTAAAGGCCCTCCACCGGGAGTGCCAAATTCACCGCTGCGCCCTCACCCAGCACCTGACCATCGGGCGCATAGAGAGTGAGCGTGACCGTGCCCAGGGCATCCACGCGGATAGGATCACCGGTTTGGGCCATGAACTGCCAGCGATCCACCTGCGCAGGCGTGTTGAGGACACCCTCCGCGACCTGCCAGAAGGCCAGTGGATTGACCACCGGAACGGGCGAGAGCGTGGGCAGGACCGCTAAGGTGGGCAGTTGGGACACGCTTTGTGCCCCGCAGCCCGCGACGAATATCAGGATAAATAAAGAAAGAATGGACTTGGACATCAGGCTGTGCTATCGCGTACAATGACGAATGTTGTCCATTATAGTGAATTTTCGTTTTACGCATGGTCGACCTCATTCTGCTTGCCCTGCAACCCCCCGACCCGGATATTTCCATGCGCCTGGTGCGCCTGAGCGATGTGGAAGCGCTGCAGCGCCACTGCTGGCCGGAACGCGACGCGGATTCGATTTACCGCTTTATCGGGCGTATTCGCCAGATGACCAAAGAAGGGCGCGGAATCGGTGTCGTGGTGATCGGGTCTGAAGGCGAGCCTGTCGCCTATGGTCAGTTCATGCTGTGGCCCCGCTGCGGGGAGATCAGCGATCTGATCGTCGCGCCGGACTACCGCAGCCGGGGCCTGGGAACCGCGCTGATCCAATACCTGATGCGCGCCGCGAGAGACATGCAGGCGGACTGTGTGGATATTGGCGCTGCGTTGAGCAACCCGCGCGCGCTGGCGCTGTACCGCAGGCTCGGTTTTCGCGACAGTTACACGCAGACCATGCCCGTGAACGGGTCAAATGAAGAGGTGCTCTACCTGCGCATTAAATTCCCCAGATGACTGCCGCCGCCGCTGCCGAGGGGGGTGCGGCGGCAACGATGGCTATGTCTCTGAATAACACCTTCCGGTCTGAACAGTGCATGATGGTTGGCATGATCTAATTACTGGCGGTCATGTCGATCTGGCTTGTAATAGATCGGACGCTGCTGTCAGCCTACCATAAAATTCAGGGCGCAGGGTGAACGTGTGTTGCGTTTCTGGAAACTTCGTGCCAGAACCGATTGAGCGATGCGGCCACTTCAGACATTTTTTCAAAGTGTGGCAGCCCAAGTGTGGGGGCGATCCGCGCCAGATGCCAGTTGGAACGCCTGTCTGCCAGTTCGGGCAGGCGATCAAAACGCACAAAGCCATCCCGGTCATAGATCACCAGCACAGGCAGATCAAGCTTCTGATAGACAGCTTCGAAAATATCCGCCGAAAACAGCTTGCCACTGACGAAATAGAGAGGCGCAAAACGCGCACCGGGCCGGTGGGTTGTCGCGTAATCATAATCTGCCAGACCCTGATCGACTGGTCCTGCAAAACTCTGCCGCAGAAAATAGCGAATGCTTGGGCGAGTCACCAGCAGGTCATAAAATGCCTCACTCCAGATCGGATTTGCCAGAATGCGGTAGGCCTTGCCACTGCCGCCGCTCTGGTTAACGCTCTGAGACGAACGTTTGCGATCACGGCTGGTAAAGCCGCTTGGCGAAATCAGGGTGAGCGAATGGAACTGCTGCGGGTGTTCCAGCGCCGCACGGGCGACAAACTCACTGCTGAGGGAGAGGGCGACGACATCCGCCGGTTCGCTCAGGGTATCCTTGAGGAAATCGGCAATACAGTCCGTATAGAGGCGCACAGAGTATTCCCGGTTGCTGCGGTCCGAAAGACCGAAACCAGGCAGATCAAGCGCGTATACTGGACGGCTATCCCGAAAATACTGGAAGATGGGGCGCATCTCATAGGCGGACGCGCCCGCATTGATACTGTGTACCAGAACCAGCGGGCGACCCGACGCGCTGGTATCAGAATAGTAGTTCATCAGGCGATTGTGCCGGCGGTTCAGGTATTCACCGCGACCTGCATCAAGCGCAGGCGGCAGCGGGACGTTATGATCGACAAACCACCGGCTGTAGGCCAGCCATCCGCCAATCGCCCCCAGCGTTCCTAATGCAACTGATCCCACAACTGACAGCGCTGTTGATTTAACTGACATTGTGAAGTGTCCTTATGCAAACAGGTTATTCACATTCTGCCAGATGAAGGTGAGCCGCACGTGAGTCTGAAGGGATTCTTATCCAGCGATCATCTACCCCAGTTCCGTTCCGTCCCAGTTGTAGCGCGCTTTCCAGCCAAGCAGACGTTCCGCTTTGCTGCAATCCACCGGGCTGACACTGCCCCGGATGTGGTCGGCCACCGGGTAATCGGCGTCGGGATAATGCTTTTTGAGCAGGTCCTCCACCGGCTCCGGCAGGTAGATATTGGGCGCGGATATGTAGAAAGCTTCGTGCCCCGGCGTGTTGTACTCCATCGACAGGCGGCAGGAGAGCGCGGCGTCACGCACATCAACATACGTCCAGAACGCGCCGGAAAAGCGCCCGGCATCGGTTTCCTGCTGGCGTTTGAGGAAATGTTCGCGGGCCGGTTCGTCAATGACTGCTGTGAAGCGCAGGCTGACGAGCGACATATCCGGCGTGCGGCGCAGGAAACCTTCGCACAATTCCTCGCCGATCATCTTCGACAGACCGTAGGTGTCCTGTGAGAGCAGCGGGTGGGATTCGTCAATCGGGATGCGCACCGGGTTGAAGTGGCGGTGATGGTAGGCATAACCGAGGGCGGAGAGGCTACTGGCGGTGACAACGTTTTTGATGCCGAGAATCGTGGCGGCTTCCAGCACGTTAAAATGGGAAATAACGTTGTTGCGGAAGACGACCTCGGCGGTGTGGCGCGTCGGCGTGGGGATAGCGGCCATGTGGATGACCGCATCGTGGCCCTTCATCACGCCGATCACCTGCCCCAGGTCTTCAAAGTTGACGATCTGCGTACCCCAGGGCTGAGTCGGGTGCAGGTCTGCGGCGGTGACTTCGTAGCCGTGTTCGCGCAGTTCCTGCACGATGACACGCCCGATGCGACCATCACTGCCGGTAACAAGAACTTTTTGGATTGCCATAAGAAATGATCCTATCTTAAATGGTATAGAGCCTAACGCCGGAATTATAGTTTATAATCCGTTCAAAACAATGCTTCTTCGCTCAATAAAGGAACCCTCTTATGGCTCAACAAATGCGTGCCGCTATCGGCCAGTATTATTCTGCAACAGACGATTATCTGACCTTTGCCAAACAGCTTGGTGTCAAGGGCGTGCAGTTCAACATCCAGCGCGCCACGCAGGACCTGGCGGACGATCTCGGTTACTGGACGCTGGCCGACCTCAAACGGCTGAAGCAGCGGGTCAACGATTTCGACCTGGAACTGGAAGCGATTGAAAATATCCCGCGCTACCTGTACGTCAAGGCCATGCTCGGCGTGGAGGGACGTGATGAACAGATCGCCAATTACCAGACGATTGTGCGCAATTTCGGCGAGGCGGGCATCCCGATTCTGGGGCTGAACTGGATGCCCAACAGTGTGTGGCGCACGCCCCATGCCATCGGGCGCGGGGGGGTGCGCGTGACGGCGTTCGATATGGCGCTGGCGGAGGCCGGGCAGGTGGTCAACGGTGTGGTGGAAGTGGAAGAAGCCGGAGGCCGCACCTACAGCGCCGAACAGATGTGGGACAATTTTTTCTACTTTATGGAACGGGTCATGCCGGTGGCAGACGAAGCCGGCGTGAAGATCGCCCTGCACCCGGACGATCCCCCCGTACCGATGCTGGGCGGTATCGCGCGGTTATTCGGCAGCCCAGAAGGTTTCAGGCGCGCGATTGCGGAAGTGCCCAGCCCTAATTTTGGCCTGGACTTCTGCATGGGCTGCTTCTCCGAAATGTATTACGCAGATAAACACAGCGGCGAAGGCGCGCTGGACGCGATCCGCTACTTTGGCTCACGCGGGAAGATTTTTTATGTGCATTTCCGCGATGTGCAGGGTTGTGTGCCGACCTTCCAGGAATGTTTCCTGGGCGAAGGCAATGTCGATGTTGTCGCGGCCATTCGTACATTAAAGGAAGTCGGTTTCACCGGGTTCATCATTGACGACCATGTACCGCAGATGCTGGATGACAGCGCATGGAACCACCGGGGGCGGGCATGGTCCACCGGGTATATCATGGCGCTGATCGAGGCCGTGAATAAACTCACTTAACAAACCTTAATGTAAGGCTCCCGTTAGATGATCGGTCTAAGCAGGTACATGCAATCATCATTGACGAGGAGACTGACGTTATGGCACGCGCAATCTGGAATGGGGTCGTACTGGCAGAGAGTGATCGCTACGAAATCGTGGAGGGGAATGTCTATTTCCCGCCGGAATCGATTGACAAGCGCTATTTCAAAGCCAGCACCGCCCATACCACCTGCCCCTGGAAAGGGTTAGCCAGCTACTATTCGATTGAGGTCGATGGGAAGGTCAACAAAGAAGCGGCCTGGTATTATCCCGAACCGAAGCCGGCGGCTCAGAATATCCAGAATTATGTGGCGTTCTGGCGCGGGGTGAAGGTGGAACAATAGACACCCGGTATCACAAAACTGTTATAAATACAGGGTCTGCGCCAGTGCAGGCCCTTTTTTGTGCAATCTTAACCCTATCTCAACCAGATTGTATTACGGGTAGTGGCGACATTTTAACTGATGCATGACAAGTTATAGTGGTCGATAAACAGC
>CAZKIB010000211.1:5543-11520 GCA_964552425.1 uncultured Anaerolineaceae bacterium | reverse complement strand
GCCGTGCAGGCGCGTCTGCCGAAGGATTACGAATAGGCAGAGATGCGATCTGATCGAGCATTTGTTGTCGGGCGTATGACGGCTCATTCACACGACATGCCAAAGGATGCGGAGATGCTCACACTCAAGGATATTGAGCGCATGACACAGGATGACGATGAGGGTTGGTGCTGCGCGCATGTGCAGCGCCTGCTCAGGCTGACTGCGACGATTGGCGAGCAAGTGCCTCATGATTCCGAAGCGCTTCTGTGGGCGGTATATCTGCATGACTGGGGCGCATTACCGAAATATGCACAGTCCGGTGTGCTTCATGCCCTGCGCTCCCGGCAGATCGCGGAGGCCGAAATTCTGCCACACACGCATTTCTCTGCGGCACAGAAGCGCATCATCCTCGAAGCGATTGAGAAGCATGATTACAAGGATGAGCGTCCTGTTGAATCCAGTGAAGCGCTGCTGCTGCGCGAAGCGGATTGGCTGGACATGTTAGGGGCAATCGGGATAGCCCGTGATTTTGCCTGGGGGCCGAACCAGCTTCAGGTCTGTTATGACCGTATCCTGAAACACCGGGACAGCGTGCAGCACCGTTTCACCCTGCCGGCGGCACAGCAGATTGCCGCGCAGCGCATCGAACACATGAACCTGATTCTCGACCAGATTCGGGAAGAAAGTTTTAGCTGGCTTTAGGCGCAGCGCGTCATTTCAGCGTGTGGCACTGTTCCACACTACACCGCCGTAACCAGCACCGGCGGGCCGTCCGTCACGATAATGGTGTGTTCAAAGTTCGCTGCGGGCGTGCGGTCCACCGTCGTGAGAGTCCATCCATTGCGCGCCGCGCGGGTTTGCCCCCGGCCAGCCGTCAGGTGCGGTTCCACCGCCAGCACCAGCCCATCATGCAGCCGCTGGTTGAAGCGCTTGATGTAATGGTTCGGCACAGTGGGTTCTTCCCACAGCGCCAGGCCGGTCCCATGCCCGGTCAAATCCTGGATGATGCGGAAGCCACAGCGTCGGGCCTGTCTGTCCGCTGCCTGCCCGATGTGATTGAGCGGCTGGCCGGCCCGCGCCGCGCCAAGAGCCGCATCCAGCGTGCGCCGCGCACAGTCGATTAACTGCTGCTGCGCCAGGGATACCGGCGGGACACCCACCGTTACAGCGGCGTCAGCAAAGTAGCCATCCCGTTCAGCGGAAACGTCAATCTTGACCAGATCACCTTTTTGAATCAGGCGGCTGCCGGGCAAACCGTGCGCGGCTTCTTCGTTGATGCTGATGCACGTCACCGCCGGGTAATTCACCGCGATCTGCGGGGCGGAACGCGCGCCGTGCTGCGCCAGATAGTCCGCGCCAATCGCGTCCAGTTCGGCAGTGGTCATGCCGGGGGTCACAGCTTCGGCCATGTGCCGGATCGTCAGGCCCACAATCCGCCCGATTCTGAGCAAACCATCAAGCTGCTGCGGCGCTTCTATCGACATACCCGTCCTCCGGTCTGTTCTGATGGAAATTCCTTAATCAAGAGCCACGTTCGCGGCCAGCGGCGGCGAGAACTCGCCTTTGGGTTCAACCGGGTACTCGGCGCGCCACGCTTCATAGCCACCCTGCAAGGCGCGCGCGTCGAAGCCCATCGACTCCAACTGCCGGGACACGCGCCCGCTGGAGGCTTCATCCGGGCAGGAGCAGTAGGCCACCATCACCCGGTCTCTGGGCTGGTCCGCCGCCCATTCCCGAATCTGATCCGGCAGCACGCGGATGCTGCCCGGTATCTGCCCGGCATCGCGCTCGAAATGGGCGCGGGCGCGCACGTCCAGCACCACCGGCGGGCGCTCACTGGCGATCATCGCGGCCAGTTCCGCCGGCTGAATGCGCACAATTTCGCTGGCGTCCGGCTCGAACAGACCGGTAAAGCTGGATTCGCGCTCCTCCGCCATCGTCAACTGAGACGCGGCCACACGGCGGCCGTACCACGCGGAAATCGGTGTCGCGGAACTGCCATGCACAATCACCGAAACAACCACGACCACTCCGGTCACAGTCAGCAGGTATTCCGCATCTGCGGCCCCGGACTGAACCACCAGCAGCGCCAGCAGCAGCGAATTTAACCCGCGCGGTCCGAACCAGCCCATAAACAACCGGGCTGCACTGCTCATTTTGGCGCGTTGAAGCACCAGCACCAGCGCCGCCGGGCGGATCACCCCAATCGCCAGAACAGCCAGCAGTATCGCCGGGATCAGCGCGATAGTCCCCAGCATCGTGGAAAGCACCGCCCCGAACAGCACAAAAGCCAGCATCATGAGCATTTCAGACGTGACTTCGCCATATTCCAGAAAGCAGTTGCACAGGGTTGTATTGAACAGTGTGACCGCTAAACCGGCGAAGAAGGCCGACAGAAAGCCATCGCCATTGATGGCTGTGCCAAAGAAAAAGGCTGCCAGCACCAGCCCGATGCCGTAGAGCGCCTGATATTCCAGCCGGATATGAAAACGCTGATCGACAGCCGCCATCAGCCGCGCGCCAAAGCCGCCAATTGCCAGCCCTACCAGCGGGCTTAACAGCAGAATGCGAACGATAAAGCCGACCCAATCTTCCAGCCCGCCCAGGCGTTCATTCAGAACGGCGATGAGAATCAACACAATGGGCAGCACCACGATGTCGTTCATGCCGGCTTCGATGCCCAACGCGCGCCGGACCGAACGCGGGATGCGTTCGTCGCGGATAATGTCGCGCAGCACCACAGGGTCGGTGGAAGCGAGGATCGCCCCCAGAAGCAGCGATTGAATAGGCGTGGTCCCCACCAGCAGAAAAGCGGCCCCCGCCACGCCGGCGATGACCAGCACTGTGCCCGGCCCCAAGGTCAGAAAGGGCACGTACCAGTCCTGGCGCAGTTCCTCGATCTGCACCTTGACCGCGTCGAGAAACAGCACCAGCGCCAGGCTGACGGTAGCGACGGCTTCCAGCACCGGGTTATGCGAGTCGATCTCGATAATCCCCAGCCCACCGCCGCCCAGCAGAAACCCAATCCCCAGAAAGATCATCGGAAAAGAAAGCGGCGCGCGTTCCACCACCCCGGAAACGAGCGCCGCAACTGTCAGTACCACCGCAATAAGCCCCATCCCCAAAACAAGTTCAGACATTCCATCCCCATCCTGATTGAGCGTGGGGCAAGTATAGCAGGTGGGGTCTGCGGAATCACTCCATCAGTTCACCGAAATCATGGGCGAGTGCGGCTGTACAACCCGCACAAATCAGCCCGCCGGCGCGGCATCCGGGGCCGGGGTGATCCTGAGTACTTGCGCCGGCGAGTCGCTCAGGGATGGCAGCGTGACCGTCACGGAATCATCCTGCTGGCTCCAGTTGAGCGAGCCGCCCTGACCCAGCAGCGACACGCTGGCCCCTTCGGCGATGCGCAGCTTTTCCAGCGTGCTGCGGCCTTCGCGCGGCGTGCCGAGCAGCGCGGCGTAGAGTGAATCGCCTCTCCGGGTAAAGCGCACCGGGATATTCTCGCTGCTCTGGGTGCTGGCTTTCACCCAGGGGCGGGTGTCAAAGATGGCCTCGCCGTTGACATCCAGCCATGCGCCCAGACCGAGCAGGCGTTCGCGCTGAAGTTCCGGGATCGTCCCGTCCGCCATCGGCCCCACGTCCAGCAGCAGATTGCCGTTCTTGCTGACAATATCGACAAAACTGTGAACCAGGTCTTCCACCGACAGGTAATCTTCCGGGCCTTCGTTCTGGTTGTAACCAAAGGAATGACCGATTCCGCGTGTCGCTTCCCACTTGTGTTCGACAATATCGTCGTAGCGGGTGTATTCCGGCGTGGTAAAATCGCAGTGATCGGGCGGCGGAAGCTGGATCATACCATCCTGAGCGGGCATCTCAGCCGGGCGCTGCCGCCAGCGGTCATTGACCACGCCATCCACCACGCTGTTGTAGTAATGGGCGAACAGTTCCGGCAGGTTGGCCGCAGCCGGGTAGCCGATGTCGTTCCACAGCACGGACGGTTCATAGCGCTCGATCAGTTCCCGCCAGTGCGCGCCGGCATATTCCACAAAGTCAGGACTCTGCACAATGGTGGTCAACACATCGGTCAGGGTGCGCACGGGCGTTTCATTAAAGGACCAGTCCAGACCGCCGGAATAATATAAACCCATACGCAGGTTGTGCCGCCGCACCGCGTCCGTCAGTTCGCCTACCAGATCGCGCTGTGCCGCATATGCGCCCGGTTTATGCGGGCTGGTGCGCGCGCTCGGCCACAGCAGGAAACCGTCGTGATGCTTGGTGGTCAGCACGACATAACGCGCGCCGACTTTTGCGAACAGCGCCGCCCATTCGTCCGGGTTCCACGCCTCGACAGCCTCGTTAAACTGCGGGACAAAATCATCGTAGGAGAACTGCTCCCCGTAAGTCGCCAGATGATGGCGGCGGGTGGGCGTGTCGCCGATGCGCAGGGTGTTCAGATACCATTCGGCATAACCATTGTGGATAAACCACGCCTCCCAGCCTTTGGCCGCCACCAGCTTGTCGATGTCTGCTTCATGCGGCGCCCACCCCGGCACAGAGTACAGTCCCCAGTGGACAAAAATGCCCAGCTTGGCATCCTCAAACCATGTCGGGACCGGGTGCTGCCGGACGGACTCCAAAGTTGGTTCAAAACGCATCGATCAGTATCCTTTCAGCCTGCTGTCAGAAACAAGTCCGACCTATTCTGACACCGGACGCCGTTTCAGGCTACAGACCAGCGGATACCTTACGCCTCGTAGGCCCCGGTGCTGTATACATACACAGCCACGCCCTGACCCTCCTCAAAATCCCAGGCGTCGTGCGACCAGTCGTACAGCCATCTGGCATCCATAATCGAAGCGTTCACGCAGCCATGACTGGCGCGATAGCCAAAGCCATCATGCCAGTACGTGCCGTGAATGGCAATATCGCCGTCAAAATACTGCGTCCAGGGCACTTCTTGCAGGAAATAAAAATCCGGCTGCTGGTACGCGCCGCTCATCGGCGTGCGGTCATAGCGCATATACACATGGAACAGGCCCTCGTTGGTCGGCCAGTCCTTCAGCCCCGACGAAATAAGTGTCGAAAAGACCGGCGTTTCGCCTTCATAAGCGATGAGCGTCTGCTCGTACAGGTCAATGCCGATCCACTTTTCCGTATCCACCTCTTCCGGGCGTTCGATGGGCGTCAGCTTGGCGACATCGAACTGATGCACCCACTGGTCCTTGCCGATCTGATACCAGCGCTTGCCATCCACTTCGACATAGGTGTACAGGCTCACACGGGTGTAACGGTACAGGAACGGGTTCAGGTCAGATTCATCGCCGCCGGGAACCAGCGATGGACGCAGGTGGCGCAGCGTCCAGGCCATCGGATACGGCAAACCGTCGTCGGGCAGTTCTACCCCGGCAAAGCGCGACACCAGCACATCGGTACTCAGGCTGCTGGCGTGTACCCACTGGTCGGCGTCGATTTTGGCCCAGTCGCCCTCGAACTGCCAGACGGTGACGTAGCTGAAGCCGGGGCCGGTGGTCGTGACCAGATTCCCGCCGGGCGCATCGAACACTTCCAGGTTGCCGGGCACTTTGCGGTAGGTGCGGTCATACAGAACCGATTCGTCGATAACCAGTGGGGTGACATCCGGCTGCGGGTAAGCCGCCAGCAGGTCATCACTCAGGCCAGCGGTGGCGGAACAACCCGCCAGGTTGACACAGGCTTCCTGCGCCAGCGCCGCCGGGACCGTAAACAGCACAACGCACAGCATCACAATAAAAGACAGCACACGAATCATAGGCCCGGAACCTGTTCCTTTATGGTATAAATGGATCATACAGGACAGTATGCGATACTTCCCTTAATCTGCCACAATGTCTGCCCTACGGTCAACCCACGCCCGGCCCACACAGCCGGGACAGGGGATCGCAGCGGCACTTGACATCAGGGACAGGCTGTTGGACAATATAAACGGACTGTAGTCCGTATATGAATGGAG
>CAZKIB010000211.1:0-5527 GCA_964552425.1 uncultured Anaerolineaceae bacterium | reverse complement strand
GAACAAAATCATCCCGGAATCGCACGTCAGGCTGCTGACCGAGCCTGTCACCGTCGCGCTGGTGACAATGATGAAGGACGGTCAGCCGCAGGTTACACCGGTCTGGTGCGATTTTGACGGCACGCACATCATTGTCAACGCCGCCATCGGACGTCAGAAGGACACCAACATCCGCCGTAACCCGAAAGTCACCGTACTGGCGATGGACCCGGATGATCCCTACCACTACCTCGAAGTGCGCGGCCTGGTGGAGGAAATCGTCGTGGATGAAACCGGCGATAACATGAACGCTCTGGCCCTCAAATACACTGGCAAACCCAAGCGTTACGGCATTGAAGCGCCGCCCATTGAGGTGGACACGCGGGTGTACTACAAAATCAAGCCCATCAAAGTGATCGCTCACTGAACGCGCCGGCGTTCGCAAACCGGACGCTGCGCGTTGTAACAGAATGTTATATAATAGGCACTATGAACAACGATCTGATTTTACCCGACGATTCCCGCCCCACCCGCGCCGATGCGGTCAAGAATCATGCCCTGCTGCTGGAAACGGCTGTCCGTTTATTCCATGAGCAGGGGCTTGAAAATGTCTCCATGTCGGCCATCGCCGAAGCGGCCGGCGTTGGCAAAGGCACGCTTTACCGGCATTTCAAAAACAAGTCAGACCTGGCCCACGCGCTGCTTGACCAGGACATGCTTGATTTGCAGGCCCGCGCCCTGCGCCGCTTTCAGAGCAGTGGGGATGCGCTGGCAGACCTGAGCTGGTTTCTGGAACAGGTCGTCCGCTTTGTGGACCGCAACGAAGCGCTGCTGTGTGTGGCCGCGGTGGAAGCGCCGCTGCTGGATAACGTCGCTCATCTGTGGTGGCGGCAGACCATTCGCGGTCTGTTAACGCGCATCCAGCCGCGCCCGGAGATCGATATCTGCTACATGACCGATGTGCTGTACATCATGGTGGATGCGCGCACCATCCGCTTCCAGAAGCGCGAACATGGCTATACCGCTGACCAGATCATCGCCGGCCTGCGCGGTGTCCTCATCCTTTTGTCCGACTAAACGGACTCCAGTCCTTTTCTAATCATCCTCTTATATACATTTGCCACAAACTGCGGTATCCTATCTCTTGTAAAACGGACTCAAGTCCGCTTAATGAGCGGCCAATGACGCAAGGAGCGCAGCAAATGGCAACCTGGAAACTCGACCCCACCCACAGTTCAGCGGAATTCGCGGCCCGTCACATGATGATTTCGACGGTGCGCGGGGGTTTCCGCAATGTGAACGGCACAATTGAATTCGACCCTGAACATCCTGAAAATGCTTCGGTGGATGTGGTTATTAACGTGAACGAGATGACCTCCACCGGGGTTGTGGATCGCGACAATCACCTCAAAAGCCCGGACTTCCTCGACGCAGCCAATTATCCCACCATCACCTTCAAGAGCAAAGGCGTCAGGCTGACCGGCGAAAAGACCGCCCTGGTGACAGGCGACCTGACCATCCGCAGTGTAACCCGCCCGGTCACGATTGATGCCGAACTGCTGGGTATCGTCACCAGTCCCTTCGGCCAGACCGTCGTCGGTTTCTCTGGCACAACCAGCATCAACCGTGAAGACTTCGGCCTGACCTGGAACATGGTCGTCGAAGGCGGCGGCGTGCTGGTTGGCAAGGAAATCAAGATCAGCCTGGAAGTGGAAGCCGCCAAAGTGACCGAAGAAGCCCGCGCCTGAGCAGCGGGGCCAGGCCGCACAATCTGATGAATCCGGCGGGGCGGTGCAGATGTGCCGCCCTTTTGGTTTCGTGTGATAGACTATCAGCTCCGGCAAGCACGAATCTGCATCCTGTCCGGCCACCTGCGTAAGGTGAGTTGTATAAGTTCAGGGCTGCGCCTTAAAGAAGTTCAGGAGATCGCACCGCATGTTTGCGTTACAGAATACCGAGATTGACCCGCGTTTTGTCCAACCTGTGCCCTTTCAGCATTTTGCGGCCAGCGCCTTCCCGACCATTCGCCCGATTCACTGGCTGTACTCGCACTTCGCGGTAGGCGGCTGGAGTCCCTTACAGCGCCTGAGCGGGATGCTCACCGCGCATATGACGCAGATCGCGCCGCACAACGGCTTCACCTGGCATCCGCACCGGGGGCTGGAAATTTACACCTGGGTGCTGGAAGGCACGGTCTATCATGAGGACACCACCGGCGGCAAAGGCGAAATCCACGCCGGGGAATTGCAGCGCATGTTTTCGGGCAATTACATCGAACACATGGAAATGAACTACACCGATCACCCGGCCCGCGTGATTCAGATCTGGTTCATCGCGGATCGCCAGTATCGCGGGCTGGAGCCGCATTACCAGCAGCTTCGTCACGACCAGCTTCCGGCGCGCAAGGTCAACGATGCGATCATCCACAATCTGATTGGCGAGGACGCGCTCATGGAACAACACATGACCGGACGCCTGACGGCGACCCGCGTGCCCAAAGGCGGAACGACCCTGCTGGAAGCGCCGCGCCCTGATGAAGACCTGTTCCTGTATGTGACTGATGGCAAAGGCGCAGCGGCCAACGGCAGTTCCCACGCGCTCGGCCAGTACGATGTCATTCTGGCGACGCCAGAAGTCGCGCCGGTGACCGTCAGCGCCGCGCCCGATCAGGACCTCGATTATCTGAGCTTTTATCTGCCGCGTTTTCTGGACAGGCGCTGATCCAGCCGCAGCGCATAGATGGCGAACAGCAGCACGCTCAGCACGCTGATACCACCCCCGATATACAGCCAGACCGGATCGTACCAGAACACCACGTTCGCCGGTTCGAACTGGTCTGGCAGATACACCGCCAGCCGCCCCCCCAGCGATTCCAGCGGCATTTCTTCCCCATTGATCGCCACGCGCCAGCCGGGATAGGCCACTTCCTGCACCGCCAGCAGCCGGCCAAATTTATAGTTTTCCACGCGCACATGAATTGAGTCAATGTCATGGCTGAAGTCCGGCACAGGTGTGACATCGTCGCCGGTGAGCGCCTCGTCACTGCTGCGGGCGCGCGTTTCTGAAATGGTAAAGGCATAGGTGGGGACATTCGAGTGCTGCCAGATGATCTGCTGCCCGAAGTGCGCGACGGACCCCTCGAAGGGGATATAACCCTGTTCGGATGGGTCATAGCGGTAGTTCTCGTCAATGCCCCAGGCATATTCCGCCGGGAAATACCACAGACTCGGACTGCCAATCGTCGAAGGCATTCCTTTGGGGCGGTAGTCCGGGTTGCCAAAGGAAGCCCGCACCAGCAGATCATAAAACGGCTCATATCGGAAAAAGCCGGGGGTATGCACGCCGATAAACTCGTTGGGGTGGTGTGTGCGGATATAATGCAGCGGCATCCGGTCATAGGCGTACAGCGGCATCAGGCCGACGGTGCGCTGCCAGTTGTGCAGAATGTCGATGGAAGCAACCACACCTGCGCCGAGCGTCATGACCAGCAGCAGACCAGAGGCGATATACGTGGGCAGGGGTCGAAAACCGGGCCGTCTGCTGGCCGCCACGATGCGCCGCCACAATGCCAGCAGGATGTCATCGAACCAGATAGCCGCTACCAGCGCCACCCACAACCCGCCCGCCGCCATCATGCGCGAGACGAAGCGCCACTGCCTCAGCAGCGTGAAATTGTCGTACAGCCAGCGGATGATCGGCGTACCACCCTGCGCCCACACAGCGAAAAACAGCAGCAGAAACACCGCCGGAACAACGATGCGCCAGCGTTTGCGCAGCGGCTCCAGGCCCACCGTCAGCGCGCTCATGCCCGCCAGAAAAAAGGCGAAGGCCAGCGGCAGGCTGTGGTGAAAAAAGATAGCCTGGTCGTTCATTGTGCCGGTGTAGGTGACGGGCCTGAAATACTGGATAAACATGCCCATGAACGGGAAGGGTTCCCAGTCAAAGTATTCGCGTGGGTGATCGACTAAATCCTGATGCACCATCTGCGGCAGCAGACGCACCGCTGTCAGACCCAGCAGCAGCAGCCCCGCCAGCAGCAGACGCCGCGCCGCTGGCCCATCCAGCGTAAAACGATTGGCCTGACGCCGCACCACCGTCACCAGCGTGAACAGGCCCGCGCCAATCGCCGTCGGCAGCACATACCAGAACGTCCCGGCGAAGACCATCAGCGTGCTGGATACCACCAGGAGCGCGACAGGACGGCGGCCTGAACCACGCAAAGTCCCCAGCAGGCCGGTCAGCACCCAGGGCACATACGCCAGACTGAGCGCCATCTGGTAAAAGCCCTTGCCCATCATGCCGGTGACGCTGCCCGCGCCAGCCAGCAGCAGCGCCAGCAGCACCCGCCCCGGCGTGCGCAGGCCGATCTGATCCGCCAGCGCCCAGCCGCCCAGCCCAAGCAGCATGACATGGATCAACAACCCGACCTTCGGCCCCTGCACAAAACCGAGCGCCATAACCGGCACGGACATAAGCGGGTTCAGCACAAACGAAAACGGGTTTTCCAGCAGGGGTTCGCCGCCGCTGCCCATAAACGGATTCCACAGCGGGATGCTGCCGGTCCGCTCGAAAATTTCCCCCGCGATGATGCCGCTGTTGAGCAGGTAGGATAATTCCGCGCCATCAATACGCAGATCGGGCAGCCAGTTGCGCAGGTGGCCGGTAGCGATCCACACCGCCACCAGAATCAGGCTGACTTCAAAGACTTTCGGGTGTGCCCACAGCCAGCGCAGCGGAAAAGCAAACGCCTGTCCCAAACCAATCCCGCGCCGGGCCAGTTCGCTGCCGGCCGCAATCGTAATTGAACCGGCGACCACCAGACCGAGGAAATAGCTTGACAGGGGACGCGGCAGATTCGCCATCACCAGCAGGCTCAGCGCAAACAGCGCCAGATAATGCCAGCGGGTGAAGCGCGGCCAGCGAATGCGCGGCACAGCCAGCCGCAGCGAGATCAGCAGCAGGCCCACCAGCACATAGCTGTTCCCCGGACGCGGCAGGAAAATCATGCC
Source organism: uncultured Anaerolineaceae bacterium (assembly GCA_964552425.1). Lineage (GTDB taxonomy): Bacteria > Chloroflexota > Anaerolineae > Aggregatilineales > Phototrophicaceae. The sequence goes on along the minus strand of CAZKIB010000211.1, from coordinate 539 downwards.
GATCACGCTGACCACCACCAGCCCGGCATATCCGCGCGGCGTGATCCGCACAGCGCTCACCCGCTGCCAGAGCCGCTCCAGCCGGTCCATGTGGGGGTCCCAGTTCGTCAGCCGCAGGGCCAGCGCAGCCGAACCCAGCACCACCACGCCGAACAGATAACCGGAATACGGGCGCGGCAGCAGGATCATAAACGGCAGGGTCAGCGTAAACAAAATGGCATAATGCCAGGGGGTGATGCGCACCTTAACCAGGCGTTCCCGCAGGCGGAACCGGCGCGCCGCGATCCACCCGGAAACGCTGACCACACCGGCCAGCAGCAGGCTGGAATAGGGGCGCGGCAGCAGAGTCATCCCCACCAGGCAGACCGCGAACAGCAGCAGGTACTGGCGGCTGGATAACTGGGTGGTGGCTTCAGGGAGTTTGAAAAAAACGGGCAGTCGCATCAATCACGAAGTCGCATCGCTGACAGGTGGCCTCGTTCCCATTATAACCTCAGTTCGGGATAAGAGCTTCGAGCTGAGGCAGGTCAAGAGCCAAA
>CAZKIB010000210.1:0-11567 GCA_964552425.1 uncultured Anaerolineaceae bacterium | reverse complement strand
AACTCACCAGTACCTTGATCTGGCTTCGATGAAATGTCAACAGAACCTAGTCTTTCGTAAAGCCTATTGGGACTATAGTAAGAAGTATGGACGCTTCACGGGGGTAATCGCACGCTATGCGCAAGTATCGAAATCGTATTCTGGCCGGTTTTGCTATCGGCTTTCTCATCTATCTGGCGCTGCTCCTGTTCGCGGATGCTGAAGGGCTGACGGAAGACCTGCTGGAACAACTGCGAATTTATCCCTGGCTTCTGATTATTCCGGTGATTTTGCAGAAATTCATCGCCTGGTTTTTCCGATTTCTGGAATGGCACTACTTTCTGGGTGTCATCAGTGCGCGGGACAGGATCAGTCTGTTTGACAGCGCGGCGCTGTTTGTGTCTGGTTTTACGATGGCGGTCAGTCCGGGCAAAGTCGCCGAAATACTGAAAACGGTCATTCTGAAAAACAAGACCGGCGTGCCTATCGCAGCCAGCGCCCCGGTGGTGATTGCGGAGCGGGTTGTGGACGGATTTGCAGTCATCATTCTGTCTTTTGCGGCCATTTTCGCAGCAGGTGACGGTATTGAACTGGGACCCTATCGTCCGTTGATTATTCTATCCGCCGGTCTGCTGGTGTTCGGGTTAGTCGCGGTGCAAAGCCGCCCGCTGGCGCTTTTGGGTCTGGGCATGATTGGACGGCTTCCCCTGCTGAGGCGTTTGCATGGCTGGCTGCGTGATTTCTACGAGAGCAGTTACGAGATGTTCAAGCTGAAGCATATGCTGCCGACGACAGGCTTTGGCATGATCGCCTCTTTGACGGATGCGCTCGGTTTTGTGATTATTCTGTCCGGTTTTGGCGTTGAGATTACCTGGCTGATCTGTTTGCAGGCCATGGTCATCGTCGGCCTGTCTTCTGCGATTGGCGCGCTGAGTGGTGTGCCGAATGGGGCCGGGATTACGGAAATTTCGGTCAGCGCGATGCTGACGATTATCGTGGCCCCGCTCAATCCACAGGTGACTCCGGCTGTCGCTGCCGCTGCCGCTTTGATCGAGGGCTTCTTCCACAAGTGGTTTCGCGTATTTTTTGGGTTGATTGTGGCAGTCCTGTTCAGAAAACGGCTATTTGATGGCAATATCGAAGCCACGATTGCTGAATTGGAGCATAGCCGCCAGAGTCGGGCCACGCTGAGTACTGAGGCAAGCGGTGTATGAGCGCGGTCTGGAATGTCGATTTGCACAGCCATACCCTGTGGTCAAAAGACTGTATCACGAAGTTTGAAACGATTATCAGGCTCTGTCAGCAGCGGAACATAGATCGTATCGCCATTACCGATCATAATACGGCGGATGGGGCGCTGGCCCTGCGGAAGCTGGCACCCGATCTGGTGATTGTGGGTGAAGAGATCATGACCACTCAGGGCGAAATTCTGGCCTACTTCGTGCGTGAGAGCGTTCCGGCAGGTCTGACCCCGCAGGAAACGATCAGACGGCTGCGCGATCAGGGCGCGGTCATCAGTGTTTCACATCCCTTTGACCGGCTGCGTAAAGGGGCCTGGAAAGAAGAGGACCTGCTGAAAATCGTGGAACAGGTGGATGCTCTTGAGATTTTTAATGCCCGCTGTTTGTTCCCGGAGGATAACGAACGGGCACAAGCTTTCGCCCAGGCACATGCGCTCATGGGCACAGTGGGATCAGACGCGCACATTGGCCCGGAGTATGGGCAGGCTATGACAGTCATGCGCCCGTTTGAAAATGATGCCGAAGATTTTCTGGATGCTTTACGCACTGCCCAATATGTGAAGCACCAGAGCGGTTCGTATGTCCACCTGGTCAGTAAGCTTGCAAAATGGTCCAAAAAACTCGGTTTACAACCGCGCCAGTGGTCAGGGGGATGATGGATTGATTTCCAGCGCGTCGTGTGCAGCCTGAAGGATCGCCCCGCCAATATCGGCTGCCAGACCGGGATCATCACTGTTTTCAAGTACGACGGCTGCTGCAATCGCCTGCTGACCGGGCAGGGTGACAAAGCCGATAAACCACGCCTGTGATTCTTCACCTGCATAGGCCAGAGTCGCATGGCCGCCAATATCGATTCCAGGCCGTGCGGCATTGCCGGCCGCACCATTGGCAACCGCATTGCGCATGAGGTCCTGAAGCTGACGGGCCGTGTTCTGGGTAGAAACGGGCAGCGTACTCCAATTGGTTTGAATTTTCTCCCAGTTTTGCGTATCCGGCGGACGCTGCGCGATCAGAGTATAGGGACGGGGTGCGTTCCCATCGTTGATAATCGCCGCAGCCATGACCGCCATTTGCAGAGGTGTCACCGTGAGAAGCCCCTGACCAAGCGCGCGCTCTGCAAGCGTGGTTTCCTCAAGTGAAGTGGTCACGTTTAGCTGATCTTCCACACGAACCGGAGCCTCAAAACCCTGAAGGACAAGCGGAGCGTTAAACTGAAAGCTTGCCAGGATGTTGTCCAGCGCGGGGCTGCCGAGCGTTTCTGCCAGTTCGGCGAAGGGTTGCGGGCACGCGAAGGCATAGGCATCTCGCAGTGTCAATGCAACCCCCTGAATCTGAACGGCGCAGTTTAGCTCAAGTTCATCAAGTCTGACGGAATCCGTCGCGTCTGGCAGCGTATTCGTGAGGGATTGTTCGGCCAGCAGAGCCGCCGCCATGAGCGGTGTCTGTAAGGTTCCACCGGGCTGGTAACTGCCCTGAAGCGCTCGATTGAAAAATGGCTTGGAAGGCGATTGGATTAGCTGTTCCCATTCCGCGTCCAGCGTGTTGGGATCAAAGGTGGGCAGACTGGCGATGCCCAGCACCTGACCACTCGGAACAGCCAGCACTACTACCGCCCCGGTCTGTCCCTGCATGGCCTGAACAATTGCCTGCTGAACCTGTGTGTCCAGTGTGATCTGAATATCAGTGCCCACCTGGGGCCGGTGCAGCAGTTCGTTGCTCAGTGTGGTCAGAAAGTCAAGGGGGCGACTATCGCCGCGCAGAATGGTGTTGTAGGCCGCCTCTGCGCCGCCGACCCCATAGCGTAAGCTGCTGTATCCAATCAGTGTACTGGTCTCAGGGTGCAGGTAGGTGCGTGTGACTGTGTTGTTCGCACCGATCTGAGAAGTGACCAGCATTTCGCCGGTTCGATCCACAATGTCGCCACGCTGAATAGCGGCTTCGGCGGCTACAAGTCGGGGGTTATCCTCACGCCGCAAAATAGTGTCCGGGCCGATAATCGCCCAGTAGGCGGATGCCAGGGCAACAGCGCCAAAAGCGATGAGAATGGCAGTCAACAGCCGGTTGACTTCGCGGACAAGGGGCATTACGGTATGTCCTCTCCGCTCGACAAACGCAGCAGCAAGCCAATCATCACAAAGCCGGTCACGAGCGAACTGCCGCCATAGCTCACGAGGGGAAGCGTTACGCCGGTCAGGGGGATCAGCTTTAATACCCCGCCCATAATCAGAATACTCTGAACCGCGATCAGAACACTGAGACCGACTGCCAGCAAGGCACGAAAAGGCTGCGTCTGCTGTGAGATGGCGATGGAAAGACCGCGTGTGACCAGAACCGACAGACAGGCGATCAGGGTAATCACACCTAACAGCCCCCACTCTTCAGCGAGTGCCGCGAAAATAAAATCCGAATGCACTACTGGAATGAACCCTGGCAATCCCTGCCCGATACCCTGCCCGAATACACCGCCAGCCGCAAAGGCGAGCAGACTCTGGACGATCTGATAGGCGCGTCCATCGGCTTCCGGCCAGGGGTTGATCCAGACATCCACGCGAAGCTGCACCACACTGAATAACTGGTAGGCTGTGAACCCGGCGACCACAACCAGGCCCGCGCCGCTGAGTATGATTAATCTGGAGCCGCTGGCGACGTAGAGCAGGGCAAGAAAGACAACGAAAAAGAGGATAGCTGTACCCAGGTCACGCTGCCAGATGAGAATGACAATCGAAATTCCCCACATCAGCAGAATCGGGCCAAATACACGCGGCGAGAAAACCAGTCGGCCCTGACCACTGCTCAATTCCTCAGCCCGCAGCGCCGGATATTGTTCCGCCAGATAGCTCGCCAGAAAGGCAACCAGCACGATCTTGAGCGCCTCGGAAGGCTGGAAAAACAGCGAACCGACGCCAAGCCACAACTGCGGAGCGCCCAGCAGCCCCGATGGATTGCGCCCCAACAGAATGGTGCCTAACAGCAGCAGCAGGCCGACAAACAGCAGAATATAGCGGTACATCCGCAGCCAGCGCAGCGCATAGGGGAAGCAGGCAATCAACAGCATGACGAGAATACCAGCCAACAGCCAGGTAGTTTGGCGATCTGCAAACGCGGGGGCAAGGCGGTTGATGATGACAATACCCCACCCGCATAAAAACATCGTCACCGGGAAGATGAAGGGGTCTCGTTGGGGCAGCCAGCGATCCAGACCGCGACTGCCGACAAACGCGCATAGTACCCAGGCCAGAAGGTGCGACCAGTGTGTTAAGGGTGGGGTGTCATTCAATACAGACAGAGCAAGGTAGTTAACCAGCAGAAATATACCCGCCACAGCCAGCAGTGCCCATTCAATGGAGCGCACCTGCGCGCGGGAACGAGGTCTTGCTGTGTAGGTATGTTCCAGAGCGGCCACTGGTTTATTGACCGGAAAAACGACGTTCGATCAGGGGTTGCAGCCGTAAAAACACGTCATCCGGGACATCCGAACGCTTCGCCATAATCGCGGCGTCCAGCACAGTATGGGCTTCACTGGTCATGGTTACATCGAGCTGATCCACTGTTTCGACGATGGTTTTGCTGACGATGTTCAGATTGCGGCGCATCGTGGCGATGACCATCTCTGCGGTTACAGGTTCCGCGCTGGTATGCCAGACATCGTAATCGGTGACGTGCGCCAGACTGGCGTAGGCAATTTCGGCTTCACGCGCGAGGAAGGCTTCGGGCGCGGCGGTCATGCCAATGATACTGCATCCCCACTGACGATAAACTTGGCTTTCGCCGCGTGTGCTGAAACGCGGCCCTTCGATGACCACGAGTGTGCCCTCATGATGCACGGTTCCGCCAACCCCCTGTACCGTCTGGACAAGCAGGTCGCGCAGCCGGTTACAGAATGGATCCGCCACCGATACATGCGCGACAAGCCCTTTATCGAAGTAGGAGCGTCCACGATCTGCTCTGGTCTGGTCATAAATCTGGTCCGGCAAGACGATATGGCCGGGGGCATAATCTTCGCGCAGCGAACCACAGGCATTTACGGAGATGATAAATTTCACACCTAATGTTTTGAGCGCGTAAATATTGGCCTGGTAGGGCAGGGTGCTGGGGCTGTAGACGTGCCCGACTCCATGACGTGGCAGAAAAGCGACCCTTTTGCCACGCAGGGTTCCAATGACGATATTCGCGCTCGGTTTGCCAAAGGGCGTGTCTATGGAGACAGAAGTTTTGTCGGAGATTTCGGGCATTTCATACAGGCCCGTGCCGCCAATCACGCCGATTGCTACAGTTTCAGACATTGATCATGTACTCCTCAAGGTTCTATTTCCAGCCGGTAGCGCTGGGTCCCGATACCGATAATATCCCCTGTCGTGATGACTACCGGCTGGGTGATAAGTATTTCGTTCAGCGTGGTGCCGTTGCGACTTTGACGGTCTTCCAGCCACCACTGGCCGCTGCGCAGGGCCACCAGCGCATGTTCACTGCTGGCAAAGGTATCATCGACGATGATGGTATTGGTTGGGGAACGCCCCAGACTGGTCGACTGGAGCAGGGGGTACTGATGCCCGGTTGGAAAATAACTGCCGTTGTGTTCCTGGAGTACGATCATCTGGCCGTACACTTTGCGGCTCGCCTCAATACGCATGACGCCGCTCGGCGGCGCTGCGATAATCGCGCCACAGAGCGATGAACAGAATTCCGAGAAGGGCCAGCAGCACTACTCCCGAAATCAGTCGCAGCACAAACAGGATAAGCTCAGTGCTCATGGGTTACATCAGACACGGCTGAACGAATCCGTCTGGTCGAACTGATCGGGTTCATCTTCCATATACACAAGCGAAGTTTTTCCAATACGAATCACGTCGCCAGACCGCAGTTGATATTCGCGAACGCGCGCGTCATTGACGAAAACCCCGCTCTGGCTGTTGGTGTCGAAAATTACATAGTGTCCGAAACGTAGGCGGATTTGCGCGTGCGTGCGTGAAACATAATGGTCTTCGAGAACGAGATCGTTGGTGGTGCTGCGGCCTATATGAATAATCGCCTGTTCCAGAGGGATGACCCGCTGCCCGCTGATAATCAACTGGGGATTCATGGGACGTGGGTACGTGTTCGCCATGTCGATGGGCTGAAATGCAGCAGTGGTACTGTGCGTGGAATGAGTATGGCTGGCGATGACGACGATCTGAAAATTGGTAAGGGCCGGGTCTGCAACCAACTGGACCTCCGGTTTGTGCTTCAGACGATAGCCAGCATTCGTCGCCAGTTCGACAATCTGATCACTCAGCACATCCGCCAGAGCCGGATACCGCTGGATGATTTCGCCCATCATCACCGCGTTGACCCGCACTGTGTAACGATCTGGCGCAAGCCGACGAACATCGTCACCTTCGGCGGATTCCAGCCCGTCTTCAAGCGCGCGAACCAGTTGCAGCGCGATATCATGGGCCTGGATGCGTTTACCAAAAACGTGCGCGAAGATGCCTTCGGTGATCTGTTCGAGCCGCGCTTCGAGTTGGGCAATCAGTCTGTCGTTCATCGGCGCGCATTATAGCCCACGCGCGGACCACCAGCAATGCGTAAAATAAAGTCAAGACGCCGCGTTGGGGAAGCGGCGTCTGGTAGTTGGTTTAAGGTAAGCAGCAGCTAATTGAGGGCGCTGGTCAGCACAAAAGCCGGGTCGGTAGGTACGTTATCTGCCCAGACAGACGAAATTTCAACTGTGGTGCTTTCTGCTGCCTGAAGATCATCAAGCCACTGTATAAATTCGCGGTCTCTGGCCGAAGCGAGCTGGTCTTCGGTAATCGTGCGCGTTTCGCGGTCATGAATCTGGATGATGTGCCAGCCGAACTCGGTTTGAACCGGGCCAAGCAGCGCCCCGATTTCACCATCACGAACAGCGTCCTGAAAGGGTTTGACAAAATCGGTCACGGGTGTCCAACCGAGTTCGCCGCCGTTCGCGCCGCTGCCTGTGTCGGTGGAGGTGGCTTCTGCCAGCCCCACGAACGATTCTCCCGCTTCAAGCGCTGTCAGTACATCCTGGGCCTCTTCTTCAGTGGCGACCAGAATATGGCGCGCGCTGACGTGCGGGACTTCTGTCGTCAGTTCGGAAACACGTTCGCTCACAGCCTGGCGCAGCGCAAGAGTCTCAAAATAGGAATCGAGTTTTTCACGGCTGATGCGCGCGCTACTGGTAATGCTGCTGACAAAGTCGTCGCGCAGTGTATTAAAGCTTTCAAGCTGTTCTTCGGCTGTTTGGGTGGGTGTAGCAGGGAAGGGAGTCAAGGTCGGCAGCGGTGTACCGTCTTCTGTCGCTTCGGCAGTGGCCTCTTCGGTAGCTTCCGGGGTAGCAGTGGGCAGCGGTGTCGGTGAGGGCGTGGGCGATACAAACGGTGTAGGCGTAATTGTGGGTTCGACAGTCGCCGTCTCAGCTTCAGGTGCGTTCAGACTGTTGGGGTCAAAGCCAAGAAATTCGTTCATCTGCTGCGCGACATCTTCAGGACTCACGCTGATCCCCAGTTCGCTCGCCTGCTGGCGCACAAGCAAGTCCTCAACCATGCTGTTGACCACCGAGTTGCCAAGCTGGTCGGGAATCTGGACCTGGGATAACCAGGTGCGCAGCGGTTCCTCGCCGGCGTACTGGTTCGGGTCAATCCCAAGCGCGCTCAGGTTGGCGATAAAGTTGTTGATGCGCAAATTCAGAAGCGCTCGTTCCAACCGGACCTGTTCCTGAAACTCGGAGACAGTGATGGTCTCACCGTTGACGGACGCCACTACCTGATTTGGGTTGATGAACAGCTCAACAACGACTGCAAAAATAAGAATCAATACTACGACACCAACCGCAATGCCGGTTCCCAGCAGCACATAGCGCTGAATTTCGGCTTCGCGCTCGGCGCGTGACTTAAACTCACGCTGCGTTTGCGAAGTACTCGAAGGCGCAGCGGTAGGGGTTTTGGGTTTGGGAAGCCCGGTGGTCTGCCTCCGCTTGGTCATCTTGGTAAACTCCTCGTACCGAAGTCATCATGAAAGGGGGCATAGTGCGACACCATGCCCCGGTTATCATTTCATCCAGTTTTGAAAGGGTTTCTGGCGAAACACCCGGTCTTACTCAGAAACATTCACAAATGGGAGCAGCGCCAGATGCCGGGCACGTTTGATTTCACGCGCCAGATTACGCTGGCAGCGCGCACAGTTGCCGGACTGGCGACGCGGGCGTATTTTGCCGGCCTCGGTTACAAAACGCTGCAACGTGTCAATGTCCTTGTAATCGAAACATTTGCCTTCGGGGCAATATTCGACGGTGCGGCTGCGGCGGCGGCGCGCGCCACCATCACCAATCGGGCGCGGCCGGCGCGAAGAAGAGTACCCCCCCCTGCGGTCACGGGGGCCACGACCTTCGGATTCCGGCTCGTCAATTGGGTCAATATCACGGTCTCGGTCTCTGTCTCGATCTCTATCGCGATCTCTGTCTCTGTCGCTCATTAGGTTTCACTCCTGGCTAGAAGGCGTAGTCACCGCTGTCGGCTTCGTCTTCATAATAATCAATGGATTGGCGGCGGTCCCCCAACAAGATCATCTCGTTGGCGACCAGTTCGGTACGGAAATGTTTTTTGCCATCATCATCTTCCCAGCCCCGGGTTTGCAGACGACCTTCAACATAGACCTGCTGGCCTTTGCTGAGGTGTGCTTTGCAGATTTCGGCCAGATTGCCCCAGGCAACCACGTTAAACCACTCGGTTTCCTCGCGGCGTTCGCCTTCAGAAGAAGTCCAGGTTCGAGAGGTTGCGACACTGAAGCTGGTCACTGGACGCCCATTGGGTGTGTAGCGCATTTCGGGGTCGCGTCCCAGATGGCCGATAATCATGACTTTATTTAACCCGCGAGCCATAAGTTTATTTGCTCCTCAGAGCCGGTTACTGATCGGTACGGATGATGAGATAACGAAGGATTGATGTAGACAATTTGAGGTTACGCTCGACTTCCGGCAAGCCCTTCGGGTCGATATTGGCTTCCATAAAGACGTAGTAACCTTCGCGCTGGCGGTCAATTTCGTAGGCGAGTCTCCGGCGGCCCCAGCGATCTATTTTGGTGACCTGACCGTACTCCTGCGCTTCGATCCAACCCTGCACCTGCGTGATCTGGTCATTGATACCATCATCACCGGACGAGTCGATACGCACGATAAACGCAACTTCATATGGCTTTTTCATGGGTGTATTGATTTGTCTCCTTTCCATGGGTTTGCCCCACCGCCGCCAGGGATTGGGGTGTGGAGCGGAAAGCCGTATTCATTTGGATAGCAGCGCATTATGTTACTGGACAGAGTCTGGTTTGGCAACGGTTGATTCATGCTCAAGACCCCACCGTGAACTGGCAAGCGCGAGGCCGACGATGACCCACAGCAGGGTGATGGAACCCTGAAAATCGAGCCGGAAAAAATACAGATCGGCTACCGCATTAATCATGAGTGCCAGCAGCGCGGCGTGCAGTCCCAGATGGATGGCGTCCAGATCAGGATGGTGTTTATTCCGACGCCACGCCCGCAGGCCGTAAGCGATTACACTGAACATGGTGAGCAGGAATATTCCAAGACCCACCAGACCAAGCTGGTTCGCCATAATGAGGTACATGCTGGCGACATCCGTATACAGGTCAATGTCTGGCGAACCTGTAAAGCCCACACCAAAGATGGGGTACTGGCGGATGAGGCGCAGCGAGTCGGTGTATTCACCCAGGCGCATCTGAGTCGCCAGGTCAGCCCCGGTAAATGCCTGGATAAAGCGTTCCACATAAATCTGTGTCTGTGGCAGGAACAGCAGCAGCCCGCCCATCAGGAATAGGACGGGCAGATACTGGCGGTAGCGCGCGGCAGCAATCACGAATAACCCGGCGGCAACTGCCAGCATGGATGCACGCGAAAATGTCAGCAGCAGCGCAAGGCAGACCACCCCGAACAGGCCGGTCAGAAGCCAGCGCCAGCGCAGTACCGGTTTGACGGCGAAAACCTGGGCTGCAATGACGACGGTTGAAACGGCCAGCGCGCCACCGAGGGCATTAGGATCAACCCAGGTTCCAATCGCGCGTTCGCGCAGCGCTGGATTATCCTCGATGTAACGGATGACGCCGCCGTTGGGATAGCCGATGCGGGCCAGCCGTACCAGCAGGCGTTCGGTCAGGTCGTCTGGCAGGGCATAGAGGATGACTGTCACGAGCGCCTGCAGGCCCATTGTCAGGATAAAGACCAGCAGCACCCGCCGGAGGGTTGCAGGGTCGCGTATCACATCGACCAGAATAAAGGCCAGGCTGATACTCAAGAGAGTTTCCGCAAACTGGCGCAGATTGTTGGATGTGGGCGGCGCATACCGCAGGCCCAGTGCAAAACTGAGGATGAGCCACAGGATATAGATCAGCAGCAGCGCATGAACGGGTGTCAGATTCAGACGGGAACGTCGCCCGGTCATCCATTGGAACAGATAAACGAGAATAAACGCGCTGGCTGCCATATCCAGCAGGGTAGGGGTGACGACGACTTTGAACGGCAGAGTCCCGAAGGGCAGCAGCATCATGATGGCTAAGAGGCCATAGAGCGCAGCCGAAAGATCGGTCAGGATGTACAGCGCCAGCAGCAGGCCGATGACCGCGCCAATAGCGATTACTGGACCGGCGACAGCGAGCAGCAGGCCGAGCAGCCCACCGACCACGCCGATGGTCAGACCCAGTAAAATCGCTCTGGTATGATTCGGGCGCTGCGCGTACCAATTCTGAAGGTTACTGGCTGATTGCATTGGGCTTCCTGATGATCCAACCAACAGTGAGTATAGCGACCCCGACCCATGTCACCAGACTCAGAATCGCGCCGGCGCGATAACTGAGCGGGTTGTAGACGAATTCAACTCGGTGTTCACCGGCAGGGACAGCGACAGCGGTCAGCGCCCCGTAGGCCCGCTGGATTTCAATTGATACGCTGTCCAATGTAGCGTGCCAGCCTGGATAGTCCGGGTGTGCAAGGGTTAAGAGGGCGTTTGCGGAGGTGTTGACCTCAATCACAAAATGTTCAGGTTCGAAAAGAACAACCTCCGCAGTCTGTATTTCGGGCGAATTTGAGCTGAGGTCGATGTCTGGTGGTTGAGTCAGAATGACGGTTTGGCGCGGGTCAAAATCAGGATTGTCCAGGAGCGCGTAGGCGAACGCATCACTGTCGAGTACTTCCGCATCGTACACGAGATGGGCAAACGGGCGCGCATCGGACAGGCAGTGGAGATTCACCGGGCCATAACGGTCTTCACCGCTGGTGATGGTTTTGCTGGCGGCGGGCAGGGCCGGCCAATTGCTGGAGCGAGAGCGCCCGGCGAACCGTTC
>CAZKIB010000209.1:5676-11661 GCA_964552425.1 uncultured Anaerolineaceae bacterium | reverse complement strand
ACTGGATGATGTAGACCGACGAATTCTGAGCGCAATTATCGAGAAATTTAACGGTGGACCGGTGGGGCTGGAAACCATCGCGGCGTCGATCAGCGAAGACAGCAGCACGATCATGGATGTGTACGAACCCTATCTCCTGCAACTTGGTTTTCTGGACCGGACTCCACGCGGGCGCATGGCAACACGCAACGCTTATGAACACCTGGGCATCCCCTATCAGAACCAGAACGACAGCACCAACCACCAGCCCAGTTTGCTCTGAATATGGATTTTCAGGCATTAGGCCGCATTCTGATTGTAGTCGGAGTTTTGATTGCTGCTGCTGGCGCGCTGCTGTTGTTCATGAGCCGGCTTGCCAGTTTCGAACACCTGCCAGGGAATCTACGGTTTGAAGGGCAAGGTTTTACATGTCTTGTTCCCATCACCAGCATGATTGTTTTGAGCATTCTGCTCACCATTATCCTGAATGTGATAATCCGACTCATCAACAGGCCATGAACGTCACTGATTTTGATTACGACCTGCCCCCATCGTTTATCGCTCAAACGCCGGTTGAACCACGCGATTCATCCAGACTCATGGTACTGGATCGCCACACCGGCAGTGTTGAACACTGCATCTTTCGTCAGATCGCGGACTATCTTCAGCCCGGCGATGTGCTGGTCCTGAATAATACCCGTGTGATTCCGGCGCGTTTGAAGGCGATCAAATCCGTCACAGGCGGGTCGGCAGAAATTCTGCTTCTGCGTCAGATTGATGCGACTCGCTGGCACGCGCTGGTGGGTGGTCGCCGCCTCACTGCCGGCACTGAGCTTCAGATTGCGGATAGCTCAATAGCCATTCGTATTGTCGAAGAACTGGATGAAGCCGAGCGTATCGTTCAGTTCAGCCACCCGATCAATGATCTGCTCAAGAGTGTGGGCGAGATGCCTTTGCCGCCCTATATTCAAACCCGGTTGGATGACGCCGAACGTTACCAGACCATTTATAACCTCGAAGAAGGCTCTGCCGCTGCGCCTACAGCGGGTCTGCATTTTACGAGCGATCTGTTGATTGCGCTGCGCGACAAAGGCGTGCGAATGGCCTACTGTACCCTCCATATTGGCCTGGATACCTTTTCCCCGGTGCGGGTCGACCATGTAGAGGATCACCATATCCATTCCGAACGCGCTGTTCTGACAGCAGAAAATGCCCGCATCATCAACGAAGCAAAGCTGGCGGGTGGCCGCATCATTGCGGTGGGCACAACCTCCGCTCGAACGCTTGAAACTGCCGGAATTCTGAGCGAAGGCGGCGATCCTGCCCGACCACACGAATCCGCTGAAGCTTGTCCCTGGCGTCCGGTCATCGCCTTTAGTCATGATACCCAATTGTTTATTTATCCCGGCTACCGCTGGCGGGTTGTGGATGCGTTCATCACCAATTTTCACTTACCCCGGTCTACCCTGCTGATGATGATTAGCGCTTTTGCCGGACGTGAACGGGTCCTGAATGCTTATGAGCTTGCCAAACAGCACAGCTACAGGTTCTTTTCCTTCGGGGACGCCATGTTTATCACCTAAACTGTGGATTGACGTGGTCCCGTCACAACGCTATAATTCTCTCACTTGCCCCACCTCTGGGGCAGTTTTTTCGTTAAAGGCCCTCATAAGCCAATTTTCCCCGTTTAGATGCCCACAGTGATGTTTGGCATCATCGGGACGGCGGCAAGTGAAGATTGGAGCATCTCACATGTACGCAATTATTCGCACTGGCGGACGTCAATATCACGCGGAAGTAGGCGCGATGATTGACGTTGAACGTCTTCCCTACAAAGTTGATGAAAGCTTTGAAATTACAGACATTCTGCTGATTGGCGATGCGGACAACACAGTCATCGGTCAGCCGAAGGTTGAAGGCGCCAGGGTTAAAGTCACAGTTGTAGATCAGGCCCGTGATGATAAAGTCCTGGTGTTCAAATATCGGCAGCGCACCAATTATCGCCGGATGCGCGGCCATCGCCAGTATTTTACCCGTCTGAGAATTGACGAGATTGTCGTTTAGCGCGAGAGGTAGACATTATGGCACACAAAAAAGGTGGCGGTTCGAGCAGCAATGGTCGTGACAGCGAAGCAAAACGCCTGGGTGTCAAGCGTTTTGGCGGCGAGTTAGTCATTCCTGGCAATATCATTGTGCGCCAGCGCGGCACACAGTTTCACCCCGGTGTGAATGTGGGAATCGGTAAAGATCACACCCTGTTCGCACTGGTCGAAGGTTATGTCACTTTCGAGCGGATGCGTGGCCGGGGCGGACGCAAGCAGATCAGTGTCTACCCTGAGAAACCACAGGTCTAGTCAAAAAGGGTAATTACCATGAAAGAAGCTATTCACCCCACCTGGTATCCCGAAGCGACAGTCGTCTGCGCGTGCGGGAACACCTGGAAAACGGGTGCAACTGTCCGTGAAATTCGGACCGACATCTGTTCAGCCTGCCACCCCTTCTTTACAGGGGAGCAGCGTATTGTCGATACCGAAGGTCAGGTTGACCGCTTTATGAAGCGCTTGCAGCAGCGCGATGCCATTATTCGCGCCGAGGAAGATCGTGTCGCTGCGCGCACATCGCCAAATCTGGCTCTTTCAGAACTGGGGCTGGCGAAACGCTATGTGACCATCTTCTCAGAGAATGGCATCGAAATTGTCGGTGAGTTTATCGACAAGTTGCAGGCCGGTGGTGACGAAGCTCTCCTGGAAATCCCCGGCATTGGCCGCAAGGTCCTGTCGGACATCAAGCGTGAACTGCGCCAGCGCGGTTACGAACTGCCGGAATCCACGAACTAATCCAGTAATACGATAAATCGAGAGGCAGCATGTCCATGACATGACTGCCTTTCTTTTTGTTTTCTGGCTTCAAAAAGGGGGAATTAATGCGACATCATGTAGGGCGCATCGAGGTGATTTGCGGCAGCATGTTCTGTGGCAAAACAGAAGAACTGATTCGGCGCATCCGGCGGGCAACCATTGCCAGACAGAGCGTTCAGGTGTTCAAACATCGTCTTGATGATCGTTACGAAGGGGTGACAAAGGTCAGCAGCCACAATGGACAGCAGCTTGCTGCTCAGAGTATTGTGTCTTCGGCTGAACTCATCCCGCTCATCGCTCCGAATACGACAGTTATCGCCATTGACGAGGTGCAGTTTTTTGACGATGGTATCGTGGAAGTCGTTGAACTGCTGGCAAATCGCGACATCCGTGTGATTGTTGCCGGACTCGACCTGGATTTCAGAGGTGAGCCATTCGGGACCATGCCAGCCCTCATGAGTGTAGCTGAGGAAGTCACTAAACTGCACGCCATCTGTGTGGTATGTGGAGAACCGGCCAGCCGCACCCAGCGTCTGGTCAACGGCAAACCGGCCCACTATGATGACCCTGTAATTCTTGTCGGTGCGGAAGAAAGTTACGAAGCCCGCTGCCGCCAGCATCATGTGGTGGTCCGCGAGGCTCGATAACACACCAATTTCCACGAAATGCTTTGCAACGCTAAATAAATTTGATATAGTGTCTCTGTTAGCTAGTGTGGTTGCAGAGAGGAGCAAACTATGGCGGTGACAAGTGCGCGTTTACAGGCCTCCGAATCGATTCCCCAGCAGGCTGGCACATGGCTAAAGGATCGTCGCTGGGATATGACGTTCATCATTCTCAGTGTCCTGCTCGTTCCCCTGCCCTATTTCTTTTATCTTTTTGGTGTCAATCAACTTGGTGTTCATCCTGATGTCAGCCGGAACGTCATTAACGGTTTCGTGGCGGTGGCAGTCGGTGGGCCACACATGATGTCGACCTTCCTGCGTACAGCGCTCGATAAGGATTTTAACAAGCGCTATCCGATGCTGATTCGCTCATCCATCATCATCCCGATTATCGTGGTTTCGCTGGCCTTCCTGAATCTGAACCTGCTCCTGACGATTTTCTTTTTCTGGGCGATGCTGCATGTACTGCATCAGGCGACTTATGTAACCGAGCTTTATAACCACAAAGAAGAAAAAGTCCTGCGCCGTCCACCCATCAACTGGAAATCGCGCATCATTGACTACGGCGTGATTCTCACCTGCCTTTTCCCAATGGCCGCCTACAAAATCAGCCAGGGTTCGTTTGAGGTCGGCACGAACGATCTGACCGCAGTAATCCCAACGATTTTTCAGGACACATGGTTCTTCCGCGCAGCGGCCGGTGTTTTCTTCGTGGCCCTGGCGGCGTATGTCACCAAGACCTTTCTGGAATGGCGCGCCGGAACCATTAACTGGCCGAAAACCATTTTTATCTCACTGACGGTGGTGGTATTCTTCCCGCTGGCGGCCTTTGAAAATCTCGACACCGCCTTCCAGGGCGCAAATATGTGGCATTCATTCCAGTACCTGCCGCTGACATTTTACATCATCAAGGTGCGCCAGAAAGCCGATCAGAATTTTAACCAACATGCCCCGCTGGTGGCCCGCTTCAGCAAAGGTGAGAACACACGCGGCCTTTATATGCTCAGTACTCTCATGCTGGGTGGTTCGCTGGTGATCTTCTTCCTGGTCTATCAGCTTGCCGGGATCATTATCCCGGATATTGATCCGAACCGGCACTTCGACATCGCCTATTACACGGCCATTCTCTCATTCCTGTGGATTCACTACTACCACGACCATTTCCTGTTTACCAATTTCGAAGCGTTGGACTGACGCTTTCCAACCGCTGTAACCCAAACAAAAACAGGGACCCATCAGAACAATGGGTCCCTGTTTTATTGAGTCAATTCACCAGGGTCTTGAAAGCAGTGTGGGGTCCGATGATGAAGGTTTACGGACAATTTCGATGGACTTAAATGTGTCAGTTTGTATTTCCAGGACGTCATCATCATAAAACCACAGCGGCGCGCCCTGCCTGTCCACCCGGATCGCGTAGGGTTCGTCGTTCAAACCCACCACTTCGAGACTGATCGACTTGTAGGGGGGTTCAAATGCGCCAGCCACGCGCCGATTAAGCGTCAGACGGTCATGATTTTCAACAGCGGTGATGTAAACCCAGTGATACTGCCCCTGACGGTAGCCCATTCCCTCACCGGCATCTTCGTAAAGCACAGTTTCGTGCGTTCCGGGATAACAGCGCAGCGTCAGTTTGTCGACAGGCTGTTGGCCGACAAACTGCATCTCCGGCCAGTGCGGAATGGCTGACCCTTCCCGAACGAAGAGCGGCAAACGCTCCAGTGGCGCAGTCACTTCGATGGTCTGACCACCGTCGAACACCTCATTGGTCCAATAATCGTACCAGTTCGTTCCAGACGGCAGATACACAGAACGGCTCACAGCCCCTTTGGTGATAACCGGGGCGACCAGCAGACTGTCCCCAAGCAGATAACAGTCATCAATCGCCCGCAGGTCAGGATTGTGTATTTCCGCTGTGAAAATGGGGCGGATTACAGGCCAGCCATATTCTGCTGCCAGCGCCACCACAGAGTACAGGTAAGGTAAAAGCCTGTAGCGCAGTTCGATTGTGACCCGATTAATCACTTCATAGGGCTGCCCAAATGCCCAGGGTTCATGAGGTTTGGTTTGCAGTTCTGAATGTCCACGAAAATACGGCAGCAGACAGGCAGCCTGCAACCAGCGCGTAAAAAGTTCACCATCCGCGTTACCAAAGAACCCGCCAATATCCGGTCCGGTCATTGGCGCGCCGGAAAGCCCCATATTCAGCGCCATACTGATCGTCAGCCGGAGGTGTTCCCAGGTGGAACTGTTATCACCTGTCCAGGAGGAAGCATAACGCTGCGTGCCAGCATAGCCTGCCCGCAGCATATTGATGGGCCGGGTATCGGGTTTGTACGTTTCCAGACCTTGCAGGGAGGCGCGCGCCATCTGCATCCCATAGACGTTATGATATTCTACGTGCGAACCCGGATGACCGTCGCCATCGTGTAAAACCATATCCGGCAGCGTCCCGGTGACATCCGGCAGAAAAACCGCCGGTTCAC
>CAZKIB010000209.1:3448-5666 GCA_964552425.1 uncultured Anaerolineaceae bacterium | reverse complement strand
AGACGCCGTCAATCCCCATGTCCAGCAGCGGCTGGCACTGCTGCGCCCACCAGTTCCGCGCATCGGGTCGTGTAAAGTCAGGAAAATGACACAGCCCCGGCCAGACAGAACCGGCAACCAGCGTACCATCAGGGTACTTCAGAAACACATCGTTTTCGATGCCGCTGGTATAAACCGCATAGTGTGGATCAATCTTGATAGCCGGGTCCAGAATGACCACGACCTTGAATCCCTGCTGGTGCAGGGTTTTTATCATCTGTTCCGGGTAAGGAAACCGGGTCCGATCCCAAGTGAAGACTCTGTGCCCATCCATGTAATGGATATCGAGATAGATCACATCACAGGGGATGCCTCTTTCACGAAAATCCTGCGCCAGTTTCAACACGTTGTCTTGCGGGTAGTAGCTCCACCGGCACTGCTGGTAGCCCAGGAACCACACTGGCGGCAATGAGATTCGTCCGGTCAATTCGGTGTAACGCGACAGCACGCTGTTCACATCTGTTCCGGCAAACAGATAATAACTCAGCAGACCACTCTCGGCTTCGAAAGTCATTTCCGAAGGTATTTCTTTTCCCAGGTCTGCCCAGCCCCGGCTGCTGTTGTCCCACAACAGGCCGTAAGCGACCTCCCCATGAACGCCCAGGTAAAAAGGGATGCTGTAATAGATTGGGTCCAGTCCTTCGGTGTACGGTCTGGGTGGGTCAGTGTTCCAAAGCGTGTAGCGCTTGCCACGCAGGTTCAAGGGTTCAGCGCGTTCCCCCAGCCCAAAGCACGCTTCTTCAGGATGCAGTTTCATCGACAGTCGGGATGCGCCATCATCGCGCTTTTGGATGCCGAGCGAGTCAATGCAGACGATAGCGCCATCCAGGGTTTCAATACCTAAACGCAGCGGCTGCTTGCCGATTCGATAGATATGTGTTGCGGTCCTGACAACCAGTGCGTCTGTGCCATCCACCACATCCAGGTCAACAGGCGGCCACTCTGTCTTGTGAACTGCATAGGAAAAGTATGTCGCAAAATCTGCCGGCTCCTGACCCTGACGAACGTGCAGACAGTTCGACGCCAGCCATCGAAGTTCGACCCAGCCATGTTCACACTGCAACTGTAAACCATATTCCAGATGGATGACCTGCTCTACTGCGCCGACGATACGCCATTTGCCTGTGCCACCTGGAGAAGGTGGCGCTGCATTGCGGGCAGCGGCCTGTCTGTAGTGTTCCTGAGTAGCCAGAATTTCATCCACAAGAACCTGTCCGCCGAGGTTCCTGAAGAATTCGAGTCTTTCCGAAAGTTTAGCCATGATGGTTCCCTAGACAAACGAAAATTGGACCCACTGCATCGGATCAACGGGAACACCTCCGACCCAGATTTCCCAGTGTAAGTGTGCGCCTGTAACTCGCCCGGTAGAGCCTATGGTCCCAATAACCTGGCCGGTAGTCACAAAATCGCCAACCGATACGTACTGCTGCGATTGATGCCAGTAACCAGTGTAAATGCCCCAACCGTGATCAATGACCGTCGCGATTCCGCGCACATTTAACGTGTCCGCCAGCACAACCTGTCCGGGAGCGGTTGCCAGAATAGGCGTGCCCGGCGCACCTGCGAAATCCGTGCCGCTGTGGAAACGGTCAAATGGGCCGCCATTATAACTTCGGCGTGTCCCATAGGGTGAAATAATGGTCGCTGCTGCTGGCAGTCCCATCGGTCCGTTGAACTGGCGCGGCGCGGTGAATGACCTGGTGACATTGACCAGCAGGTCCAGCTCGGCCTGTTCAACAGCCGGGTCCAGCAGCCCATCCCGACCTGCCAGCAGGCGAATATATTCACGGCCATAAGGACCAGCGACAACCTGAAGATTGAGGCTGTAAGCCGTAACCGCGCCACCACCCGACTCGACGGCGACCATATCCAGTGGATATACGCCCGGCTCCGTAAAGAGCGGAATCCCCTGCAAAATTGTATGAACCGTCTGGTTTTCCTCAGAAGCAACCGCCAGTTCGCGGTCAAGAAATGTGGCACTGAGCAGAGCGGGAACGCCGGTGGTTATCCGAAAACGAGCGGTTTTCCCTTCCACCAGCACCTGGGGCGCAACATCAATCGTGCTGAATGGTGCGGGTAAATCGGTGGCGATTTCGGGTGCTTCAACGCCGGGAATAAGCAGTCGCTGCCCCGCGTAAATCAGCGTCGGATCGCCAATCGCGTTGGCCCGCGCCAGTTC
>CAZKIB010000209.1:0-3425 GCA_964552425.1 uncultured Anaerolineaceae bacterium | reverse complement strand
ATTGTGTGGCGATCCGAAACAGAGTTTCGCCCCGGCTGACAATATGGATCAGATTCTCGCGCTCTTCATCTTCAGCTTCGACAATGATTTCCTGAACTTCCGGGGTTGGCGGCAGTTCAGTGGGTTGAACGACTGGCTGTGCTTCGATTGCTGCTTCGGGTGTGCTTTCCGCTGATGTTCCATCAGATGTGATTTGCAGCACCTGCCCTACATAGATCGTGTCAGGATTGCTGATCTGATTCAGCGCAATCAGTTCTGTAACAGTGCGGCCATAAAAAGTCGCAATGGTGCGCAGGGTTTCACCGGGCTGGACCGTGTGTGTAGCCGGCACTAATGCCACCGGCACGTCACCTGTCGGGACGAGCAGACGTTGACCCACCAGGATATTCCCGGCATTGACGATCCCGTTAATCCGGGCAAGGTCATTCATCGTGACGCCATATCGCTGCGCGATCTGAAACAATGTTTCGCCGCGTTGAACCACATGGATCGTGACGCCCTCTGTATCATCCTGAGCGACAATCGAATGTGGAGCCAAAGCACTGAACGCCAGCAAGGTACACAGAATGGCAAAAGCGACCCTCATTCCTGCTCCTCGTCGAAACGAAGTTTATCGCCAATTTCAACCCGCTGGAGAAGTGAAGGATTGGCTTCGATATAATATTGCGCTGGTGAACGCGGCGCGTAGGCCGGTCTCCAGGGCTTTGCCAACTGTTTATCCACGACGACGCCGGCGTGATCCAGCCAGACCACTGCAATGCTGAAAAACATGAAAAACATATGGATTGCGGTGTGTGTGCGGCCTTCGTAGCCGGTTACAAACAGCAATCCTTCATTTTCCGGTAGATGCCGCACGAATTGTAGTCCCTTGAGGTGACACCAGTAGCTGCTGCACCAGCGGATGCGCTCCAGTATCACCTCATCACTCACGGTGTTGCGCAGAATGCGCCATTCTGAACTCATGGAATTATCAGCACTTGTCCCACATAGATGCGGTTGCGATTGACAATGTTGTTCGCCTGGGCCAGTTGGGCGACAGGCACACCATAAAAGAGCGCAATTTTGTACAGCGAATCGCCCGGCCTCACCGTGTAGGTCGCCTGCGGTTGGCTGCTGACGGCTGTCGGAACCGGAGTCGGCGTATTTTCAGACACCACAGCTTCGTCAGCAGCGGGCAGCTGGAGTTCCTGCCCAACCTGAATGCGATCAATATTCACGATGCCATTCAATTGGGCCAGCGCGTCTACGGAGGTGTTAAACAGACGCGCAATTCGCGAAAGCGAATCGCCGGGGCGTACCACATAGACATTGCCAGAGCCAAGTGCAGGAACGGGGCCATCGGGGGTGGCTGTCACCACGACCACAGCCGATGTGGGTGTCGCAGTAGCGGGTGCCGGCAGTCGTACAGGGATGATTAACCCTTGCCCGACCTGAATTAAGAAATTGCTGTCCAGACCATTGGCTTCCACAATCGCGTCGACAGTGCTGCCATAACGATCTGCCAGAATTGCTACGGTTTCGCCCGCCTGCACGGTATGGGTAATCGTGCTGGGGAACGCCTCGCTGATGGGCACCTGCGTCTCGGCGGCTGTCGGGGTAAAGGTAGCGGTTGGTTCGCCTGCCCCCGCCCCGGCAGTTGCGGTCAGGTTGGCCTCAGCAGTCGAGGTTGCGCCGGCGATAATCGCGGTTGCCGTTGCGAAAATGGGGTCCTCGGTAGCGGTTGCTTCGCTGGTTGGGGATACGGCGGCAGTTTGCGTAAAGGCGACAGCAGCAGTTTCGGTTGCCTGCGCAATAATTGCGGTTGCCGTAAGAATGGTCGGGTCTTCGGTGGCTGTCGCTTCGACGGTTGGAGACACACCAGCGGCTTGTGTAAGGGCGGCAGCGGCAGTTTCGGTTGCCTGCGCGATGATAACCGTAGCGGTCAAAACCATCGGGTCTTCAGTAGGCGTAATTTCCGGCGCAGCCTCAGTCAAAACCGCATTGGCGGTTTCAGTAGCCTGCGCGATCAATGCGGTAGCGGTCAATTGCAGCCCATCCTCTGTCGGCACACTGCTTGGCTGCGCTGCTGTTTCGGTTTGTTCAATACTGGCGGCTTCAGTAGCCTGCGCGATGACAGCGGTTGCCGTTTGTTCAACAGGTTCAATGGCCTCAGACTCCTCAGTAGCAGTCTCTTCTAAGCCTTCTTCAGTCGGTGTGGTCGGCTCCACAGTATCGGCAGGTATGGCTGCCTCTGTTTCTATGGCAGGTTCTTCGGTGGCTTCTTCCGTTGCTTCATCAGGCACGGCCCCCACTGTTTCCAGCGCGGCCTCATCCAGATAAATATGGTTGTTCTTGACGGGTATACCGATTGTGGTGCGGACAAAAACGGTTACGGCGCTGTCCTCAGCTTCCGCCTCAACCTCGTAAAGATTGTACGCATCGTACTGCTCTACGCCAGCGGGCGACCATACGATGTCGGCGCTGGTGGCATCAGTTCCGCCGACCGGGTCGATCCCGACCTGCACAAACACATCACCATCCTCTTCGCTGGTGTCTACATTGTCAAATGTATTGGACCAGACATAAGCGCTGACCTGAAAACGCAGCATCGTGCCCGGTGTCAGGCCAGTGACGCGCTGATACACCCCGCCTTCATGCGTTGCGAAAAATGATCGGATCAGTTGAGCATCGCTGCCTTCGAGGATACGAGTTGAGTCCGGGGCAGTCGACTCGTATTCAGGTTGCAGATTGGCAAAACTGGGCGCGCCGGGTGCTGCCGGAATGTGCCAGGGAGTCCAGCCCTGTGCGACCTGTCGCGGAGGGTCGCCATCCAGTGTATTGAATGGCGCTTCGAAACCCCCGTTTTGAAGCAAATTGCTGCTTTGCGCCAAGGCAGGCAGCCCCAGCGTCAACAACAGACATACCCCGGTTACAAGCGGTATGAGTCGATTAATCAGACGTTTTTTCATGGGGACTCCCACGTTTCGTGCTGCTAAGAGACTTATAAACTAGAAGTATATGCTGCTTCGCGCTGCACGCCAAATCCAAAATCAAAAAAGCCACCGGTTTCGCTGCCGGTGGCGATCATCAGTTACAATCGTGAGGGTTACTTGGCCGGAATTCTGGCTAACACCTTTTCGATGCTGTTAATCAGTTCCGCCGGGCCAAAAGGCTTGGTGATATAGTCATCCACTTTTGCGATATGCAGACCCAGCATCTTGTCAATGCTCTGCGCTTTAGCGGTTACAACAATCACAGGAATGTGTTTGATGGCCGGGTTGGCTTTCATACGCTGATAGACTTCCCAGCCGTCCATATCCGGCATCATCAGATCGAGCAGCACCAGACTCGGTTTGAGACGCTCAATTACTTGCAATCCTTCCAGTCCCCCCGGCGCGCCCGTGACATCAAAACCCTTGCGCGCTAGAATTAACCGTACCAGATCA
>CAZKIB010000208.1:6853-11678 GCA_964552425.1 uncultured Anaerolineaceae bacterium | reverse complement strand
TAAAACTTCGCACAAGAACACTAATTCAATAACAGATATTTGTGACCGTTCACAATCACTATACCCATTTATCTGCCAGCCTGTCAAATCTTTTTGGGCATGTTCTACAGATACGCCCCCGCCGCACAGATGACCAGACACGGCCCGCACTCTGGGTATGTTTCATTCTGACTCAGCCCCAGATGCAGCCATTCGCGCAGTATGGCTGTTAAACATTCGCCATGAGGGGCAGCACTTTCTCGATTATCTCGTCTCTGGCCTGGCGATGCCTGCTTAAAGTTAATTCTCCAGAAGTCCCATCTTCATCCGCGAAAGGATCATCGATATGCTGATGCCTGATGCGGGCTGTGGGGAATAATTCCATAACCGCCTGCTGAACCTTGTCCGCCAGCGTAATGATTAAGTCGAACTCTGTCCCAACGTGATGATTGATATGGGCTGCCGCAGGAACTTCAGCGTGGATTCCGATCTCCTCTAATACAAGTCTCGTCCGATCATCACGCGCCTGCCCGATGTGTATTCCGCCGCTCACCGCGAACCAACGCCCTTTCAACCGATCATTGATGATCGCTGCGGCCATCTGAGATCGACAGGTGTTACCCACGCAGACAAACAACACTGATTTCGTACTGGTGTCCTTCATGGTTTACCCAACATATTCCCCTGTTTTTTTGATTTTACGCTGCGCAACCCGGTCTTTCGCTTTTGAATCAGCGCCAGCACTATGCACTCATAACCTGACCGTCGCGCAGATGCAGAATCTGGTCCACATGCTCATCCACCAGCACGTCATGCGAAGTCATCAACAGGGTGATGCCCTCCTGTTCCACAATCCGCCGGAACAAACGCAGAATATCCTGCCCGGTCACGCTGTCCAGTTCGCCGGTGGGTTCATCCGCCAGAATCAGGGGCGGCTGGTTGGCGATGGCCCGCGCGATGGCAACGCGCTGCTGCTGCCCGCCCGACATCTCATAGGGGCGATGATGCGCCCACCGGGTCAGGCCCACCAGTTCGAGGCAGTACAGCGCCCGTTCGCGCCGCTGCTGCCCGCCCACACCGTTCAGCCGCAGCACCAGTTCGACATTTTCATAAGCGGAAAGCGTGGGCAGCAGGCCGAACGACTGGAACACAAACCCGACCTGTTCCCGCCGCCAGTGTGTGATCTGGCCGTCATCCAGACCCATCAGATCGCGCCCGAAAATAGACAGCGTCCCTTTGCTGGGCCGGTCCAGACCGCCCAGACAGTTGAGCAGCGTCGTCTTGCCACTGCCAGAACGTCCTTTCAACGCGATAAAACGCCCGGCTTCCACCCGCAGCCTGACCCCGCGCAGCGCGGCGACTTCGGCCTGTCCGCTGGTTTTATACACCCGCCACACATCATCTGCTTCGATTGCGTACTGGTTCGCCATGCGCCTCATCCATCCCGCAGCCGCTGAAAGACACCCCGCAGGCCGCGTGCCCGGTGCGTCTGGGCCATCTGCGCCACGCGCGCCTCGGCTTCTTCAGCATAATCCGTGTTCGCCACCGGCTTAATCAGGATGGCCTCATCCGTCAGTTCCACACGAACGCGCCCTTTGATATTCAACTGCGCCAGAAACTCTTTGGGAATTTGCAGCCGTCCCGCCGCGTCCAGCACTGTCAGTTCTTCGTACAGGTCATCATGATGCCCGTCCACATGCAGCGTGTCTTCAAAACCGCCCCGCGACTGACGCACCGTCTCCGCCGCCAGCCGCCCATCACGGATCGCCACGACTCGGTCCACGTGCCGCGCGATGCCGGGGTCATGGCTGACGATTACCGTTGTCAGGTTCAGTTCGCGATTGAGTGTCTGGAAGATGCTGTAGATGCGCAGCGCCGTCTCAGAATCGACCTCACCGGTGGGTTCATCCGCCAGCAGCAGACTGGGACGGTTCGCCAGCGCAACCGCAATCGCCACACGCTGCTGTTCGCCGCCGGAAAGCTCCGTCAGGCGGTGTCCGCGCCGCTCCCCTAAACCCACCATCTCCAGCAGTTCCGCCGCCCACTGGCGCATAGCTTTACCGGCCTGCCCCGCCAGCGTCATCGGCAGTTCGACATTTTCCTGCGCATTCAGGTACGGGATCAGGTTGCGCGCGCCCTGCTGCCACACAAAGCCCACTCTGGTGCGCCGGTACACATTCAGTTCAGCGTCCGACGATTTCAGCAGGTCGCTGCCATCCACCCACACCCGACCCGCCGAGGGCCGGTCCAGCCCGCCGAGGATGTTCATGAGCGTGGATTTACCGCTGCCGCTGGCCCCCACCATACCGAGCAGTTCACCCTGCCCCACTACCAGGTCCAGCCCTTGCAGCGCCACTGTTTCCAGATCGGCCACCTTGTAAATTTTTACCAGATTGTCACAAACAATCGCCGGTTCCATATCACTCTGCTTTTAACTCACTTATCAGACTACCTGCGCCGCTTTACCCGGCGGAGAGGGCCAGGGAACAGGAACACCACCAAGCACTCCGTACTGGGCACTCCGCACTATCCCTACGTCGTTTCACCCAGCTTGATCGCCTGGAAAATCCGCATCCGCCGCAGAATCACCGCCAGAGCCGTGAGCGCCACCACGAACAGCGCCGCGAACAACCCGTAAATGCGGAACACCGCCGGCCACGCGATCTGCACCAGCACCGGCGGCACACCGGTCAGCGGCCCGGTATCCACCTGCAAATAGGGGATAAACCACGCGCTGGCCCATGTGCCCAGCAGCGTGCCGATCAACCCGCCCATCAGGGTCAGAAACAGCAGTTCCCACGCCAGCAGCCAGACCATCTGCCCGGACGACAGCCCCACCGCCCGCAGCACGCCCATCTCGATAAACCGCCGCCGGAACGAAAACAGCACGTACAGCAAAAAACCGATTACTGTCAGGGCCGCCGCCGCCAGAAAACCCACCGACAGCAGGCCGAACAAGCCCTGACGCTCTGGCCCCTGCTGCGCGCTGCCGATTAACTGCTCCGGCTGCCGCCAGGTCGCTTCCGCGCTTTGAAATGCGCTCGAATCTGTCCGCATCCATACCCGGTAAGGGAACGGCGCGCCGGCCTGTTCAAAGACATAATCCAGATTACCCACGAACAGCGGTCCATCCGCCGGAACCCACGACGGAAACAGATGAAACCCGCCGACAATGCGGAAATCCACCGGCGCGCTGAAACCGTACATATGCACGGTCACGCGCAGGGCGTCACCCACTTGCAGCGAATACTGCTCCATCAGGTCAAACGGCAGCAGCACGCCGTCCGGGTTAAACGCCAGTTCGTTCATCAGCGTGCCCAGATCATCCGGCGCGAAATCCGCCCGCCAGAAAGCCACCTCGCTGAAGTCGTAACGATCCACGCCGATAAACACCCCGTTGGTCGACGTGCCCCCCACCGAACTGGTCGCCGAATAACTGCCCACACGGGTGGCCGCTTCCACGCCCGGCAGGTCCAGATAATCTGTCACCGGCTGGAAAATCCAGACGGGTTCCTCTGAACTGACTTCGACGCCCGGTTCAGGAGCCTCGCCAAAATCCGAAAATGACACGTCCGCGCCGACCAGATAGAACGACTGGTCTTCCAGGTGACGATCCAGTGTCTGCGCCAGCGACGCCGTAAAAATCGACAAACTCAGCGTCAACACCAGCAGCAGCAGCGGCGTGTTATAAAAACCCGGCGTGCGGGCCAGATAGCGCGTCGCCATCAGAAAAGCTGTGCTGCGCGTGCGGGCCGCGGCCCAGGCGATGAAGGCCATCAGCAGCGGCATGAGACGCAGCGAAAACAGCGACAGCGCGAAAATACCCAGCGCCGGCACCAGAAACAGCAGCGGGTTCTCAAACGGGCTGCGGCTCATTTCATTATCCACTACCGCCAGATTGCCCTGCTGTTGCAGCAGATAGGCCCCATAGCCCGCCGGGATCAGCAGCAGCACGTCCAGCCACAGGCGCTGCCACAGCGGACGCCGCTGCATCCGGGCGCGTTCCTGCTTATAAGTCGTCACGGTATGCGCCGTCGCGCCTACTGTCGGCAATACCTGCGCCAGCAGCGCGACCAGCACGACCACCCCGCCGGCCAGCAGCGCCAGTGGGGTCAGCACCATACGTTCTTCAAAGAGCGTGCTGAAATCCAGAAAGCGCCGTGTCTGCCCGATCAACCGCGCCACCAGCAGGCTGCCCGGCAGCGCCAGACCCAGCGCCACCAGCCCCAGCAGCAGCCCTTCCAGCGCCGCCGCGCCGATCAGTTGCAAACGCATCGCGCCCCGGCTGCGCAGCACGGCGATCTCGTTGCGCCGCTGCTCCACCGACAGATTGCGCGTCAGCCCGATAAACGCCAGGATCAGCGCGACAATCGGCAGCCCGAAGGCGAACATCAGCACGTTCAGCACTGTCGAATCGCGCAGATAAGCCTGAAGCTGGTCACGCGGCGATGTCACCATGCGAATATCCGGCAGCAGCGTATTGGCCTGCTGGAACAGGAGATTGGTATTTTCCAGCAGCGCGTTCACATTGCTGTAATTCACATCCGTGCCGTCCATGACCATGTGCCACATGACGGCGTAAATCTCATCGGGAATGTATGGGGCGACACGCTGCGTAAAGACTTCTTCCGGGATCAGCAGATGCTCCTTGTAAACCCCCGGCTCCACCACCCAGAAGACATCCTCCGGGTCCGGCGCGCCCCAGATTCCGCTGATGACTACCGGGATCGTGGTCGCCACCACCAGACCGTCCGGCGTCTGGTCGCGCATGTACAGGAAAAACCGCTGTCCGACCACGATTTGCAGTTCCTCGCGCATTTCCTTATAGCGCCGTTTCGGCGTGATT
>CAZKIB010000208.1:0-6843 GCA_964552425.1 uncultured Anaerolineaceae bacterium | reverse complement strand
GCCATCGCCGCGCTCATCAGCACGCCCATTTCGCTGTCTTCATCCATGCCGCCGGCTGTGGGCAGTTCGCCATCCAGCAGCACGATATGGTCTTCATACCCCGTCAGCGACGACACATTGAACCAGTCGGTGGCGTTGCTCGAATCGCGGGTGATAGCCGCGCCTTCCGGGTAAAGCGGGTAGGCTTCGGTGCGATAATGGCGCACCATCAGGTTGCGCGGCAGGCCCAGCACCGCCGGGGCAGTCTCGTCAAAATAGGCGTTAATGCGCTCGATGGTTTGCAGTTCAACCGGGTCATTCAGCCCCAGGCCGTAGCGGAAGGTGTAGGCGAACTGCGGCACACGCTCGCCGTTTTCGTCCACACTGGTGGATACCGAATCAATAAACGTCCGGTAATACACCGCGTCGGCATACACCGGAATGCTCATCGCCAGCGCGACGGCGATCACCAGACCAATCAGCGCCGCCAGTGTCAGCCCCGGTTGAGCCGCCAGCCGTTTGACGAGAATGAGGACAGTGGCCTGAATACGGCGCAGCGCTCTCATGGACCGACCACCACCTGCCCGACTTCCAGCCCGGAGACAATCTCGATGCGGCTGCCACCTTCGATGCCGGTCACAACATCCACGCGCCGTTCGGCATCGTCCTCACGCACGACCACGAAGGTGTTATCCTGAAAAGTGCGTACCGCCTGCACTGGCAGCCAGATCACATCGTCTTTTTCGGCGGCGACCACCGTGACTTCCACCTGGTCATCCAGCGCCAGCCCCACATCCTGCGCGGCCTCAGCCATTGTCACCCGCAGCATGGGATCACCGCTGGCGACTGTGCCGCTCTGGTATGGCAAACGCCGGATCGTGCCATCCAGTTCAATATCAGGGTTATTCGATGCCTCGATCAGCACGGACATCCCCTCGGCCAGGTCCACCAGCCGGCTGCTCTGCACCAGCGCGCCGACTTCGAGAACGGTCACATCCGCCACCAGCATAACCGGGCGGAACTCCGCAACGTTGCTGCCCGCCGCGATATTCAACGTCAGCACCTGCCCGTCAAACGGCACGATCAGCATGGCGTCAGCAATCGCATCGTCCACGTTCTGCACATCCAGCGCCACCGCGTCATAGCGGGCCTGCGCCAGTTCGACGTTGTTCTGGCGGATTTCCAGTTCGATCTCGCGGGTATCCCCGCTGGCGTTCCGGCGGGTCAGTTCCAGTTCCAGTTCGGCGTTTTCCAGTTCCAGCGCGGCCTGCCGCAGCGCCAGTTCCCCGGCGGCTTTCTGTTTCTCCAACCCTTCCAGACTGGTCAGATCAGCCAGCACCTGCCCGGCAGTCACGTTATCGCCTTCCGCCACATAGACATTCCGCACGCGGCCATCCACCTCGAAGGCCAGTTCCGCCTGCGTCACCGGCACAATGCGCCCGGTAAACTGGATGCGCGACACCACTTCGCCGCGCTGGACATCATAGGTTTGTTTGATGGGAGCCACCGCGCGCGGGACTCGTGTGGGGGTGGGAACCGCTTCCGTGTTGGCCGCGCAGGCATTCAGCAGCAGCGCGGCACTCATCAGCCATAATCCTATTCGGTGCATAGGGCCTCAATAATTCTACAACGTCAGAAGCAAAGGTCTTCTTTTTGGCTCTTGTTCAAAACGAGTGCTGACAGTGGGCTTATGCAGTTTAAGAAATTATTCGGATAACCCTTTTTACCTCACCCCCGTCTCACTCCGTTCGACTCCCCCTCTCCATCGCAATGGAGAGGGGTGCTCAGGGGGTCGGCTAAGAGCCGACTGAAGGCAGCTTGACTGCCCCCGCGCAAGGGGGTGAGGTGTGGGGGGACAAGTTCGTTATCTGTTTATTTTCCTAACTTGCATAAGCCCACTGCCTGAAATGAAATCACTATTTCTGCGCATGATCCTTGTTCCGCAGGCCGGGCGTGCCCGCCAGCCGAGTTAAATCTTACCGACAAGCCCCCATTTTAGCGAACCACCAATGGCCCTATGGATTGTGCGTAAATGCACAGGTAAAATAATCTGGGAGAAAACAACACATGCAGAAATCCGTAATCCTCGAAAACTTCAGACACAACTTCATCGTGAATGTCCTCGATGGCGCGTTCTTCGGCCTCGGCATGGGCTTCGCCTCGTTCGTCACCATTATTCCGCTGTTCGTCTCCAGCCTGACCGATTCGACCACCATCATCGGTCTGATCGCCTCCATCCACCTGGTTGGCTGGCAGCTTCCCCAGGTCCTCACGTCCAACCGTGTGGCCGGGCTGCGGCGTTACAAGCCGATGGTCATGTTCATGACCCTGCACGAACGCTGGCCGTTTTTTGGCCTGGGTGTGGTCGCGCTGCTTCTGCCGGTCATCGGCACACAGGCGGCGCTGATTCTCAGTTTTGTCATGCTGGTCGTGCAGGCCCTGGGCGGCGGCTTTACCGCGACGGCCTGGCAGGCCATGATCGGCAAGGTCATGCCCGAAAACCGGCGCGGCACATTCTACGGCGTCCAGTCCTCCGGCATCAGCCTGCTCACCGGCCTGGGGGCGATTGGCGCGGGCTTCCTGCTGACCGGCGTACCCTATCCCTACAACTTTATGGCCTGCTTCTTCATCGCTTCAGGGGCTATGTCGATTTCGATGTATTATCTGTGGCGCACCCGTGAACCGGAAGGCCCGCCCGTCGAAATCAAGCCGACTCAGCGTGTCCTGCGGGATAATCTGTGGGGCATCCTGCGGCGCGATGGCAATTTCCGCTGGTTCCTGCTGGCCCGTATGCTGGCGCAGGCGGCAGTCATGGCCGTCAGTTTTTACACCATCTACGCCGTGCGCGATTTTAATATGGATGAAACCACCGCCGGGTTTATGACTGGCGTGATGGCCTTCGCCCAGATGATCGGCAGCCCGCTGGTCGGCTGGGTTGGGGACCGCTGGGGACACCGCCGGGTCTTCGCCATGGGGATGCTGACGATGGCCCTCAGCATTTTCCTGGCCCTCACCGCCCCGGCGCTGGAATGGTTTTATCTGGTGTTCGCGCTGGCTGGCCTGACCAACGGCGTGCTGTGGACCAGTGTGCTGACTCTCACCGTCGAGTTTGGCACTGAAATCGAACGGCCCTACTACATCGGCCTCGCCAACACGCTCATCGCCCCGGCGACACTCATCGCCCCGGTAATCGGCGGCGCGCTGGTCGATCTGGTCGGTTTTAGCGCCACCTTTATCGTGGCCCTGTCCGCCGCCCTGCTTGGCGTGCTGGTGGCGCTGGTCGTCCTGCGTGATCCACGCACCCTGCGCCCTGCCGAACCGGCCCTCGTCCCCGCCTCTGCACAGGCGGACTAAGCCTCATCTTCTGCCTGCCTCTGTTCGGGATAAGTCCATCACACTTGTCCCGAACAAGATCATGTCGCTATTGCAGTCTCAGCCTGTAAGAATTGCATGTCGCCCGTCAACGAAAATCCGAGAAGCGATCATCGCAACTATCCAGAGTCGTTGCGGGTCGCAGCCCGAACTGGTCACTGATGACTGGCAACTGGTAACTGCACTATCTCGCGAGAATATCCCGCACAGCGAGTTTGAAACCAGTCAGTATACTGGTGAAACCCTGTGACGTATAGCGTACCGCAGCCGCATCATGCCGGTTGTGATATTCGCCCAACCCCTGCGTTTACCCTGTGACTCGGCTGCAAAGTTTTGAGCCGGAACCATTTCGGGATATAAATTAGCTGCGCATAGTGTCTGGGTCCGTCATGGAACCCTCACGCGCTGCCAATCAGCAAGGACAATCCAGTGCTGCGTTTCGCGTGGGTCTTCAATTCCATCGTGCTGCTGCTCCTGACAGGCTGTAATCTCGCCTCGCAGCCCGCCGCGCCCACCGCAACCCCAGTTCCCACACAGGTGGTCCTCACCTGCAATGAGATCATCACAGCGGCGCTTCAGGCAGTCGGCCCGGTCTGCGATGCTACAGGACGCAACCAGGCCTGCTACGGCAGCAATCTGGTCAATGCCCAACTGCGCGAGGGCGCTCAGAGCGTTTTTCAGCAGGTTGGCGACATCTCTGCGCTGCAAGACATCCGCCTCATCACCACCGCGCCCTGGAACGAAACGCTGCATACCTGGGGGGTGGCCCTGCTGCGCGCCCAGGTCAATCTGCCGGAAAACCTGCCCGGTCAGAACGTCACCTTTTTGCTCTACGGCGGCGCAGCGATGAACGATATTTCGCCCCGCATGGAAGCGGTGGTCATCAACACCGGCTTTGGCCGCGCCACCTGTACGGACGCGCCCCCGGCAGCCACGCTGGTGCAGGCCCCGGCCGGCTCCGTCGTCACCATGAACATCAACGGAGCCAATCTCATCGTCGGCTCAACCCTGTACCTCACGGCGGCGCAGAATGCGGAAATGTCCATCGGCACAGTGGATGGAACGGTGATTGTAGAAGCCTTTGGGGTGAGCCGCATCATCAGCGAAGGCGCGCAGTCCCGGCTGCCGTTAGGCGACCAGGGCGGCCTGACCGTCATCGGCCCACCCTCACCGCCGGAGCCGTTCGACGCGCGCGTCATCCTTCAGGGCGCGCCGCTCGATCTGCTGCCCGACACAGTGGACCTGCCTGATCCCGTTACCCCCGCGCCCACCGAGGAGGCCAGCCCAACCGCGCGGGTCATCACCGAAACACCGACACAGACGCCCACCCGGACTCCTACCCGCACGCCCATTCCCACCCTGAGCCAGTGTTTCCCGCGCACCGACTGGCGCTTCCGCTACACCGTTGCCCCCGGTGACACCCTGTTCAGCATCGCCAGCCGCATTGGAGTTTCGGCCACGCAGCTTCAGGTCGGCAACTGTATCGCAAACATCAACCAGATTTTTGTCGGTCAGGTCCTGCGCCTTCCGGTCCCGCCG
Source organism: uncultured Anaerolineaceae bacterium (assembly GCA_964552425.1). Taxonomy (GTDB): domain Bacteria; phylum Chloroflexota; class Anaerolineae; order Aggregatilineales; family Phototrophicaceae. The sequence continues at coordinate 1,953 of CAZKIB010000208.1, read as the reverse complement.
CCGCCCACCAATACCCCCGCGCCCAGCGCAACCGGCACGCTATTCCCCACCGTGACACCCAACCCGACAGCGACCTTTGCTCCCAGCGCGACATCTACGCCCTTCCCCACCGCGACGCCATTTCCGACTTCAACGCCGCTGCCGCCGCCCACCAATACCCCCTTGCCACCGCCCACCAATACCCCCTTGCCGCCACCCACCAATACGCCTTTGCCACCGCCGACCAACACGCCGCTGCCGCTATCCACCAATACTCCTGCACCGACACTCATTCCTCCCACCATCGTGCTTCCTACCAGCAGCGGGCCTGTGGTCATCACATAAACTTTGGAGAAGTGTTCGATGTTAAATTGGTTGGCTTGTCAAGAACAGACTGCGAACATTCTTCTTAGTGGAATTTATCACCTTCACCATACTCATTTCCAAAGTGGTGGTTGGTCATCAGATGCAGGTAATTATCTGGTTAGCTATGAGGGGCAATCAGCCTATATCGGCGAAGCAAAGAACTTGAATCATCGATTGAAGCAACAAACTACAGCCAAAACCTCAACTTTCTACAAAACCTATTTAGCTCACAGGTCAACAGTGCTGCCCGCTGGCCTCGATATTGGAGAGTTTGCTATTCAAACTCTTGCGCACAAGTTTGGGCGTAAGGAAATGGAGGAATTTGGCATTGTCAATCTTCCTACTTGTCTGAATAAGTTTCAGAAGAACAAACAACAAAAGTACAGTGGTCTTGCTGACCCTGGTTTGTGGGTTGAGGCTCAAACTGCGGTTGGAACTTTGTTGGCTGAAGGTGAGGCTTTTGTTCTTGATCAATCTGCGGTTTTGTGGTTCAAGGCGACCGCGCCTAACCGCCCAGGCCTATACTACGTGGAAAACTCTGATGAAAACGTGATTTATATCGGTGAGAGTTCAAACCTTAAAGAACGATACAATACACATAGTGATAAGACCTACTTTTCAGCACTCAGACGTCATATTGGAACCGAGTTATTGGGTTTCACGCTGATCGAGATCAAGGGCAAAAAACGTTACTTTACACAGAGCCAAGATCAAGAAATAACTCGTCTGCTACGAAGCTGCAAAGTACGAATGATTCCAGTCAACCTAGGAAGATTTGAACTGGAAACATACCTAATCCAGAAGCACCATCCGATTCTTAATAGGAAGGATAATGATCAGTAGCCATTGATTCACTAACTTCTTTCCCCCAACCCCTTGACTCTCACGCAGCGTCATAGTTTATCATGCGCTCTGAGTAGAAGGGGGACGCTATGTACACCGTTAAGCAGCTATCCGACCTGGCCGAAGTCAGCGTGCGCACCCTGCATTATTACGACGAAATCGGCCTGCTGCACCCGTCCAGAGTCGGCGAGAACAGCTACCGCTATTATGATGACGCCGCCCTGCTCCGGCTCCAGCAGATCCTTTTTTACCGGGAGATTGGGCTGGAACTGGCGCAGATCAGGGAGATTCTGGACAGCCCGGATTTCGACCTGCTGACCGCACTGCGCTCCCATCGCGGCGTGCTGCAAGAGAAAATCACCCGCCTTCAGAATCTCGTGAGTACGGTAGACAGCACCATCATGCACTTAGTCGAGGAAATGAACATGAACAAAAAACGGCTTTTTCAGGGTTTCAGCGCTGAAAAGCAGAAGGAATACGAACGCGAGGCCCGCCTGCAATATGGCCCGGAAAACGTCAACGAGTCGATCAAACGCTGGAACAGCTACAGCCCGGCACAGCAGGAAGCGGTGCGTATGGAAGGCGGCGAAATTTACCTCGATCTGGCGAAGGCCATGACCGCCGGCGAGCCAGCCACCAGCGCCGAAGCGCAGGACATCCTGGTGCGCTGGCACAATCACCTGCGCTATTTTTATGAGCCGAACCTGGACATTCTGCGCGGCCTGGGCGAAACCTATAACACCCACCCGGACTTCATCGCCTTCT
>CAZKIB010000207.1:0-11793 GCA_964552425.1 uncultured Anaerolineaceae bacterium | reverse complement strand
GACTGGAGTTCAGACGTGTGCTCTTCTCGCTGCCGCTGACCGTCAAGCCAGCGTTGTAATCGGCCCCGGCGGGCGCGCCCACGACGACAGTGAAGTTGCCGATGCAGCCGTTTTCAAACTCAAAATTGGCGGCCAGCGCATTGAGGGGTGGTAAATCGTCACGGGTGAGGGCAGTCAGCGCGCTGGCCCGCGTGATCTCGCCGACAATCAGCCGGAACACCGCGACCCAATGCACGCCGCCGTCCAGCAGAAAACCACCGGGGAAATCACCGGCGCGCCGCCAGGGAGTTTCGTAGTATTTATCGCCGGGGTTCAAAGGGGAATACATCGTCCAGTTGGCGACCAGCGGACGGCCAATCGCGCCATCAGCCAGCATTTCCGCCGCTTTGACAAAGGCCGCCTGATAGCGGAAATTTTCGGCCACCATCCACAGGCTGGCGCGGATATGCTGCCCCATGAGACGCTGGCCTTCGGCGACGCTGCGGGCAATGGGCTTCTCGCTGACGACATGTTTGCCGCTCCTGAGCGCCATTTCCAGCACGGGCGGCTGCACCTGAATGGGCAGCACGACATTCAGCACATCCACATCATCGCGCGCCATCACACCGGGAATATCGCTGGTCGCCTCGACCTCGTAAGGGAAATCCGCCGCGCGTTCACGGGCTGACTCCAGGGTGCGGCTGGCAACCGCCACCACGCGAAACCTGTCTTGCAGGGCGATCAGCGCGGGCACATGCGCCTCGCGGGCGTACAACCCGGCTCCAATCAACGCCAGACGCAGCGGCTCAGACATGGGACAATCTCCATCGTGGACAGCACTCGATAATAACGTCATTTGTACCACATCTGACCAGTGCCCCGGTAAAAGTGCTGCCTGCGCCAGCCAGTCGGACCTGGGGCGCACGCCGCCGGTTTAGTCCTCACCCTCGTAAACCAGCGTGTCCGGGTAATAGGAATACCAGCCAAACCAGAACGCCAGATGCCCGCCGAGGCGTTCCAGCCGAGCGTCATCCGGGCCGATGAGCGCCTCCTCGGTGACAGCCCAGGCCGCGCCGTTCTGGTCGATCACTTCAAGCGCGGTTTGGCCGGGGCTGAAGCGATAATCCCCGCTGGCATAGGCCCGCACCGCCGCACCGCCCGGCTCGAAAAAGGCGCGCTCCGGCGTGGCCCGCGAAACAATCACCACATTCGTACCAGCCAGAGTATCGTTCGTCACCTGTTCGGGGAGAATGGTTCTGAGCGGATAGGCCTTCGGCGTGTCATTGAGGTTCAGGGCGAAAATGACTTCTTTGTTGTCGTTGGCGCTGGTGTCCTGCTGCCACACCGGGAACATCACAAAATCCGGGTCATTAAAATAATCAGAATACGCCCCGCCGTTGGTGTAATTGCGCTGGAACCCGGTTCGCAGGCTGAGGACACTGGTATCCGGGTGTTCGGCCAGCCAGGTCGCCCAGTCGGTCACAACCACCGGCAGAATCTCCAGCCGGATACCGCTGCCGGCCAGCGGGCCAAACGCCGGTTCGCCGGTCATAGCGTTCCAGACCGTGTCAGTATTGCGGTCATACATCAGCTTGTTGGAGCGCATCAGCATCCCGGTAGAGCCAAATTCCAGCACCGTTTCGCCCTGGCTTTCACCGTTAACGACCAGGTCCGGCACAGTCGCATTGTACAGAATGCCGGAACCGCACAAGGTACAGTAGGCCAGCATGACTGGCATCCCCGGCACACTGCCCGTTATCCCACTGTCCACGTCCAGCGCTGATTCGCCCTCTACTGCCAGATTGGGCAGTTCCATACTGGCCTCGTACCAGCCATCCAGCCCCGGCCAGTTCAGATTTTCGGCGTCGGTTAACCAACCGCTTTCCGGGCATCCGGCGGATTCCCCCACAATCTGCACCCAGGCGCTGCCCTGTCGCGCAATCGCCCGAAATGCCGTCGGAGCGCGAAAGCTGCACACTATTTCACCATCCGGCGCGTCGTACAGCGGCGCGCGGCCCAGTACATCGTTGAACATCTCGTGCCAGTTAAGCAGGCGCAGGGGGTAGGCCCGGTGATCGCCGTTGAGGCTCACGCCAAAAACATATTCATCCGGCGCGGGGTAGGCGCAGTCCCCGTTGCGGCAGAACTGCGGCAGGGCTTCGCCTTCCGCCAGCGCCGCCTCCGGCGTAATCTGCTTCGCGTTCACCAGCGAGGGGATGCCATCCACGCGCACCCCGCCCCACAGCGGTTCCAGCAGATTCACCTGTGCCGTATCCTGTACATCCCCCCAGAAGCGGGCAAACTGCGGGTCAATCAGCGTGCTGAACAAACGACCTTTCCATTCGTCGTAACGGTCTGGCAGCGCGAGATTTTCTGCGGATGCCCATTCAAAGTATGCCTGCCAGTCCGCGCCAAACCCCTGACCACTGAGGGTATCCAGTGTTTCAAAAACGGGATTAGCCCCGCCACGCGCAAAAAACGCCAGATCAATCAACGGCGCGATGTACAGCGGGTCACCGCTTTCAGCGATGTCTGCTAACTGATCTTCAATCTGCGGGTTAAAACCGTTAAAGCTGACCAGTTCATCCAGGATACCCAGCATCCTGCCGGTGTGATCGGTTTCCTGGGCGCGGGCAGTGGATAGGGTCAGGCTTCCCGTCAGCATGAAAATCAAACACAAAATAATCTGGCGCATCGACGGTACTCCTCATCTCAAAAACACCGATGCACCCAGCATACTGTCGAGTTCTTACGAAAGCGTGAAATTTACTTCGTGTGGCGCAGGGCGCGCAGCCAGCCATGCTGCACTGAACGCGCTTCTTCCATCGTGACAAAGGCTTTGGGGTTCATCGCGTATACGGTCTTGAGTACTTCCGGCACATGCACCCGGTAAATCACGGTGCTAATCATCGTGACCTCGCCGGAGCCGCCTTCACCGTGCATTTCCGTGACACCGTGCCCCATCTCGCGCAGTCTGACGGCGATGCTGTGACCGTGCCCGTTGTTGGGGGTGATGATGTTGACCTTCACATAACTGGTGACGAAGCGCGCTTCAATCGCCATACCGACATAAATGCCAATCGAGAAGCCGGCGCAGTAGGCGGTCAGGATAAGCAGGTTGGATAAGTCCGCAATCACATTGGCTGTCACCCACGCGAAGATCAGCGCTTCGATGAAACCCAGCACGGCGGTCAAAAAATAGCGCCCGCGCCCCATCACGACCAGCCGGATGGTTCCCACCGCGCTGTTAAACACGCGCAGCAAAAAAATCACGAGTGCCAGCACAATCGCGTCCTGTGTGAATTCCATTTTATTTAAGCCGCCTGTTGAAAATAAAAGTCGTTCGTCCCAGGAAAATACTATGGCCGATGAGTTTAACCTGAGATTGGCACTCTGAACAGGGACACAGACCATTATCTCCCTGCGTGTATGGGACGACGTGATAAACATGGGTTTCAGAACATGGGCAGTGCTAGACGCTGGCAGTGCCCTCGGCAACCGGCAGGCTGCCCACCGCCACGCGGATCACATAACCCTGGCGCTCCAGGCGTACACCGGGCAGTTCGGCGGCGATGCTCTGGATCGAGGCTTGCAGCATTCCGGTGCGGTTGAAGTTTTCCAGCGCGGCCTGTGTGTCCCAGAACTGAATCATCTCACAGACATCGGTATCATCGACCTGTTCCAGCAGGTAAGCCGCCATAAAACCGGGGCGCGCACGGACAACCGGCAGATATTTCTGGGCAATCACCTGACGCAGTTCCGCAATTTTCCCCAGTGGAGCGCGAATGATCGTTTTTTGCGCGTACATAGTGACACTCCCTCTCACGGGCTGTTATTTTTATTATACGGAGCTTTCTCACCCGTAACGTTGTTCTTACTTAGATACTTTGCACAGTTTGTCCCAGCCCGTACAGGGCCAGTTGGGGGGTTGAGGAGAAATTGTAATAAATATGGTAATCCCCGATGACCTTCCGGTCATAGGTGATGCCCTCCGCCGCGAAAGCCTGCTCAAGCTGCGCGTCCAGTTCCGGCAGTCTGGTGGTGATAAATGCCACCCGTCCGGCAGCAGCAGTGGCTTCTGTATAAGGCGGATAACGCTTGTCGGCGGGGTTATAGTCCAGGTCCGTTTTGTATGGCAGACTGGCGCTGTACTGCAATTGTTCCCCACTCAGGAAGGCCAGCCGATACGCAACCCAGTAGTTGGTATGGCCGTTGTAGAGTTCATGCTCCAGCAGAAACTCAATCACCTCGGCATCATGGTCGTGCGGAATGTGGGTGACGAGGCTGAACTGGGTGGTCAGGCCATACGCTCCGGTGGCCCCGGTGATCTGCCCGGCCAGTTGATACCCCAGCACCAGCGCAATCATCCCCGCTGGCAGCACGCGGTTTACCCACAGAGATGTGGACGCCGTATCTGGCGGATGGCTGATTGTTTCAATCAGTGCCCCCAGCGCGATGGCTGGACGGCAGCACCAGCGGCAGAAAGTAGCGCCCTGTCGGATCACCGCCAAAAGGGGACAGCATAAAAACCAGCAGGAACAGGCCAATCATCAGCAGGACAAGCTGACGCGCCCCGGACCGCAGCGGGTTGGCGCGCCCCAACCGGTACAGGCTTATCAGATAAATCACCAGCACCACCAGCCCCACAGGCATCAGAAAATAGCTTGGCAGCCACGAAAAACGCAGACCAAAGACGACGGGCAGGCCGAACAGCACCATCCCCAGCAGCCGCTCGACAAAGGTGATCTGCGCAGCGTCCGGGTTGGGCACGCCGTCCATGTCAACGCCCAGATAAAAATTGAGCGCCGCAAAATCGTGTTCAAAGTTGTACATCCACCAGGGCGCGCTGCCGATGAAAAAAGCCGCAGCGGCGATGAGGATGCCGGTGACAAACGGGGTCAGCGAGTCGCGCTGGTGGCGCGCGCGGCGGATAAGTTCCAACAGACCGAGCAGCGCAATAGGCAGCATGTACATAATAATCAGCCCGTTCGACCACCAGCCTAACCCGGCGCAGACACCCAGCAGCGCCCACATACCCAACTGGCGGGATGCGGCGGTGCTGTGCAGGACACGGTAGCCGCTAATCAGGATAATGTTGCCAAACAGCAGCACTTCGTTATAGCCGCCCAGTGTCGCGCTGGTATAGGTCGCCACCAGCGCGGTGGGCAGCGCGAAAATCAACCCGGTGACTGCCGCGATGATGCGTTTGTGCGAGAATTCCCACGCGGTCAGATAGCTGGTGACGACGATCAACCCATACAGGACACTCTGGATCATGCGGATACTGAGGACAGACTCGCCAAACAGCCGAAAACCCACCGCGACCAGCCAGGCATCCAGGCTGCCCATGTACGCCTGTCCGTAAAAAAAGACCGGGCGAGCGCCCTGGTTGATGTGCCGGGCCATGAGCGCGACCACCGCCTCGTCGCTGTGAAAGGACACCGCGCCGCTGAGGACCAGCAGTGTGCGGCCAATGAAAGCCAGCAGGATGATGAGGAGGAGATCGCGCCAGAAGATGTTTCGCATAAGCGTCCCAATGCGTGCGGGTATCGTTTGCATTGTACGCTGAAACGGGGGTTTGTTGGCTTAAGTTCCGTACAGCTCGACAGCATCCACAATGCCGACGATGATGGCGCGGGCCGGGCCTGTGCCACGTTTGCCGATGATCTGCCGCGTGCTGCTGCCTTCGTCCAGCACCACGACCACATCCCCCACCCCTGCCTGCGCCGCATCCAGGCAGATGTCGTAGGCGCTGGTTTCGCTGCCATCGAGGTTCAGGCGGGTGACAAGCAGCAGTTTATGACCGTTGTACAGCTTGTGTTTGATCGTACTGGTGACGGTTCCGGTCACACGCCCAATGTACATACTGGTTACTCCGCCTGTTTGAGAAGGATTTTCCACGCCACACTGTCGGCATCGTACAGCGGACGATCATCGACATCATCGACAATGCCCACGACGGCGGCATCCACCGGCACGAACTCCACAGGCAGCGCAAAAGCCGCTTCTTTGGATGCGATCACAAACACCAGTTCGTCCATCCCGGCCTGATTGGTCGCATCCACCGCGACATAGGCTTCACCCTGCGGTTCGCGCTGGCTGTCGAGCGGCTGGACAATCAGAAACTTGACCCCTTCCAGCCCATCGACCTTGCGAGTTGTCACCAGATTGCCGATCACCCGCGCAAATTTCATCGTCTGCCGCCTTCCGTCTGTCTGGCTCCTATTGTAGCGCATTGGGCGATTTTCGCCCGCCGATGTATCATCAACGAAACACTCATTCAGGAAATCGCGGTTTATGAAAACGCAGGCCCAACGACTCGTCACGTTTCAGTTTGTCCTGTTCGCGCTGCTGGCGGGCGCGTACATGCTGCTGCCCAATGGTCAGGTATTGTGGGCGCGCATCCTCGGCATTATCCTGACCGCCGCCGGCCTCATCACTGTGATGGTCGCCATTCTGACGCATACGCTGGTCAACCGGAATATGGTCAATGTGTCACCCGAACCAAATGCGCAGAACAGGCTGGTGCAGACGGGCATTTACGGTTACATCCGCCACCCTATCTATACCGGCGTCATGCTCACCGCAGTGGGGACTGCCATCGCGCACGGGCACATCATCGGGCTGGTGATCGCGGTGATTGTGTGCCTGTTTTTCACCTACAAATCGACCTTTGAAGAAACCCTGCTGATGCAGGTCTACCCGGAATACGCCGCCTATCGCCAGCGCGCCGGGCGTTTTCTGCCGCGTCTGCTGAAGTAAAGACCAGACAACACGACCCGCGTTTCACATAGGGCCAATCGGGATCATCCAAATGCAGCAGGATTCGATTTCTTCGGGTATTGTATTCCCCGTCGAGTACACCCAAACCGAACTCGATTCCTGTCCGTTCAAGCAGAGGTAGGGTTGTGACCGAAAAATATACAGGTAAAGATCGCCGCTACACCGGGGATGAAGTCGACATTACCTACAGCCTCAAACGCTGCATCCACGCGGAGCGCTGCATCCACCATCTGTCCAGTGTGTTTGATAACCAGAAGCGCCCCTGGATCAATGCGCGGGGGGCGCCTGTGGAGGCGATTGTTTCCGTCATTGAGATGTGCCCGTCCGGTGCGCTGCATTATGATCGCAGGGACGGCATCACCGAAAAACCGCCGGAAAAGAACGTCGTGATGGTGAAACACAATGGCCCGCTGGAAATACGCGGTGATCTGGCGATATACGGCGCGACAGTCGAACTGGAACACGAAACCCGCACAACACTGTGCCGCTGCGGGGCATCGAATAACAAGCCGTTCTGTGATAACGCCCATGAGAATCTGCCCTTTGAAGCGGTTGAGGTTGATCCTGTCCAGCAGCCAGCGGAGCAGCCCGCCGCCAGCACCCTGACCATCCTGGTCGAGCCGAACGGCCCGCTGGAATTACAGGGCGCGCTTGAAATCGTGAATGAAGCCGGCGATACGCTTTTCACAGGCAGCCACACCTGGTTGTGCCGCTGCGGAGGCTCAAACACCAAACCTTTCTGTGACAGCACCCATAAACGCAACGCATTTACCGCCGAGTAGACAGGAAAAGCACTGTGTCAACGGAACTGAATGACATCGAAGTTCACAACAACCCGGAAGAAAAGCGCTTTGAAGTGATGCTGGGTGACAAAATTGCGATGGTGGAATACATGATCGCCGGGCAGAACATCATCTTCACCCACACGGAAGTTCCGCCGGAATTTGAGGGTAAGGGAATCGCCAGCAAAATGGCGCGTGTGGCGCTGGAATATGCAAAAGCCGAAGGCTATAAGGTGCAGGCACTGTGTCCGTATATCGCCGCTTATATTCAGCGCCACCCGGAATATCAGTCGATCACCTGGGGCTATTGATCCGCAGTGTGCGCCGGATGCGCAGATGCCGGGGCTGCGCCTGACGTTCAATCTACGTTTGGGCAATTGCGATCAAATCTCAATAGAAATCGTAATGGGTGATGTGATAGTATTCCCGGCATGAGATTGCACACCCATTTGAAAACCCTGATCGCCATAGGCTGGCTGTCGCTGACCGTGCTGGCCTGCAACCTGACCGGCACACAGGCTCCGCCCACCCTTGTGCCGCGCCCGACGTTCACGCCGCCGCCGACGATTGGCTACGCGACTCTCAGCCCGGAAGAACTGCCGCAGGTCGCGTCTACCAGTGTCGCCAGCGCCGGGGTCAATGCCGCGCTGGTCAATCTGGTGAACCAGATCGAAACGGACCGGCTGATGCTGCATGTGGACAACCTGCAAAACTTTGGCACACGCCACGTTAATTCGGGCTACAGCCGCAGCGATTGGGGCATCGGCGCGGCAGCGAATTACATCACGGCGGAATTTGAAAAAATCCAGAACGATACCCAGGGCCGGCTGGTGGTGTTTGACCATTCCTTCGAAGTCGAATGGGGCGGCGTCACCAGCCAGCCGTATAACATAGTGGCCTTTCTCAGCGGCACAGAAGAAGGCGCGGGCACGGTGCTGGTCGGCGCGCATTACGACAGCATCTCGATTGATTTTGAGGATGGCGCTGCCGCCGCGCCTGGCGCCAACGATAACGGTTCCGGCATCGCGGCCCTGCTGGAACTGGCCCGTGTGTTAAGCACGCGCAATCACCGCGCCTCGATCATGTTTGTGGCTTTTTCGGCGGAAGAAACGCAGCGTCAGGGAAGCCAGGCGTTTATCCGCGATTATCTGCTGCCCCGCAGCATTGATCTGAATGTCATGATAAACATGGACCTGATGGGCAACCCGACGGATGGCAGCGGCGCGATCAACGATACGATGATGCGCGTCTATTCCGCCGGCCCCAACGACTCTCCGTCCCGGCAGGCGGCGCGCACCGCCGAATTAATCATCACATGCGCCGTTCATGACCCTGCAATTGCAGGACCGCGAAGACCGGGAGGGACGCTACGGCGATCACATGTCCTTCAGTGATGCGGGTTACGCGGCGATCCGCTTTGTCGAAAGCATTGAGAATATTTCCCGCCAGCACAATGACCGCGATACGATTGATGGTGTACAGGGCGCGTATCTCACCCGCACCACCCAGACCGTGCTGACGGTCATCACTTCGCTGGCGGACGGCCTGCAACCACCGCGCAATATCGCCCTGCGCGACGCGGGCAATGGGACGCGCACGCTGGTGTGGGAACCGATCCCCGGCGCAGCCAGTTATGTCGTCGCCCTGCGCTGGCCGAATGCGTTACGTTACGAACAGCGCTTCGAAATCGCCGACACCAGCGTGACCTGGGATGGTTTTGTGCCGGAACGTTTCACCGGGCTGGCGATTGCCGCTAAAGACGCCAACGGGCTGATGGGACCGCTGTCCCCGGAATTTGCGATTCGCTAGCAGACCTGTCGAAGTTAAAGGCTGACATTACGCAGTGGGGAACCATCTTCCCGTTGGGATGGAATGTCGTGGTTTCGGTGGGGCTGGGCGCGCTTCAGCGTGTGCCGCCGATTAAAATCGACGGCAAGGCAGGACAAGTCCCGCCGGGACTGAACGAGAGGAGGCGGAATCCCGCAGGGAGTTGGGGTGCTTTGCCAGATACTTCAGTTTCCAGCCATCTGCGTAAGGTGAGTTAAAGGGTTTATGCAGGGGCTTCGCGAATCGCCCCTACAGTATCGGTCTTATACCCGTTTTTTTCGATAAGCTAACCGGCAGCCGAAACTTACCGATTATCCAGTGTATCGAAGCGGGCGACGCTCTCGATTTCCAGTGGAAAATCCGCGCCGAAAGCCTGTGCCGGGGCCAGCACGCCCGCCGGGTTTTCGGCCAGGGTGCGCTCGACTGCCCGAATGCCCGCCAGCGCGGTGAAACGATAAGGTTCCGGGGTTTCTATCCATGCCTGCGCGCTGTTCCCGGCTTCATCGGCCACCTGCGCCCAGAAGTATGCTCGATTGCTGGCCTGCTGATCGGCACTCGGCCCTTTGAAGACCGCGCCCGCCAGCCCGCTCAGAGCGCTGCGCACAGGCGGAATCGACAGCAGAAACTGGCCGATGGGCGCACCGAAACGAGCCATCCCGGCCAGCAGCGGCGAGAAGGCCCCATACACGGTGATATTCGGGATTCCGGTGGACTGAAAGGAAGCCGACAAATCGCCCCAGGGAAACGGCACGACACTGAACTGACCATTTGGAAAGCGCACTCTGCGCCGTCCGGTTCCTAATGGATAAGGGATCAACCTGCCCTTGCGCCGCACCCAGCCCCCCGCCGCGCCCCCGGCAATCGCCGAACGGGCGGTCCCCGCGCTGATGCCAGTCGGGGCGTAAAAGGCCACATCAAGCTGGGTGGCTTCGGGAAGCTGTCCGGCCACATACTGGGCCAGACAGTTGCCCGGCACGACATCAAAGCCAACACCGCTTATCATAGCGCGGTTCTGGCGGCGCATGGCTTCATCATAGGCGGTGCTGCCTTCAAATACCGGGATTTCGCCGGTAATGTCAAGATAATGCCGGCCGGCCAGCGCGCAGGCTTTCATCATCGGGTCAGCGGTGTGGATATAGGGTCCTGCGGCGTGAAATACCAGGTCGAAATCCCGCACGGCCCGCACCAGCGCGTCCAGCCGTTCCAGCCCAAACACCTGATACTCCAGCCCCAGCGACTCCGCCAGCGGCTGAAGCCTGGCTTCGGAACGCCCGCCCAGCACGGGACGATGCCCGCGCCGCAGCGCTTCCTGCGCCAGCAGACGCCCGGTAAAACCTGTTGCGCCGTACAGCAGCCAGTTTGTCATATCAGATAATCTCAGCGTGGCCCTGACGTAAGGGGCGCACGACACTATACCACAGGGCGCTGCCGAGCATGAAGACCGCCAGAATCGCCCAGATCAGCGCCCAGATGACGGCGGGAATGCCCGGTGTGAGTTCAGCAAAAGCCGCAGCGTCATTGCGCAGCACACCCAGCGTGGCCGAACTGTTCTGCACCAGAAAAATCAGGTCGAGTACGGCGTTCAATCCGGTCAGGGTCGCCAGCATGTTCAGCACAAACATGTTCAGCGAGACCGTTGCGCGCAGTCCCAGAAAGATGAGCGCCAGCCCGGTGAGAATGCCAATCAGCAGCGCGATGCCGCTGGCCCGCATGAAGAGCGCCACGACAATCATCAGCGTGCCCACCACCAGCGAAATCTTGCGGGGGAAGGGCAGCGTGTTCACCATGTAGAACAGCACCGCGCCAAAGAAGGCCGCCCCCAGATAGCCCGCCGGGAGGATCAGAAAACGGTTGCCCCCGGCTGTTGTGGCGATGCCTGTCCCGTTGCCGAACACCGTGAACTCAAGCACCTGCCCGCCGGTGAACGCGGCCATCAGGCTGTGCCCGGCTTCATGCACAAAGGTGACGAACAGCCGGAAGGGATAAAGGAGAAAATCGAGCTGCGGGATATTCCATAAGACGAACACAATGATCCCGGTCAGCACCGTCATCAACAGCGCGTGCTGCCGGAAATAGGGACGGTCAAAAAACATGTACCCTACCTCGATGGTTAGATGGAGCAGTCTTCCTACCTAGTATAACGCCAATTCGGAATAAGAATTTGTCGCAGGGAAAGTCCGAGACCCTCCCCATCTGAGAAAAGCGCCCTGGTAAAACGATTATCCTGAACGGAGGCGAAAATCACCTCACAGCGCAAGCCTTCAACCGGGCAGTCCGACCTGTCCATTAGAACAGGTGTGCAACTGTACTTGCTGCTGATGAGTGAATGCTTACCTTCTGCTAAACTGCTTTTGTTTGACCTAACTTAGAGGTGGTCATAATTCGGAAAATGCCTGTTTTGGCCCTCAACCCCCAGCCCCGC
>CAZKIB010000206.1:10996-11797 GCA_964552425.1 uncultured Anaerolineaceae bacterium | reverse complement strand
TGGTTGTCATCCGACAACCTTACCAGAACCAATTTAAATGTCAACAGAGCCTAGCAAAGGACAGTTGAACATGGCCGCAGTCGAGGTTGAACTCATCAACGTCGTCAAGGAATTTCAGGGTGCGAACAGTGACGGCATCACACGCGCTGTGGATGATGTATCCCTCAAAATTTACGATGGGGAATTTTTCGCGCTGCTTGGCCCCAGCGGCTGCGGCAAGACGACTACGCTGCGGATGATCGCAGGATTTGAATATCCCTCGCAGGGGAAGATTCTCATTCGTGGGCAGGCGATGGAGCATGTGCCGCCCTTTCACCGCCCCGTGAACACCGTGTTCCAGGATTATGCCCTGTTCCCGCACATGACCGTGCTGCAAAATGTGCAGTTCGGTCTGCGTATGGAAGGTGTCGATAAAGCCGAGTCCAAAACACGCGCGCTGGAAGCACTCGAACTGGTGCGCCTGCCTGACCTGGCGAACCGTAAGCCCCGTCAGCTTTCCGGTGGACAGCAGCAGCGGGTGGCGCTGGCTCGCGCACTGGTCAAAAAACCTGCGGTCCTGCTGCTGGATGAACCGCTGGGCGCACTTGATCTGAAACTGCGGAAGGCCATGCAGTACGAACTGAAGTCCATGCAGCAGCAGGTGGGCATTACGTTCATCTATGTGACGCACGATCAGGAAGAAGCCATGACGATGGCGGATCGCATCGCCGTGATGAACAATGGCAAAGTTCTGCAAGTGGGAAGCCCGCCGGAAATCTATGAAAAACCACTGGATCGTTTTGTGGCTGATTTTATCGGTGA
>CAZKIB010000206.1:5326-10974 GCA_964552425.1 uncultured Anaerolineaceae bacterium | reverse complement strand
GCACGCTGGTGGAGCGCAGCGGGGAATATGGGGTCGTGGAAATTGGCGCGAATGCGGTCATCAGGGCGGCCTGGCCTGGGGAGCCAATTCAATCCAACAGTGACATCACCGTGGCGATTCGTCCGGAGAAAGTGGGCTTGTTCCCGGCGGATGGTGTGGTACGCAAGGACGAAGGGATCACTATTCCGGTGGACGAGTTTAAGGCGATTCTTGAACGCTCACCGGATACGACGGTGCTGCCCGCCACTATTGTCAACCGGCTGTATATCGGCACAGACACGCGCTATACTGTGCGTATCGGTAATACGGAACTGGTTGCACGGGTGCAGAACTTCGGCCAGCGTTTCGACACGACCTACAAGACCGGACAGTCCGTGTATGTATTCTGGGATACCCAGAATGCCCGCATTTTAGCTCATTAACGGCACATCGATATGAGAGAGATCGAGATCGTTCATATCCGGCCAGAACATGCCGGCCAGTTGGCCGAGCTTCAGCGTATATGTTTCCCTGAACTGGCTGAAGAAGAGCGTATGAAGGAACCGCACTTCCTGCGCCACTGCGAATTGTTTCCTGAAGGGGATTTTGTCGCACTCGATGGAGACCGGGTGGTGGGGTTGGGGGCGGGCTTTTTCATTGATTTTGATCTCGATAATCCTCAACATCGTTTTATAGACATTATCGCAGGCGGCTACTTCACCAATCATGACCCGCTCGGCGCATTTTATTATGACGCGGATGTCAGTGTTCACCCGGATTATCGCGGGCGTGGAATCGGCAGTCGCATTTATGCGCTGCGCAAAGAACTGGTTCGGCGTTACAATAAACGTGGGATCGTGGCCGGCGGTGCGCTGCCGGATTATGTCCATCACAAACATGCGATGACCGTTCACGAGTATGTCAACCGGGTGGCGGCGGGCGAACTGGCGGACAGCACTCTCAGTTTTCACCTGAAGAACGGTTTCCAGGTGCTGGGTGTGCTTGAAAATTATGTTCAGGACCCGGAGACGGGGGATCGCTGTTCGTTCATCGTGTGGTTTAACCCGGACTTTGCAGCACGATAGATTTTTGTTTTTCAATAGAATGTTGTGTGCCCAAAAATGATGACCTGTATTACCTTTACGGACTATGAAGCGCGTGTGATAAGCGCGGTATTTGATACCCTCTTTCCGGCGGATGCTGACAGCCCGGCAGCGACGGAAATCGGCGTTGTCACCTATGTGGACCGGGCGCTGGCCGGCCCTTACGCTCTGCATGTCGAGACCTACCGGCTTGGTATCGCTGCGCTGGACAACGCGAGTACGACACTTTTTGGGGAACGGATTGCTGAGCTTGGCCCGCCCCAACTGCAAGAACTTATCGCTCAGTTGGAACAGGGCAGTCTGCCGGATTTTCATATTCCACCACAGCAAACCTTCTTTCATCTCCTCCGCGCTCATCTGCAAGAAGGTTTATTTTCTGACCCGGTTTATGGCGGCAACCGGGATAAACAGGGCTGGAAGTTCCTGGGGCATCCCGGCGTCTGGCTGGAAAACTCGGAAGAGGAAAATCTGACATCCGAACCTGTCACCAAAGGCGGCGTGATTCAATCGCTGGCAGACCTGGGTTACGGACTTGAGAATTCAGGACAACGTGTTGAGGTTCCCGGCTATGACCCGCAGCGCGGCGCGTACCCGCCGGATGGCCCTGCGGACGTGGTGCTGGTTGGATTGGGGGCTGTTGGCAGCGTGATCGCCCCGGTTCTGGCGCAGGCCGGTTTGAAGGTGGTGGCGCTGGAGGCCGGCACCTGGCGCACGGGGCAGAATTTTCTACCTGATGAACTCGGCGCGGCGTATTACTGCCGGGCGAATATGGGTGCGAAATTCCTCTCCGAAATACCCCGCTGGCGCAGAACTGAGGTGGAACCCACCCAGGAGGCAACCTTCTCGCTTGGGCGGATGATGAACGGCGTGGGCGGCTCTGTTGTGCATTACGGGGCATGGCTGCGACGCTTTCATCCGCATCACTTCAGGCCCCTCAGCCGGGTGCGCGAACGGTGGGGCGCGGAGGCACTACCAGAAGATTGCACACTGGCTGACTGGCCGCTGACTTATGATGATCTCGAACCTTATTTCACCCGACTGGAATATCTGATCGGTGTGGCCGGGGATAATCGGACACCTTTTATCCCGCGTAGTCAGCCATTCCCAATGCCGCCGCTGCGCCCGTTTCGGATGGGGGAAATGTTCCGCGAGGCTGCGGCAGGGCTGGGGCTGAACCCGTATCCTGTGCCGGTGGGGATGAACAGTGTGCCTTATGATGGCCGCCCGGCAACCACCTATACCGCGTGGAGCAATGGGTTCGGGTCCTTTCACGGGGACAAATGGCATCCAGCTTTGACTTCTGTTCCCGCAGCGCTGGCAACCGGCAATTTTGATCTGCGCACCCACTGCCGGGCGGTACGCATTCTGACGGATGGCGACGGTCATGCCAGCGGTGTCGAATACATCAACGCCAATGGCGAACGCCATGTTCAGGAAGCGCGCATCGTCATCCTGTGCAGCTATACCTTCGAGATGGTGCGTCTGATGCTGCTGTCCGGCACTTCCAAACACCCCAATGGCTTAGGGAATAATGCGGGACAGGTTGGTAAACACTATATGACCAAGATGTTTGGTCATGTGGATGGTTTGTTCCCGAATGTCATCTTTAACCGCCACACCGGGCCGGCCGCGCAGGGTGTGATTGTGGACGATTACCTGGCGGACGAATTTGATTCGCTGCGGGAAGGGTTTATCGGTGGGGCAACCCTGGGCGCAGAGCAGCAGTTCCTACCGATACAGATCAGCCGGGAGGCGCTTCCGCCGGATGTGCCCACCTGGGGACAGGGTTATAAAGACCACCTGCGACAGTGGCAGCATCTGGGTGTTGTGCGCATCCAGCCGGATACACTGCCCTATCGGACCCATTCTCTCGACCTGGACCCGCACTATCGGGATCGCAGCGGCCTGGGACTGCCGGTAATTCGCATTACGTATGCGATGCGCGAGAATGAACAGCGTTTATCCGCATGGATGGAAGACCAGGCAGGCGCTGTTCTGAAGCAGATGGGCGCGACCAAAACCTGGACGGGACCGCGTTTTACTGGTGTGGGCAGCAGCCATGATCTGGGGGGTTGCCGCATGGGGGCGGACCCGGCTGACTCGGTGGTGGACGCCCGTTTGCAGGTGCATGACACGCCGGGTTTGTACGTTCTGGGCGGCGCGGTTTTTCCATCCTGTCCCGGCATTAACCCGACTTTGACGATCTGGGCTGTTTGTCTGCGCGCCGCCGAACAGTTGGTGGAACGGCTGCGCAGCGGCGAAATCACATAAGCGTTTTCACTATGAAAGAGGCTGCGGTATGTACAAAAATCTGAGTCCCGGCGCGATTGGCATTCGCAATTATGGGCTGGTGGAGTCGCTCGAACTGGCGCGTAAAACCGGGTTTGAGGGCATTGATTTTAATATTAAAGAGGCGGCTGATCTGGCAAAAGCGCATGGCGCAGGCCATGTACGCCAGTTGTTTGCCGATGCGGGTGTCAGACCGGGGGCGTGGGGCGTGCCGGTAGCCTGGCGCGAAGACCACTGGCGTGAAGATGTCGCCCAACTGCCGGAACTGGCCGGTCTCGCTCAGGAGATTGGGGCAATGCGCACGCAGACCTGGTGTCCGCCGAGTTCGGATCACCGCGCGTTTGAGGAAAATTTCCAGTGGCATCTGGAACGCTTTGGCGCGATTGCCGAGGCGCTCAAGCCCTTTAATATTCGTTTTGGCATCGAGTTTATTGGCCCGCAGTCCCTGCGTCCGCCAGAGAAGCACGCTTTCATCTACACAATGGAGGGGATGCTGCAACTGACAGAGGCGATTGGCACAGGCAATGCTGGCCTGCTGCTGGACGCCTGGCATCTGTATACCTCTGGCGGCAGCCTGGCTGATCTCGATAAAATTACTAACGCGGAAGTGGTTTCGGTGCATGTCAATGATGCGCCCGAAGGTCTGAGCATGGCCGAATATAATGACCATGACCGGCGTCTGCCGATGGAAACCGGCGTCATTGATCTGCCAGGGTTTATGAGCAAGCTCAAGGCGATGGGTTACGACGGTCCGGTGACACCAGAGCCATTCAGCAAGCGGGTCAACAGCATCGAAGACCCGGTAGAGGCGGCTCAATTAACCGCCAGCTATATGGATCAACTCTGGTCTGCGAGCGGCCTGTAGATCGTTACCTGTGGATGCGGGACTATCCAATGTACAAGATAGCTGCCTGTTCGATGGTGGACAGGCAGTTTTGCGTCGACCTGTTGGACGTGCGGTTTCGGAGGCGCGGCGTTGCAGGACAGCCGGTTTTCGATTATTCTCTGGTATACCAACCAGCAGACTGCCTGCGGACGGAGTGTTCTAGAAGATATTCTTTTAAGGAGTCTATAATGGCTGACAAGCTCAAGAATTACATTGGCGGTGAGTGGGTAGAAGCGACCACTGACCAGTATATCCCGGTCTATAATCCGGCAACCTGCGAGGTGCTGGCAGAATGCCCCGAATCCAATGCACAGGACGTGGACGCGGCGGTCAAAGCGGCAGCAGAGGCTTTCGAGGAGTGGCGCAGTACACCGCTGCTTAGTCGCGCACAGTATATGCACCACTTCAAGAATCTGATCGAAGACCGCTTTGAAGACCTCGCCCGCACGGTGGTTGAAGAAAATGGCAAGACGCTTGACGAAGCACGCGGCGAAATCCGGCGCGGGATCGAGAGCATTGATTTTGCGATGGGTGTGCCGTTTCTGATGCGCAATGATGGTGTGGAGGATATAAGCTCCGGCATCGACGAAACCACAATCCGCCAGCCAGTAGGGGTGTTTGCTGCGATCACCCCGTTCAATTTCCCACTGATGGTCCCGCTGTGGTTCCTGCCTACAGCGATCACCTGCGGCAATACCTTCATCGTCAAACCTTCCCCACAGACGCCCCTCAGTATGCAGATTCTGTATGAACTGCTGGACGAGTTGGATATGCCCGAAGGGGTGGTTAACCTGGTTCAGGGCGGGGTCGAAGCGGCTGATGCGATCCTCAAACACCCTGGTATTGCGGGTATTTCATTCGTGGGTTCCAGCCCGGTGGCGAAGAAAATTTATGAGGTGGGTACTCAGCATGGCAAGCGGGTTCAGGCCCAGGGTGGGGCGAAGAACTATATCGCCGTGCTGCCTGACGCCAATATTGAATCCAGCGTGCGCAATATTCTCGGCGCGGCTTATGGGTGCGCGGGGCAGCGCTGCCTTGCTGCTGCTGTGGCGGTGGGTGTCGGCGATGCTTATGACGAACTCCGCGACGAACTGGTCAAACAGGTGGCGAACCTGCGAGTGGGTTACGGGTTGGATGAGACCACTCAGATGGGAACTGTCGTCAGTGCGCAGGCGAAAGAGCGCATCGAGCGCATGATCCAGCAGGGCGCGGACGAAGGCGCGAAGGTCGCGGTGGATGGCCGTAATTATCAGGTTGAAGGCTATCAGAATGGCATGTTTGTTGGCCCGACTATTCTGGAAGATGTCACACCGGAAATGACTGTTGCGCGGGAAGAAATTTTTGGGCCGGTGCTGGCGTTGATGCGCGCCAGCGATTTTGACGAGGCCGTT
>CAZKIB010000206.1:0-5316 GCA_964552425.1 uncultured Anaerolineaceae bacterium | reverse complement strand
AACAAAAGTCACTTTGGTAACGCGGCCAGTATTTTTACCAGCAGCGGCAAATATGCCCGCGAATTCAAATACCGCGTGCGCGCCGGGAACATCGGTGTCAATATCGGTGTGGCGGCTCCATCGGCCTCGTTCCCGTTTGGTGGACAGAAGGACTCGTTCTTTGGTGATCTGCACGGGCAGGGGCCGGACTCCATCGAATTTTTCACGGATCGCAAAATTGTGATCGAGCGCTGGCTGTAGAGGGCGGGCGGGATGGCATCGTTAAATACCTTCGGAGCAATTCTGACGCATGCGGTTAACCTCGAAACTTCGCTGCGCGATTTTTACCAGCAGGCCGGAAATGTGGAGCGGGCCAAAGCCGCCGACAAACGCCGCCAGACGATGGAGCGTATTCGCCGTGAAACAGTGCTGGAAATTACGCTGGAGCCGATAGATGGTCTGGATGAAGCTGACTATGTGCTGACTGTAGATGACCTGTCTGCCAGGGCACAACAGGCTGTTGAAGGTACTGCGGCCCGATTTTACGCGGATGTCGCGCCAAAGATCAATGTCCGGCAGGCACAGCGCGCGCTTGAGCGAGCTGCTAAGGAACATCAGGAACTGGCACAATAACGGGCGTATCGATTTCATGAGGGGTGAGAAACAATCGCCCCTTTTTATTTCTGAAGATTATTGGGGAGTCAAAACAATGCTTACACAGGATCAGGTCAATTTTTATCATGCCAATGGGTATCTGAGTGTAGAGCAGGTTCTGTCGGATGCGGAAGTTCAGGACCTGCGCCGGGTGACGGATGAATTTGTCGAAAAGTCCCGGCAGGTGACACAGCACAACGAAATCTTCGATCTGGAACCCAGTCATACACCAGACGACCCGCGCCTGCGCCGGCTGAAAGACCCGGTCAAGCATCACCCGACTTACAAACAGACGATGCACCACCCAGGCATTCTCGACATTGTGAGCCAGTTAATCGGCCCCGACCTGCGGCAGAACGGCACGAAGCTGAACATGAAACTGCCGGAAGTGGGCAGCCCGGTGGAGTGGCATCAGGACTGGGCATTTTATCCGCATACCAATGATGATCTGCTGGCGGTGGGCGTGTGCATTGACGCCATGACACAGGAGAACGGCTGTCTGCTGGTGGTTCCAGGATCGCATCTTGGCCCGGTCTACGACCATCACTATGACGGCGCATTTGCCGGGGCCATCACCGACCCGAATTTTAAGCCTGAGAATGTCGTGCCTCTGGAAGTAGGGGCTGGCGGCATTACCATCCATCACGCCCGCGCGCTGCACGCTTCAGCCCCGAATCACTCAAAATATCCGCGCCGGTTTCTGTTATTCCAGTACTGCGCGGCGGATGCCTGGCCTTTGATGGGTGTCAAAGACCTGGACAGCTTTAATGCCAATATGGTGCAGGGCCAGACGAGCATCGTTCCGCGCCTGGCAGATGTACCAGTACGGATGCCGCTGCCGCCCGCCAAAAAGCAGGGTTCGCTCTATGAAAATCAGAGCGTGCTGCAAAGTTTTCTGATTGGACGGTGAGTTACCACAGGCAGTAACCGCCGTCGATCACCATATCAGCCCCGGTCATAAAGTCGGAGGCTTCGGACGCCAGGAACACAACTGCGCCCTGCAAGTCGGTGACTTCCGCCATGCGGCCCATTGGCGTGAGCGATAACCACTGCGGGGCCATCGCCTGACCAATGGGGGTTTGCAGCAGGTCATCGACAAGCCGGGTGCGGGTGTAGCCAGGGCTGATGCTGTTTACACGGACCCCACGCGCCGCCCATTCCGCCGCCAGACTGCGCGTCATGTGGAGGACACCGGCTTTGGTCGTGTTGTAAACCACCTGCTTTTGTGGTGTGTTGACAATGCTGGCGGACATGCTGGCAGTGTTGATGATCTTGCCATAGCCGGCATCGAGCATGACTCGGCCTTCCGCCTGCGCGCACAGAAAAACCCCTTTGAGATTGACCGCGTTCATCCGGTCCCAGTTGTCTTCGCTCACTTCTTCGGCAGCCGTCCAGTCGGCAACTCCGGCATTATTCACGCCAATCGTCAGCCGATCCCATCGGCTGGTGATGGTTTCGATCATGGCCTGCACCTGACTGGCCTGGGTCACATCCACCGCGATGGCGAGTGACTCGATGCCTTTTTCGGCCAGTTCAGCGGCGACATTTTCGGCGCGTTCAATGACCAGATCGGCCACTGCAACAGCCGCCCCGGCCTCGCCCAGCGCGTGGGCAAAAGCGCGGCCAATGCCCTGTCCGGCGCCCGTCACCAGCGCTACACGGCCTGTCAGATTAAAGCGATCAAGCACAGGTTTTGCGGCAGAAACAGCATCCATCATCAGAAAACTCTCTTTGGTGTAAAGACGTTAATCAATTTCAAACTGAACTTTCATGCGCTGCGGATCATGTTCGGCCAGCGCGAATCCGTCGCAAAAATCAGCCAGCGGCAGACGGTGCGAAATCAGCGGTTCGACCTGAATCGCGCCGCTCTGGATGAGGGCGATGCTTTCCTGAAAGGTGCGGTTGACCGCGAAACTGCCGATGATGGTCAGGTCACGCCGGAAGACGTCATAGGGAATGAAGGTGGCCTGCTGGCCGGGCGGCACAACCCCGAAAATCCACAGTTTGCCGCGTGGGCGCAGATAAGCAAACGCGCTTTCGACTACTTTTGGAATGCCAGTGGCATCGGCCACAATGTCGAATTCTGCGGTGTGACGTGCTTTCAACACATCGGCGGGCACGGCATCAAGGCCCAGTGCTGCGGCGATTTCTAGGCGATAGGGGACGGTATCCGTGATGACAACCCGTGCGGCCCCGGCCTGACGTAAACCCTGCGCTACCAGACAGCCCATCGGCCCGGCCCCGAATACCAACGCCGAATCACCCGGTTGTACCTGTACCCGCTTGAGACCCCACACGACACAGGCCAGCGGTTCGACCAGCCCTGCTGCGGCAAAGGACAGATCGCCGATAGAGAATACATTACCTTCCGGCGCGGTCACATACTGCGCGAAGCCACCGTCGCGAGTGACACCGATAGCCGCGAGCTTTTCACACTGGTTGGGTTCATTGCGCTGGCAGGCCGGGCAGCGATTGCAGGGGATGTTTGGGTCAGCGGTGACGCGATCACCTGCCTTGAAGCGCGTCACATTCGCCCCCACAGCCGTGACCACGCCGCTGAACTCATGGCCGGGAATGAGTGGATAATGCGCTTCGTATTCGCCTTTGAAAATGTGCAAATCTGTGCCGCAAATGCCGGCTGCGCGCACGGCGATCAGGACATCATCCGGGCCGGGCGCGGGTTCGCGGGCCGAGATCACGGCGGCCTGTCCGGGTGCAGCGATCTGACCTGCCTGCATATTACCTCCTACACATGTCGTAATTGAGATTATTTTACCGAATCCCCTGTGGTTATGCTCCGAATTGGTCTCATGGCGCAGGTCGCAATCCTTACATGGCTGTATAATCCCGTTTTGAAATGATTTTGTGACGAAAGGGAAATTATGTCTGTTCAAAACTGGCGCGGTATTTTTGCAATTCCGATGACGCCGTTTGATGATGAGGACCGCATTGATGAAGATGCGCTGCGGGCAGAAATTCAGTTCTGTATCGAGGCCGGGGCGCGCGGGTTGTGTGTGCCGGTGATGGTCAGCGAATTTCAACTGCTTTCTGAAGACGAACGCCGCCTGATGATGCGCATTCCGGTGGAGATGTGCAAACCGGCAGGTATCCCGGTGGTGGCGAACTGCGCCGCGCTGAACACTCCACTGGCGGTGAGCTATGCGCGCTATGCCGAGGAGGTGGGCGCAGACGCCGTGATCGCCATGCCGCCGTATATGCTAAAAACCGATTTTGAAAGTAACTTTGCTTATTTTCGAGCGATTGCGGAAGCGGTACATATCCCGGTGTGGATACAGAACGCCAATATCGCGCCGCTGTCGATTGACCAGATTATCCGCCTCTGTAGCGAAATCGAGAATGTCTCGTGGGTCAAGCAGGAAGTGACGCCCAGCACCCACACCATTGGGGCGCTGATGCAGCGGCAGTCGGCAGCGGTCAAAGGGGTCATGGGCGGCGCGGGCGGCCTGTACATGATTACTGAGCGGGAACGCGGCGCGTGTGGGGTCATCGTCGCGTGTGAATATACCGATGTGCTTCAGCGCATCTGGGACCTGCTGGACGCGGGGCAGCCGGCCGAAGCCGAAGACCTGTTTGACCACATCATGCCCGGTGTGGTGCTGGAAGGGCTGATGGGCATGGCCTACGCCAAAGAGATTATGGTACGGCGCGGGGTGCTGAAAAACAACCGCATTCGCAACCAGTCTGCTTCACTGGATGCTGACGATCTGAAGGAAATTGACCGGGTGTATGCGCGCCTCGAACCTTATTTCACCTGGAAACAGTCGTGAACCGTAGGCAAACCGGATGACAGCAGGAAGCCAGGTCGCATTACAATCGAGACATCAAACAATCGAATGTCGGAGAGATAGCCTATGCGATCTGCGATAGCGACGGGTTTGTTCATAATTGTGATATTGTCCGGGGCGACTGTCATACTGGCAGACTGCAATGAGACGGCCTGTGATATGCCTTACGGACTCAGCGCCGACGAAATTTTGCGGCATGAAACCCCGGAGTTTGAACGGCTGTCTGTGGACGATGGTCTGCTGCATGACCGCAATTACTGGCGGGTCGAGGGGTCGCTGCAAATTTACAGCGCACCCAACGGCAGTGTGATTCGGACACTGGATGCCGGCTTCAATTTTCTGACAACGACAGCTATCCAGGACGACTGGGCAGAAATTTATCCCGGTGAGTGGATTCCGCTGGCAAGTCTTAAAAATGCCAACTGGGTGATTTCACGTTTTACCGGCGTCTTTTTGCCAGATGAGCCGCTGGAATATCCGACTGCCTGGATGCTGATTAATGCGTATCCCAGTAAGGAACCAGGTGGCCCTGCGCTGGAATCGAATGACCTGATCTACCGTTATACACAGGTCACGATCTACGATACAGTTGAACTGGACGGCTGGAACTGGTATCAGATTGGGCCGGATCAGTGGGTGGAACAGACGGGCGTGGCGAAGGTAATTCCGGTGAAACGTCCGGCAGACGTGGGCAGCGCGCGCTGGGTCAGCATTGACCTGTATGAGCAGGTACTGATTGCGTATGAGGGAGACCGGCCAGTATTTGCGACCCTGGTTGCTACGGGGCTGCCGCGCTGGCCGACGGAAGAAGGCGTGTTCAATATCTACTACCGCCGTACCCGTGAGCAAATGTCCTGGGGCACGCCGGGAGATGACT
>CAZKIB010000205.1:10247-11858 GCA_964552425.1 uncultured Anaerolineaceae bacterium | reverse complement strand
AGTTCTGGATGGGGACTTCCTGCTTTTCGATGAACCCTACCATTACGACCTGATTGTCATGAACCCGCCCTTTGCAGATGGAGTCAAGCACCTGCTGAAAGCCTGGCAGGTCGTTTCCCCTGGGGGTCGTGTCATCTGCCTGTTGAATGCGGAAACGCTGAACAACCCGTACAGCAATGAGCGGCAGCTTCTTCAGCATATCGTTCAGGAACACGGACGTTACGAGTTTATCGGGCAAGCCTTCAAAGACTCCGAGCGCCCGACCCATGTTGAGGTGGCAATCGTCTGGCTGGAAAAACCGGAGCGTGAAAAAGAGACTTTCGATGGCGTTCAGTTTGACCAGGAAGCAGCGGCAAACGACTCGGAGTTCAGCGCTAACCCGCTGGCGCATCGGGATACCATTCGGTCCCTGGTGGATCAGTACCAGATGGCTCGGAATCTTTTGCAGGAACGCCACGACATCGAAAGCAAACTGAAGTTCTACGCACGCGGGACGCACTTCAATCTGGAAGGCGGTGACCACCGTACCCTGACCCAGATGATCGAAGAACTGAAGCAGGCGTTCTGGAAATACGTCTTTGAGAAGACCAAAGTAGGCGCACTCACCACCAGCAATTTCCAGCGTGATTTCGAGCAGCAGGTTTCGCAGACTTCCAATATGGCATTTAACGAACACAACATCTATCAGGTGTTAACCGTGCTGTTTGGGGATCGAGAAAACATCATGCAGCGCTGCATCATCGAAGCCTTTGACCGCGCCACCAGTTATCACGAAAAGAACAAAATCCACGTCGAGGGCTGGAAAACCAATAAGTGCTGGAAACTGTCGAAGAAAATCATCCATCCCTGGGGGATTAGCACCGATTGGACCTGGAGCCTGCACTATGGCGCGGGCAAGGATTTTTACGATGATCTGGACAAGGCCCTATGCTTTGTGCAGGGGGTCTCGTATGAAAGCATCGTCTCAATCAGCACGGCAATCCAGGCGATGTGTACCCGGATCAATAAAGGCGAAGTGGATTACAACCGCGAGTTTGAGTCTACCCACTTCACAATCCGCATGTACAAAAAGGGAACGGTTCATCTGACGTTCAAGGACCTGGAACTGCTGAAACAGTTCAACCTGAAAGCCGCGCTTGGCAAGAACTGGATCGGCCCCGGTGAATACGAGCAGGAGATGCGTCCAACGCCTGCCCCAGAGCAACCGGTAGAGCCTATGATCAATGAGACGACGATCCAACAACCCGCCTTACTCCCAGACGTGCCGGACAAAGCCGCCCGGCCCAAGCGCAGCAAGCCGCAGCAAGGGGAGATGTTCTCTGCCCGCCAACTTGCCGAAGGGGGCATCGGAAATCTGTCTCCAATTGGGGATTTTGACGGGAACAGACTCGTTCTGGAAATACAGGACCCTCGGACGGACGAGGAGCGTGCATTAGGCCGGAAAATCGCCGCTCAGAATCAGACAGTGCCAATGTTCAGCGCAGGCGATTAATTATCACTCTTTCGTGTATAATGCAGGGTAGTGTGCTTTCTCCCTACCCTGCGAGGCATTTATGGAGATCAATGACGTGTTAAGCGTAACCCAGGCAGCAGAGATAGCAGGGCGAGACC
>CAZKIB010000205.1:8742-10189 GCA_964552425.1 uncultured Anaerolineaceae bacterium | reverse complement strand
GCGTGACAGTGATTAAACGTTCCGACCTGGAACAGTGGATGAATAGTCCGAACCGATGGGAAGAAGGCGGCAAAGGCCGACCCCCTACCGCAACGAAAACCACTAAGTAGCAGGTTTCATTTTGGCAATTTTCATATTTCCTTATTGCATTTTACACGTTATCGTGTATAATGATACTAAGGATAAAGATCGAATAACGAGGCCAAACCCATGTCCGCGTACACGCAAGCGCAATTTCAGTCCTTTATCGACGGGTTGAAATACCCGCCCAATCGGTTCCAGCGCGAAATTCTGGAAAGTATCGCCTTCGGTTCCGGCAACAAACTGGTGAGTGCCCTGGCTGGCAGCGGCAAAACGACCTTGCTGGTACAAATCGCGCACCTGCTGAAAGCAATGGGCGAACCTTCGGCTATGTTCCTGGCGTTCAACAAAACGATCCGGGACGAGTTAAACGAACGGCTGCCTGCGGGTTACACCGCGATCAACTCGCACAAACTGGGGATGCAGGCGCTCACGAAAGTCCAGCCTCGGACAAAGGTCAACACCTCCAAGATGCGGAACATCTGCAAAATGGCAGTCCAGGGTTGGGGGGTGGACTATGGCGAGGTGTATAACCTGAGTCGTACCCTGGAAACCCTGGTCAGTAAAGTGATGCTCAATGGCACTGACCCTCATGACGAAGAGGCGGTCCGCAGCCTGGTCGATCACTACAGTATGGAAAACGTAGACCTGCGGCACATCAACGCGCTCCCTTCTGTTTTGGCAGAAGCCAGACGTGCGTGGCAGCAAACCGGGGAGGTCTGCTTTGATGAACAGGTTTACTATCCGGTAGTGATGAACCTGGAGCTTCCGCAGTACCGGTTTGTGCTGGTCGATGAATGCCAGGACTTGAACCGCTTGCAGCAGCAGATGGCTTTGCGAAGCGTAGCCCCTGGCGGGCGCTCCATATTTGTTGGAGACAAACGGCAAGCCATGTACGGCTTTGCGGGGGCTGACGCGGAGAGTTTTGACCGCATCGCGCAGGACACCGGCGCGGCGGTCCTGCCGCTGAACATCTGTTACCGCTGCCCGACCTCGCACCTGGAGCTTGCCCGGCGGTTGGTTCCCGAAATTGAGGCGGCCCCAGGCGCGGAAGCAGGTGAGATCATTTACCTGGCTGAGGACGATCTGCATAAATATGTGGAACGGGGCGCACTGGTCATGTGTCGCGTGACCGCTCCGCTCATCAGCACGTATTTCGACCTCATTACGCAGCGCGTCCCCGCAAAAGTGCTAGGGCGCGAACTGAGTAAAGACCTGTCGGCAACGTTGGATAAGGTCGCCAAACTCGAAGGGTTCCGCTACGAGAAGATTGTCGAGTATCTGGGAAAATGGCGGCAAATGCAGGAGGCCATGCTCATGCAGAAATCCAACGGCGAGGAAGCCGTCGAAATGCTGAATGACAAGG
>CAZKIB010000205.1:0-8715 GCA_964552425.1 uncultured Anaerolineaceae bacterium | reverse complement strand
TCTGCGCGACCAATTTCACGGAATGCAAAGACCTGGACTGCCTGAAGCGTGAACTCGAAGCCCTGTTTGCTGACGATGACGCCAACTGGAAAAGCCGGGTGACGCTTTGCACGGTGCATAAAGCGAAGGGATTGGAAGCCGACCAGACGTTTATCCTCAAGCCAGAGAAAATGCCGCTGCGGTGGCCGAATCAGTCTCAATGGCAGTTGGAACAGGAATTCAACATCCTGTACGTCGCCCTGACCCGCAGCAAGGGGAAACTGCATATTATTGGCGATCAGGCGGAGTTCGAGGAACGGCAAAAGCACAACCAACTGGTGCAAGAGGTGAAGTTGAATGTGTCCTCTCAGGAACCCACTCAGGACACCCTCAAGCCCGAACCGGCGGTTTTGACTGCGGAAGCCTCCCCGATTACCAATGAAGCATCTGCGCCACACCCTGAGCCTGCACAGCAGCTTATGAGCCTGTTTGACGCCGAACCGTCGCCTTACCCGAAGTCATTTCGCGCCACCGGCGACCTCCAGAAAGACATGGCCGCCGTGCGCAGCGCGAAGTATCGGTTGAGTGAACGGATACCCGAATTATCCGAAGCGCAGGCTGAAGTCCTGCTGAAAATGCTCGAAGTATTCGCAGGGGTGGCCTAAGCCACCCCTTATTCAAGTGAGAGGGATCAAATGTCTAAATCAAGCGCAATACCGCAACGTTGGGTCGTCCTCCGATTGGACGATCAGGATCGCGTCATTGAGTTCTTTGAATACGACGACATGGAAGAGGCCCGCGAATCCTTCGATGAAGAGATTCAAGACCTGGGGCACTCGGCAGCCCTCATGCCTGCCTGGGTCTGGGAAAGCGCAGAAGCGGGCGCAGAACAGTTCCTACGTTCACAGCACCAGCAACCCACAAACCCGCAAAACGACTCTGGCATTGCTAGTGACGCGGGCGACATTCCCGTTACCTAGAGCCTCCCATGAATGATTTGACGCACATCACCCGGAACATCTACGGCAACGAGGCTGCGCAGCAGTTGTGGGCGCAGCTTCAGGCCCAGCCCAAAGACCCGCACGCGGCCCTGCGCTGCGTGTGGGACTGTCCCTGGCAGTGCCCGTATGCGCGGCGCGGTGAAGGCTTCCCGTGTACCGGCAACCTGCGCAAAAAAGACCTGGTGCGCGTCGGCTACGTCAATCATGTGGTGGTCGAAGAATTGAATACCACGTCGACGGGGCAGATTGACCTGTTTCAGCCGACGCGCAAGGTCTGGCGACACTACAAAACAGGGGAAGAGATGGAACCCTATCCGCCGCCCGCGCCTGTGCAGCACTTCTGCAAAGAGATGGCGCTGGCCTTCACCAAATGGCTCGAACGCAATCAAGGCTATGACGTTCCGGCATGGCGAATCGTTCCCATGACCGAGACCAAAGCCGACCTGAAGTGGAAAGATGAAATGATCGAGAAGCACGGCCTGCGAGCCTGTGTCTTTGACCTGATGTGAGGACGAACATGGACACACACTGCCACCAATGCGGAAAGGAAATTCAGCATGTCGCAATCCGAAACAGCGACACCAGCGAACTCTGGTGTATCGACTGCTTCTACGGTGATGATGACAGCAGCCAAACTCTGTCTGACATTCCCGCCGCTGCGTCAGAAGATCGAAACCAATAGCCTCCCCTTCGTCGAAACCGCACTGTGGATGTACCGACAGATTGCCACATATCGGCAGGCGTGGGTTGAGCATCCGCAGTACGCCTACTGGCGCAGCCTGTCAGAACTGGCGTGGATGCCCTTTGACAACCCTTCGTGGGCAATGGTCGTGATGGCACTGAAGCACCCGCCCGGTATCGGGCAGCATGAGTATAGCTTTGTGGTGTGCAGTGTCGACGAACTGACGCTGGCCTTGCAGTGGGCCAGCAGTCCAAAGGTTGGAGAGTTTGCCGGGGTTTTCTCGATCAGCGAAGAATTCGATGCACTGCCCTACCGCTTTGCGCTGTACAGCTACAGCGCGCAGGGCAAAGCGCGTGGGTATCTAGCCCGGATGGAGATGAAACGCCTGCTCCCAACCAAGCTGCGCAAATACGTCTCGCGCTATCGCACGCACAAAAAGATCACCAAGCGCGAATATCTTGCCTGGCCCCTGCGGGTGAATGAGAACAAGCCCTTCATTCAGCCAGGGGAACTACAACATGGGACGCACGGCGAGATCGGCGATTGGGAGAAGGCGAACAAAGAGAGACTGCCAGACTGGTACAGGCAGATGAGCAAGGCAGAGCTATGGGCAGAATGGATTGCTGCCAGCGAGCCTGTCCTGTTTGCGCAGATCGACTATTGGATTGCCCCTACAGACTTTTACCGGGCAGTCACCGGGGATATTCACCCCGATAATGTGAAGGCTCTGTTCAAGCGACTGCCACGCACTGCCGTCGAGCAGCCTGCACAGATGGAGATGTTCAAATGAACGTACCTGAACCCAACTATGATCGCATGTGGGATCAGCATTGCGCTGACTACATGCCCAGAACACCCCAGGTCGGCTCCTATGACCAATGGCTGCTCAAGCGCGTGCGTGATCGGGAAGGGCTTCACTGCGCTAGCCTGACTCGCCGCGAGCGGTTGGCCCTAAAACGCCTTGAGCGCAATGGTTTTGTGTATCGTGACATGAACACGTATTACCTTCCCCGCTGCACGCTCTGCGGCGGCGCAGGTGTGATTACCTTCCCCCGCGACGGAAGCATTGAAGAACATTGCCCGGTTTGCAACGGCAAAGGATACACCCGCGTCTGTCCAGATTGTGAGGGCGAAGGCTGCTGGCCTTTGGTCATGGCATCACCACACCCGGATGGCAAAACAGAAGAGTGCTGCCGCAAATGCAACGGAAAGGGCGTGGTTGAAGGGCCAGACTTATGAAAAAACGTCGACACGGCAGCTTTGTCCATTACTGGACCGGCCAGACTCAGCACGGGCAGCTTGTAACCGTCTACCAGCGCCTGATTGAACCCCTGGACATCCCCAGTACCTACACCCTGCGAGCGCTGGTGCATGACACCGAAGATCAGCAAGTCATTGTGGTGCGGTCTGAAGACTGCGAAGACCTGCGCGACGAGCAAACCTGCGCAGCGCAAATCAGCCGCTGGTGCAACCTGTACCGATGGCGCATACCGTGCCCCTGTTGCTACGAAGCTGTATGGATATGCGGGCAAAAACGAACGGCCCTCGTTTGAAGTCGAGGCCCAGGAACCGGAAGGCGGCAAACGGATCACGGCCCGCCTGCGGGAATATTCCCTGATCGAGGCCCTTACGCCAAATGAGAATGGTACGATTCTGCCCGTGTATGTGCAGGTGAATTTTGATCTGGACTACCCGTACAGCAAAGTTGACTGGACAGAAGTTCGGACCGATGCCGATGATGACTTATTCGGGGTATCGGAACCCAGGCGCTTCGTGGAAGCCGCAATCTGCGCCACGCCCAAACTGACCTTAATTTAAGGACTTGGGCTGTCGGTTAATCGAACAAAAAGCCCGGTTCGCGCCGGGCTTTTTGTTAACTCGCATCAGCGGCAAATTCCCGCTGGTACTCCTGTGTCTGTACATCCTTGAACCAGCCGTGCGGCTTCCCTTCTCCATCCCAAACCGCCAGGGCCACGAGCGCCAATTCAGGACGCTGGTAACAGAACTGACTGACAATCTCCGGTCCAGCGAACCCCTCTTCCACCAGCATCAGACGCAGGTTGTAAAGGTACTGCCAGAGTTCAATTCGGCGGCCCGGTTCCAATTCACGAACGAGGATCGGCGTTTCCATTTGGGATATATCCTTCCCCTACCCTTCTCGATACTGCCGGGCCAGCGTTTCCAATAGGTCTGCGATTTGCATTCTCGCACCCGAATCGAGTTTCCCGATTCGGGGTAAACGCTTCTGAATCTTGCTCAGGCTGTAGTGTGCATATCCCACCGGATCATCCGCTGGCGATGGGGTAGGGGGCTTCGGTCCGTTAATCGCTGCGTCGAGTTGGGATACCGACCACTGCTGTTCCGCTGCGGTATTCAGCCAGTATTCCTGCCAGGCGGCCAGGGCATCGCCCTGAAGTTCCGCGCCGGTTTCGGGGTCTCGCAGACTGCACACCTTCCGATGATGCGCGAATGACAAACTTCGATTCTTGAATCGAAGTTTGCGCATCACCCACGCATAGGTCCAGATCGTCTCAATTTTGACGCCCCGTTCCTGTGCAATCGTCCGGTAAGTTTCACCCCACTGACGATCCTCTCCGAAGTTCAGCCAGTCCCCCAGCGCGAAGGTGATGGCGCTTTCCATGTCGAGCAGGATTCCGCCCAGTTCCATCCAGGTCGTCAGATCAGTGTCAGCGGGAAACTCAACGCCAATGGTCGTTATTTTGCAACCCCGGAACAGATAGCAGCCCGGCTCTTCCGGGATGGGAACCAGGGCGTTTGGCGGCGGTTTGGTTCCGCCTTTTGGGATGTGGATATTGTAGGTCGAGCGACTGGACGGTACGCCGCGCTGCGCAGCGTCATCCTCAAGCGCATCCATTAATCGCCTGCTCATGCGACGGCCACTTTCGTTTTCAGGTTCAGCAGGATAGACCGGAGAATGGCCTCCAGTTCAGCGGACGCATGACCGGATTGCCGCCGTTCGTAATCTGTCGCGTCTTCGGCATCCCCGAACGTGTAGATACTGCGTTTGTACTGCGCCGCCCGATTCCAGGCGGCCAGGTCACGCAGGACGGGCATCACGGGAAACCGTTCCCCATACCGACCCTCAATAAACCCGATATTCACCCGTGCGGTGTCCTTCCTGGCATCAAACCGGTTCGGAATGATCCCCAGGATTTTCGCAGCCGGGAACCCTGCGCTCTTACCCTGTTCCTGCGCATTGGCGATGTAGTCCATGGTCTTGAGCGTGAGCATGTCAATCGAGGGACGTTCGCACAGCGTCGGCAAAAGAATCCAGTCTGCGACATAGAAGAACGCCGAGTTGACCTCGTTAATCGCGGGGGAGGTGTCGATCAGCACAAAATCCACATGCCCGCGCAGTTCGGCGAACCGCTGGTAAATCTCGTTACCGACCCATTCCTGTTTTTCGAGTTCCATCTGCGCATCCGAAGAGGGCAGCAGGGCAAGATCAACCGACTCTCCGGCAAACATCGCAGGCACAGGGCGCAGGACCTCATTCCAGTCCATCTGGTTGGCGATGAGGTTGTAGAAGCAGTCCTCAGACGGCACGTTCATCATGCGCGCCAGCGACCCCTGCCCATCGCTTTCCACCGCGACCACGCTGTAGCCCTTTCGGGCAAGCCCCGCCGACAGGTTGGCAACCAAAGTAGACTTGGTGATGCCTCCCTTGCGACCCGCCAGTAAAATAATCTGCGTATCCTTCATGATGTTGCCTTTCGCTATTGGACGATTAGAAGTAACTGACTTTCTCAGCGGTCAAATGTCTTCGAGTGCTATCTTGCCGGTGACGATGGCATGAATCTTGTCCAGCGCACTGGTGAGATGCTTCTCATTTTCCTTATGCGTGTATTCGTTCAGGTGGTCAGCGCCATCAAATAGGTCGCCCACATCAGATAGTCGCCTGACCGCCTCAAGTTGCGCCTCAAGAGATGCTATTTGCGACTCTAGTTTTTTGACCCGCGACGGTTGGGCATGAAGTGATTCGGGCCATCCGAGAGCATCTTTGAGCTTATTACCGAAGTCAGCAGCCTGTGAACAGTCCTCAACAGACTTGCCATAGGTGACGACATGATTCGTTTGGTCGTCGGGGTGATAGGCCAGCATGACAATATGTGTCAGATCGTACTTGGCCGCAATATCCTTCAGTGCTTGAACTGGTATTCGCATCAGTTCTACCTCACTCCTCAAATGCTTTCACGACTACATAACCGATCACAGCAGCGATGATTTCAAAAATGACGAACGTTGCAATCATCGCGTCGGCGGATTGTGAAATCAGGCCAACAAAAGCACTGGCAGGCCCGATAATCACCATGCCCCAAAACGCGAAATGCACAGCGCCTAAAACGCGAAACTCACTCATAGTTCACCTCACAGAAACGGTTTTATTCGTAATGGAACTCCCAGGCCCATCCAAACCACCCGGCAGGCCAGTAATCCCGCGTGCCCGGCTGTGCGGGGCACGCGGGCGCATCCGGGACCGGCAGCCAGGCCGACACCCACACCCGGCCATAATCTGCCAGATAGAGGCTAAACGAACCGTAAATACAATCCTCATCTCGCACATCCTGGTCGGGCCAGAAAAAGAGATGGCACACCGGACACCCGAACCCGTAGGGTTCATTGTCCTCACCGTGCCCGAAGTAGAACATTGGCTTGTGCTGGCAGTTGGGGCAGGGAAGTGTCATGGCTCGCTCCCTTTGTCACCCGTCCATGTTCCCAACGCCAGGTAATCGAGCAACTGCTGGCTGCTGATGTTCATGGCACTGCAAAACGCCCGGATCGAACGCCCCATGTCCTGCGGGTACAGGGTCGTCACGACCTGCTGCACGGCTGGATTGCCTCCCGAACGAATAACCTTGAATTTCAGGTCCAGATAGGCCCGCAGGTCCTTGTAGGTCGCTTTCGCCAACGGAACCGCTTCCGATTCCTGTCCGGGCTGAACAACCCGACTTGCCATCAAGTCGCCGTAGGTCTCCCCGCCGCGCTTGCCATCCTTGTATAGCCGGTTCAGTTCACGGATCAGGGCTGGATCGTACACCTGATTTCGCAGCACATCGCCGCGCACTCTGGGTTCGCATCCGGTCAGGCAATCGGCCAGGGCCAATGCCTTACGCGGGGAGAGTTGGCCTGTGTTCATCAGTTGAATGACCGGCGAGTATCCCGCTGCGTACACCTGCCGGCGCACCGGGTCTCCATCATCCACCTCCGTCGTCTGGCGCACCAGTTCCACCGCTTCGGCATAGTGACGTGCTTCCGGGTCCTGTTTTGCTTCGAGGAAAGCGGTCTGCCGGGCAAAGCGGGCTGTGTCCATGATCTGTTCCGGCGTGAAATGGGGCGGGATTTCGCGGGCGTGCGATTCCGGTATCCCCATCTCCAATGGAGACAGCACCGCATTGACCTCAGCCTGATGCAGCAACCTGTAAAGATGCGCCCGGCTGATGTCTAGTTCCCGGCTGCGCAGGAACGCAGTCCAGGTGTCATACCCCAGCGCCCGCCAGCCTTCGCGGTCTCGCAGTTCGATCAGTAGCCGCCCGATTTCCGCCGCGTGCCCGTTGATCTGCATGACCATCTCACGGGCCTGCGTTTCCGACAGGGTTTCAATAATGGCAGCAGGGGAGTGAGTAGTCATGCCTCGACAACCTCGGTCAAATCCTTGATGTCCACTTCGAGCCATTGCGCAAGTTTCTGAACCGTCTCCAGGTTCGCCCCGTCTACCTCTCCCCCACGCATCCAACGACTGATAACCGAAGGCGACAGCCCGGTCATATCAGCGATTTCCTTCTGGGTATAGCGCCGCCTGCGGTTTTCCTGAACCTCTTTTTTGGAAACCAAAAGGGGGAATCTGCTTATCACTTTCGTCATCCTCGTTTGCCTTTGTCGTTCTATTTTAGCACTGTTGTTCTGTCAACGTCAAGAAGGAAATTTTTATATTGACAGATTATTGCTTATTTGATACAATGCTTTACAGGGATTATACTCTGATACACCTTAACAACCAATCCGTGAAGAATTTCTGAATTCGTGTGTTTTGTTAAGGCGACGTAAAGGCAGATGCGCTACATTGGTAGTCACCAGAGGGCGAAAGTTCTCTGAGGATTGCACCGCTCGAACCCTACCAGGCCGCAAAGTTTCTCAGGCCGAGCAGCCTGGTAGGGGAGGTACATCGGGAACCCACCCGGTATTTACCGGGATGGTCCCGACCATATTCTACCGTATCACCATATCGTTCAGCTATTCACAAAGGATTTGCCCATGTCCAACACCATTGATTTGTCCGAGTTAGA
Organism: uncultured Anaerolineaceae bacterium; assembly: GCA_964552425.1. GTDB lineage: Bacteria > Chloroflexota > Anaerolineae > Aggregatilineales > Phototrophicaceae. Next base: position 748 of record CAZKIB010000205.1, on the reverse strand, counting down.
GGCGGAGTATCGGCTGGGATTGCAGGCGGTTCGCCTGGCGTCCCCCCGTATCCGACAGCAGATGGCGGATGGCGCAAACCCGCGCCTTCAGGACGCCGCCGCGCTGCTGTGGGGTGCGTACATCTGCGTCAAACAGAATCGCAGCGTCGACAACTGCCTGTGGTTCTGCAAGCAGTACAATCGCTGGGCGGAAGCAGAACGTTTGTGATTTTTAGAGCAGTAAGTTCGTAGCAAGGCTGTTAAGGATATTTAACAAAATGAGCTTGCGTCCACATTACAGCATTCTGCGAACTCTCTAAAAAGAGAACACACGTTCAGCACATCGGTTCGGTTCCGTGCTATACTATTCGTCAAAACTTAATGAGGGGATGTAAATGTCAGCATTACACCATTCGGGAAACACGGTTCGGTATGACACTGAACCACCTCGTATGATCCTTTCGTCGTGGCCGGTAGTGGATTTTGTGCCCCACGCACCGCCCATCATCCTCAGTAATCAGGCCGAAGTTGCCGCGTACAATCAGAAGGTGCGCGCACGCGAGGTCGCCGCAAAAGCGGACGCCTTTCAGCGCCTGAACCTCATCAAGCCCGCGCTGAACGCGCTGGAAGCCTATCATCGGGGTGTGCCTTACGAAATTCGCTTCAACCCATCTGCCGGGATATTGGTCCCCAACCAAATCGTGTTGGATTTGGTGGAAGCCCGCCTTCAGGCATACACCGTCTGGGGTGTGCTGTGGTGGCCGCGTCA
>CAZKIB010000204.1:5054-11859 GCA_964552425.1 uncultured Anaerolineaceae bacterium | reverse complement strand
CTACAACTCACCAGTACCTTGATCTGGCTTCGATGAAATGTCAACAGAACCTAGCCATAATGGCTGTATTTGGTCAGACCGTCCTTTCTATTCTTGAACATCACTACCTATCCCTACAAAATCCAAAAATCGTTTACTATATATCGAATTGCTGCTACACTATAAACAAACTAAAGTTATTCAATTCATCGAGGTTATGCTCCAAGTTTCTTGCACAAGCTTGGGGCCTTTTTTGTCTGAATAACATTATCAACCAATAGTTTGTATGTCAATAATTGTTCATAAATGTACAAGCGTGACTTATTGGTAAATGAATATTCGTAAATCATTCTAATGTGGCAGGAGCGGCCATCGCTGACCGCCCCGCATTCAGTCCCTGCCTCAGCACTAAACACTATGCACTGTCTCTAGCACTCGCTGTACCCGCAGTTCAGGCAGGTCTGGCAGCCTTCCGCGCGCACCAGCGAATACGTCTGGCACTGCGGGCACATATCCGCCCCGCTGTAACTCACGGGCTGATCGGCTGGCTCAACGGCCGGTGTTTCGTGGACAGGCGCAGGAGCCGATTCCGGCATATAGTGCCCGTTCCCGCCGTTGATCGGCAGACCAAGCTGTTTGACTCCGCTCGGCGGGTAGTAATGCTCCGTCAGCGCGGCGGCCACCACATCCGGCAGGGAAGACACCCGCTGCGGCCCCAGCCCCACCGAACGTGCCCCGCCGATGCCGGCAAGCTGCTCGATAATCAGCTTGAGCATACTCAGCCGGTTCTGCGGCGCGGTAGTGCGCAGTTGCAGCGAGATCATTCGGCCCAGGCCCTCTGCGTCGGCCTGCAAATCGCTGCCGGCTTTGCCCACCGTGATAAATACCTCGAACGGGTTGCCCTGGTCATCGCTGTTCATGGTGATGTAGGCCGTGCCGAACGGTGTCTTGCGGCTGATCGTCACCCCGGCCAGTCGTTTCGGGCGCGGGTAGACCTTGTGCGGCGTGGAAACCTGCTCGACTTTCTCCTCAGCCACCCTGCCGTTGTCGGACTTTTTCGCCATTTCCTTCTCGGCGCGATCATCTCCTTTGAGCATGAGGACCTGCTCGTCTCGGCTGCCATCACGATAGATCGTGCCGCCCTTGCAGCCCAGTTCGTACATATACAGGTACAGATCACTCACCTGCTCAACCGTGTATTCGTTGGGCACGTTGGCCGTCTTGCTGATGCTGCTGTCCACCCAGCGCTGAATGGCTCCCTGCACCTTGATATGCTCCTCCGGGCTGAGGTCCATCGCCGTAACAAAGAAGTCCGGCAGTTCCCTCGAGCCGGGATTCTGGTCATGCCACTCCTTGACAATGGGAACCTCATGCAGACCGAGGCGGCTCTTGCGATAGTACACCCACGAGAAGAACGGCTCGATCCCGGTGGAGGTGTTCACCATCGTTCCAGTCGTTCCAGTGGGGGCCTGGGTGAACAGCGTTACATTACGGATGCCCTGCTTGCGAATTCGCTCCCGAATATCCTCCGGCATGGACTCCATGAAGCCGCTTTGCAGGAACTTTTCCGCATCAAACTGCGGGAACGACCCCTTTTCTGCCGCGATGTTAGACGACGTTTCATACACTTCCCGCACCAGGAAGCTGTACAGCTTGTCGATGAAGGCAACCGACTCATCGCTGCCATAGCGAATGCCGAGCTTAATCATCAGTTCGGCGATGCCCATCGTGTTCAGGCCAACGCGCCGTTCACCAAGCTGCTGCTGCTTGTTTGTCTCGAAGAAGTACGGTGTCGAATCGATAATGTTATCGAGGAAGCGGGTCGAGATGCGCGCCGTTTCGCCCAGATCATCCCACAGCACATCGTTGGTTTCCGGGTCGTAGAACTTCGCCAGGTTGATCGCGCCCAGGTTGCAGACTCCCCACGCCGGTAATGGCTGCTCCCCGCAGTTATGAACGACGATATTGTTTGCAACAAACGAATGCGTGAGCGGTTCGGTCAGATCGAAGACATCCTCGACACCTTCTTCGGTGATCGACTCTACCGTAGCGATGAAGGTCTCACGATAGGGGCCGCGTTTTCCACGTGAGGTGTAATCCACCAGAGCTTGCTGCTTGTACCCCATCATGAAGCCGATTTCATCCGCAAAGGTAATCAGGTTATGCTTGCTGATGACCAGTTCGTGCTGGGCCTCGCACCAGTAGGCTTTCAAACCACCTTTGCTGTCCGGCAAATTCTGGTACTGCGCGGGACGCCGGTTTTTATAGATGCGGCTGGCGATCCCAAAATTCCCCAGCAGCATCTGAACCCCTTCCAGAAGTTCAGTGTGGTTGGAAGCTAACCGCACGCTGCCGCCTTTTTCGCGGCCATCCTGAAAACTGCCATCGGCAGTAAACAGCGCCTGTAGAAAGCCGCGCTGCATGTCTTCAGAACCTTTGAAGACCGTTTCAGGAACCCGATGTTTTGTTTCCGTCACGCCATATTGTCTGGCAAGTGCCATCAACCGGGTGGAACCAACTCTGGCCTCATCCCGTTCAGCGATAGCATAGGGCGCAATTTCGTAGGTCCGGTTTGTGGCCGTGAGCGGTTCAACCAGCGTGTTCACATAGCCCGCAAAAAGCGGCGCAAGTTCCTGTTTTTCCGCCCCGAAAAACGACAGGATGACTTCATCACCGTTTAAAGTGCCGTCACCGACCAGCCAGCCAAACACCCGGCCCAGTTCCAGAGAACCTTCGGTCCCAAACCCGCCTTTTCGATTGACAATGTGAAGCTTGTCACCTGGTTCCAGCCGGCCCACTTCCGCCCAACCATAGGGGGTCATAATCCGATGGTCAGCGGTGGCGCGAAGGAAATAACCCTCTCTGGTCTGGAGACGGTAGACCGGTTTTCTGCCCGTGAAAAAGACCCGCGACGATCTGGCCGATTTCTGGTCAAAACCAAAGCGACCATCCAGAATCACCTCGACATCGCGTTCTTCATCAAACAGCTCGGCGGCTCTGTACAAACCGTCGGCAGTCGAGATCAGGGTATCGCCCGTTACACAGGGATTGGTCGAAACGAGGCTGGAATAGTACCAGCTATTCGACATCTTGTTGGTACGCTCCCGGAACCACACCCCCGGTTCCGCGCTGGCCCAGGCGCTTTCGATGATGGCGTTCCACAGGTCGCGCGCCTTGACAGTGCGGTAATGCAGCACACGCCGCCCGCTGGCCTCCCACTTCTCCAGGTCGCCATCCCACACCTCGTCGTAATCGGGGTAGGACGTATCGGGGAACCCCAGTCCGCATCGGCTTTCACCGCTTCCATCAGCCGGTCACTCACGCCCACGCTGATATTGGCGTTGGTAATCTGTCCGGCAGTTCGCTTGCTGTTAATGAAGTCAAATACATCCGGGTGGGTGTCATTGAGGATGAGCATCAAAGCGCCGCGCCGCGAATTGGAAGTATAGATATTGTTGGCGCTCAGGAGATGGACATCCGCAACTTCAAAATCATATACATCACTATTGCCAACCGGCATTATGGAGCTGATGGTATCTACAACAGGTCCGTAGTGTTCCTCAGAAATCGAGACACCAACAGTTTCCATAACGGGTTGTGGCAGAAGCAGAAGAATCTCATCACCCACCGCCAAATACTTTAAGGGTGTTGTAACAATCCGGCCATCCATCATCACAGCGACTTTATGATCTTCCGTAATTTTCACCGAATGACCGGAAGCGGTGGTCACTTCGTAAAGCGGCTTCACACCATTGCGGAATCGTGCTGTAATCTGGCGGAGGCCTTTATGGGTATGCGCGTAGAACACCTCACCCAGATCAATCCGATCAGCAAGTTCTCTCGCCGGGATCAGCCCCTTATCTGTCAGAATACGTTCGTCAGGGCCAAAACATCCACCCTGCTCAATCAAACCGGTGACGAAGCTGTAAAGCGCGCCCCACGATACCGCCCCGCTCGAACGACCATTCACGCCCTTGACATACGCATGGCGGGGACGCAGGGACGAGATGTTGATGCCTACCCCGCCGCCACGTGACATAATCTCGGTCATCTGCCGCAGCGTCTCAATAATACCACCGCGCGAATCATTAGGTGATGGTATTACATAACAATTGTAATAAGTTAATTCCTGATCTGTTCCAGCAGCCGCTAATATACGGCCAGCAGGGACGAACTTCCAGTCATCCAGCGCCCAGCGAAAACGCTCTGCCCACTGGGCGCGCAGTTCCGGCGTGGCTTCCACCTCCGCCACACCCGCCGCCACCCGGTCCATCATCTGCGCCGGGTCGGTTTCCAGCGGCTTGTCGACATTTTCAACATCGCGCTCCACCACCGTGCCATCCAGCAGTTTGATGGTCACGCGCGGCAGCTCCAGCGCCGTGATGGTCCCGATTTCGCGCTGGCCGGTTTTGGAATCCACCACCACAATCACCGTATCATCCACCGCCAGTGTGGAACGGGTCATATCCTTCTGGGCATAACGATCCAGAAAGATTTTATAGCCGAGTTCGTGCAGGGCGTTTTTTTCCATCCTGGTCTGGACCATAATCCGTATAGCCTCCTGAGATTAAATGGATAAAGACTGCAAAAACAGACGGGAAATTATCCAGCCAACACCCTCTCCGGGTCAGTTGTTCATGATCGCCATCTGGCGGTCAATTTCACCCAGCACACTTTCGAGGTTGCTCACCTGTAAATAGATGAGGGCGTAGCGGATGTACGCAATATCATCCAGTTCGCGCAGGCCGCGCACCACCATGTCACCCACCAGGCGGCTGGGCACTTCATCGCAGCCTTTCTGCTGCAAGGCGTGTTCGATGTCATCGGCCAGACGGGTGATCGCGGAAGCCGAAACCGGGCGTTTGGCACAGGCCATCCGAATCCCGTGAATGAGCTTTTCACGCTTGAATTCTTCCCGATTTCCATCATGTTTGATCAACATGGGTGTCGTCAGTTCGGCACGTTCAGAAGTGTTAAAACGGCCCCCGCAGGACTTGCATTCCCGGCGGCGGCGGATACCACCCCCATCCTCACGGGCCGTGTGGATCACTTTAGAGCTATCGGCTCCACAATAAGGACATTCCATAGCAGACCTGTAAAACAAACGTTCTTTTTTCGATGTGGAAAGATAAACAAACCCCCATATAATGACACTATGGAGGACAGAACAGACCTTCAATTGGCGTTCAGGGATTGAGCGATTTGTGTTGTAGCCAGTAGATACACTTTAGCATGACGAGGGGTGTTTGTCTACTAATATTTGGGAGCAGTTTGGTTAGAAAATCGTCTGCCAGTGTAACGATTTTCCCACATAAACCCAAACATCCCACATTCTGCCTGGGTATCATTCGAACCGATATTCGCCGAAAATATTAAGCTTTTTACAAGTAGATTACACCGCAAATCAGGGTCAATTCTGGGGCAGTGGCCCGCTGGCGTGGATCAGCTTTCCCCACTACTATACAGGCATATGACACAGACGACATCCCCCACCAAAGTCCCGAAATCACGGCGCGGCTTCCGGCAGAGCGCTCTGGAAATCATCGTCATCCTGCTGTTTGGCCTGCTGTACTGCGCGGCGCTGATGGCTGCGGAGGACCTGTCCCTCAGCGGGCTGCACCCCAACAACCGGCTGCCGGGTGTGGAACATGAACGGCTGTCCGGCATTCTGATTCCTGTCCAGATGGGGCTGGGCCTGACCACGCGGGCGCAGGGCATCGGGCATCTGCCCACCTGGAATCCCTATCTGGCAACCGGCACACCGCTCATCAACGACGCCTTTCTGTACCTCTTCAATCCATTTATGAGCCTGCCAGTGCTGCTGCTGGGCGCGGTGCAGGGCACAAAAGTCGCGCTCATCATCGGGCTGCTGCTGGCCGGGGTCAACATGTGGGCGCTGGCGCGGGCAGTGGGCCTGGGACGTGTGGCCCGCGTGATGACCGGCGCGCTCTACATGGTCAGCGGCGGCATCATCGGCAAATTTGTGAGCGGCCATTTTCAACTGGGACTCAGCCTCGTGTGGCTGCCGCTGGTGCTGGCCGGTCTGTGGTGGACGCTGCATACCACTGACCGGCGCGCACAGGCCCTCATGGCAGTGGCCTTCGCGCTGCTGTTTTTCTCCGGGAATATTTACTACACCCTGCACACGCTGATCTGCTGCGCCGTCATCAGCGCGGCCTACCTGTTCCATCGAGAGGGCAGCCGCTGGCGCATCCACACGGATAAACTGCGGCGCGTGCTGATCGGCGGGCTGCTGGCACTCGGCCTGTGCATGATTCAGTTCCTGCCCATCTGGATCGTGCGCGATTTCGTCAGCCATGAGAAAGTAAACTTCGACCCGGATACCGACCAGATCGTCGGCGCATATGATCTCGGCGTGTCCATGTCCAATTTCATCACCCCCTGGAGCGCGTGGCTTGGCCTGCAAGACCCGCCCACCAATTTACTGCCCTCGGTGGATTACGCCTACATCGGGCCAGCGCCCTTCCTGCTGATCGTCGCGGCGGCCTTCACCGGCCTCAGCCGACACCGCAGACTGGCGTGGATCGCGCTCCTGCTGGCCTTCATGATGATGATCTGGGGCAGCGGGCAAACCGTGATCGTCAGCGAACTCTACCGGCGCATCCCCCTGCTGGCGGAGTTTCGTTTTATCGGGCGGGCGAACTCGGTGGCGGCCCTTTGGTGGATCATGCTGGCGGGCATCGCGCTTGATAATCTGCGCAGCCGGCTTCCTTCAGCGGGTCAGGGCCATTATGATCGCGCGCGCCTGGAACGGGCGCTGGCAGCGGCAGTGATTCTGTGGGGCTGGTTTCTGATGTACAGCGCT
>CAZKIB010000204.1:0-5044 GCA_964552425.1 uncultured Anaerolineaceae bacterium | reverse complement strand
GTCCGTAAGCGAGAAAAAGACCAACAAGGACCACGCTGCCAATAACAGCATCCGGCTGGCGCTGGCGCTGAACCACATCGGCCTGTTCAATATGCTCAATGACATCCGCCTGACCACCTATCCACAGGCCCTCAGCGCCCTGGTCAGCCTGATCGTGGTGTTTATCCTCATCGATACCCTGCTCATGCCTGTCGATCTGTGGGTGAGCCGAAACATTCGATCTGTTCACGCAGCCGGGCGGGCGGTTATCGGCCGGCTGGCGCGCGCGGGACTGCTGCTGCTGGCGCTGATCGCTGTCGCCGATGTGCTGCACGTCAACCGCCAGACGATTCGTTTGGGTCCGCCGGGCAATAATTTTGGCCGCCTGTACAGCGAAACCCTGAGCGCCCGGACCGTCCCCTTTCCGTCGATTCAGGAGCCGTTCAGCCCCTCCACCTATGACATCTACTACAGCCGCATCCGCAACTGGGGGTTGAATGAAGGCTGGCTGCCGGGTCCGGTGCGCAATGACATCATCCCGGAGCCAGCGCCCAAACTGCTGCACCTGCCGGGCTGGGCCATCGTCTCGACGGAGTTTCAGCAGGGCGGCACGTATGAACTGGCGCGTGAGTTTGTGGAGGGCCATAACGCCGTACAGGTATTATGTGCCGCGCGTGATCCGCTCAATTCCGGCGCGGACCCCTGCAACATTGAGCAGAACGGCGGTTCCATCCTGTACCAGCTTCCACAGGCGCTGCCGTATGCCTTTATTGCGGACGAAGAGACGCTGCTGACCCGCGCTGAAACGCTCAACAGTTCCAACACGCCAGCGCTCACCACCCTCAATCACCAGATGGACACTATCACCGTGCAGGCCACTATGCCAGAGGACAGCAAACGCTATTATCTGATCGTGCAGGAGACGCATTTCCCTGGCTGGCAGGCATGGATCGGCGATCAACGCCTGGAGACGGTGACGGTAGGCGCGCGCACACCGGGCGGGCCGCTGGCCGGGTTCATCGGAGTGCCCATGCAGCCCGGCACGAATACCTACACCCTGCGCTTCGAGCCGCCGGGGTTCACCGCCGGGATTGCGCTCAGTTTCCTCAGCCTGGTTGGACTGGCGCTGTACGTCAGCAGGGTCAGACTGCCGCGTTTCGGGCGCTCCCCCAAATAAAACAGAGGCACACACCCGTGTACCTCTGCGAAAAATCGGTCCAATCGCGGAGCGGGTTTAGCGCCGTTTGCGCAGGAACGTCGGAATTTCGATGTCGTTCTCGTCATAGACCACCGGCTGCTGCGCTGGCCGTTGCCGCGGACAGCAGTAGAATGGCGGACGTGCCGTCGACTGCCGAGTCGTGGATCGCGGTCTGCGCTGGCTGCTGGGTCTGCGGCGGCGGCGCATAGGGCTGCTGCGGCTGCGCCGGGGGCTGCTGCTGAGGACGCGGCTGCTCCTGCGGCACATTCTGTACCGGCTGCTGCTGCGGGGGCTGCTGGAAAGTACGCGACTGCTGAAGAGGGCGCTGCTGCTGCACCGGCTGCGGCTGGCGCGCCATAATGGTTTTCGCCGCGCGGCTTTGCTCAAAACCCGTCGCAATCACCGTAATGCGGATTTCATCGCCCATGCTTTCATCAATCTGCGCGCCGAAAATGAGGTTCACTTCGGGGTGGGCGCTTTCCTTGATGATGGCCGCCGCTTCGTTGATCTCGAACAGCGTCATATCGGTGCCGCCGGTGATGTTGAAGAGAATGCCGCGTGCGCCGTCGATGGTCACATCCAGCAGGCTGCTGCTGATAGCGGCTTCGGCGGCCTGTCGAGCGCGATCATCACCCGTTGCCCGGCCCACTGCCATAAGCGCTGCACCACCTTCGGACATAATCGTGCGCACGTCGGCAAAGTCCAGGTTAATCAGCGCCGGGACCGTAATCAGTTCGGAAATGCCCTGAATACCCTGCCGCAGCACATCATCGGCCAGCGAGAACGCCTGCTGCAAGGTCGCGCGTTTATCGGCGATCTGTGTCAGCCGGTCATTGGGGATCACGATCAGCGTGTCCACCTGGCTCTTGAGCGCCTCAATACCGGCTTCGGCCACCTGCGTGCGCCGGCTGCCTTCGAAGCTGAAAGGCCGGGTGACGACGCCGATAGTCAGCGCGCCCAGTTCTTTGGAAATCTGCGCGATCACCGACGAAGCGCCCGTGCCTGTACCGCCGCCCATGCCGCAGGCGATAAACACCATATCCGACCCGCGCAGCACTTCATATAATTCATCCTGGCTTTCTTCAGCCGCCTTGCGCCCAATTTCCGGGTTGCCCCCTGCGCCCAGGCCGCGTGTCAGTTTGTCACCAATGCGCACCCGTGTTTTGGCTTTGGAAAGCATCAGCGCCTGATTGTCGGTATTGACGGAAATAAATTCGACCCCGCCAAGACCTTCATTAATCATGCGGTTGACCGCATTGCCGCCGCCGCCGCCCACGCCGACGACCTTTATCTGGGCGAAATTCTCCCCCGCAAATTGATGCAGTTCCATATCCATAAGGGTTCCTCCAAAACACGGTGTCACTCCCCCGCCAGGTGAGTGCTGAATTAGCCTTCATTGTACTCAGTTCGTTTTTCTGCGCAAATTATTCGGGCAGCAAACGGCGGAACAAGCCACCCAATAAATTCCCAAGATTTTTCCCCGGCAGCGATTGCCCGTTGGAATGACCGCCGCCCTCGCTGGCGTCCATCTCCAGCCCCAGACCCAGCAAACCCACGCTCGTGCTGTAGGACGGGTTGCGCAGCGCATCAGCCATGCCCGTCAGCCGCTCCGGTTTTGCCAGCCGCACCGGAAAACCCAGGGTCTCCTGCGCGATTTCACGGATACCCGGAAGCTGCGAACTGCCCCCGGTAATCACCGCCCCGGCCCGCAGCAGACCATGATAACCGGAGCGTTTGATCTCGCGCTGCGCCAGCTCAAACAACTCAATCACACGGTATTCCAGCACTTCAGCCAGGCTGTGACGCTGGAATTCGGTGGGCATTCCCTCGCCAAACGGCTGCACGACGAACGTCTCGGCCAGACCAACCGCCCGCTTCTGGGCGCTGCCAAATTGAATCTTGACCTGTTCGGCTTCGTCAAAAGGTACATGCATCCAGTGGGTAATGTCATTGGTTAAATGGTCACCCCCCACCGAAATGACCGCGACATGCCAGACTGTGCCTTCGATGAAGATGGCGAGATCGGTTGTACCCCCGCCAATATCCACCACGACGACGCCCATCTCTTTCTCTTCCGGGGTCAGCACCACATGGCCGGACGCCAGCGGGTTGAGAATAAAACGATCCACAATCACCCCGGCGTTCTGCACGGATTCTTCGAGGTTCGCCAGCGCGGTGGACGAAGCCGTGATAATGTGCGCTTCCATCTCCAGCCGGAAACCGTGCATCCCAATCGGGCTGCGCACCCGCTCCTGCCCATCCAGCGAATAATTGCGCGGCACGATATGCAGCACTTCGCGGTTATGCGGGATAGCGATGGCGCGGGCCGCTTCCAGCGCTTTGTCCAGGTCTTCACGATTGACCGCGCGCTGCCCGGTGATGCCCACCATCCCCCGGCTGCTGATCGAGGCGATATGATTGCCGGCCACGCTCACAAACGCCCGGCTGATGTCGTAGCCGCTGCTCTTTTCCGCTTTATGCACCGAGGCAGAAATGGCCGCCGTCAGCGATTCCATATCGTTGACAATGCCTTTTTTCATCCCCCGGCTGGGTTCGATTCCGACCCCCACCACAAAGATGTCGTCTGCCCGCACTTCACCCACCAGCGTACAAATCTTGCTGGTGCCTACGTCCAGACCAACAACGAGATCACCCATAAACGCTGTAACGCCCTTTCAGTTCACCGCGTAAAACGGCGCGTGTGGATTGGTGACATTGATTTCACGGGGCTGAATGCCGCGTGTGGTCAGGTTCGCCACCAGCGCGTCATACACCACAATTTTTTCCGGCATATCCGTGCCGGTTCCAAACCAGACTTCCCAGCCGCGCACATCCGCATACCCCAGCCCCCAATCAGGATGATAGCGCAGAAAGGTCAGTTCAGGAAAGAGCGTGCGCAGTTGCAGCGCCCCGCTGACCACCGCCGTCTGAATTTCAACACTCGGAGCCAGCGGCCCGGCCAGCGTATCGTCGGCGCGAATGCGCAGCAGTTCGGGGCGATCTTCCCGAAGCTGCATCACCCGGCCCTGAATATCTATCCAGGTCGCCACGCCTGCCTGTTCCCAGACCAGCGCCGGCTGGCGTTCCTCAATGCGGATCGTCACCATCTGCGGCGGCCAGCCCACCTGCACTTCAGCATCCGCAATCGTCGGCGAACGCAGGATCGACTCACGCACTGCGTGCGGGTCGACCCAGAAAATATGCAGGTTCGCGATGTTCGTCAGCGCGAACACCTCTTCTTTGGTGACATACTGCAAACCGCCCACCGCGATGCTGTGAACATAAAACGCGCTGGTGCTGAAAAACAGAAACAGTACACCAATCAGACACAAAATCAGAAACCCGCTGACCAGCCGCGCACCGGGCAGCCCGCGTTCGCGTATGCCGTGCTGCACAGCAGGGCGTTCGGTTGGTGTGGCGAGCGGCCCACGCCACACGCCGGGAGTTCGGTTCGCCTTGCGGCGGGTCTCACGATAACGCGATGCCATGCCCTGTTTCCAACATTAACCCACACATCCAACTATACGCCAAACCGTCTTTGCTGTCCACAGCAGGAAGTACCGAAGGGCGCATTTCAAATTAGAGACTGTTATGAACTTTTCAGCTTGTGCCGCCGATTGAAATCGACGGCAAACTAAAACAAGTCCCGCTGGGACTGGGGTAACGGCGTATGAATCCCGGAAGGATTTGCGGTATGTTGCCGGATACTTCAGTGTCCGGCAAGAAAAAAGTGCATCACTCACTCTAAAGGCGACTGATCCCGAATCGTTCCACTTCATGATCGAAACAAGCCAGGGCTGCCCCCGAAGTGAAACGCATCCAGTACCGAATACGATTAAGGACAGCGTTGGCAAACGCATAATCAAT
>CAZKIB010000203.1:8306-11926 GCA_964552425.1 uncultured Anaerolineaceae bacterium | reverse complement strand
CTTGCCACCCATCTCCAGAACAGCGCGTTTCAACCACTTCTGACCCGGCTGCACCTTCGCGGTCTGCTCATAAATATGCACCCCCACCTCTCGCGAACCGGTGAAGTTGACAAAGCGCGTGCCAGGGTGTTCGACCATGCGCGCGCCGACGATTTCGCCCGGCCCCGTCAGGTAATTCAGCACACCCGCCGGCAGGCCGTTCTCCCAGAACAACTCGCACATCTTGTAAGCCACCCAGGGACTTTGCTCCGCCGGTTTGAACACCGCCGTATTACCGGCCACCAGCGACGCCCCGACCATACCGGTGGGGATGGCATTGGGGAAATTCCAGGGTGGGATAATCGCGCCGACGCCCAGCGGAATGTAGGTCAGGGAAAGCTGCTCGGCGGGGAATTCAGCCAGCCTGTCGCTGCTGTCGGCCAGCGCCAGCATCTGCCGGGCATAATATTCCAGAAAATCAATCGCTTCTGACGTATCCGCGTCGGCTTCGTTCCAGGTTTTGCCGACTTCCAGCACCATCACTGCGCTGAATTCGTGCTTGCGGCGGCGCATTTCGGCGGCAGCCCGCAGCAGATAACGCGCCCGCTCCATCACCGGGGTGAACTGCCAGGTCCTGAACGCTGCCGTCGCGGCGGCGATGGCCCGGTCCACATGCGCGGCGGTGGCGTTGGCAAAGTACCCGACCACCTCATCGGGCCGGGATGGATTTACCGACGGAAACACATCCTCCACCGGTACGATTTCGCCGCCAATGACCAGCGGATAGGTGCGGCCCAGTTCACCTTTCACCTGTTCCAGAGCAGCCTTGAACGCCGCTTCATGAGCGGGAATTGAAAAATCGGTAAGCGCTTCGTTTTTGTATGCCGGCAGCATCGGCCCTGTTCCTTATTGTTCAGACAATCCATTGAGGAGCTATTTTACCATAGGCCGGCCCACTTACCGCTGACCGTGAAATTAGTAAATTTTTCACATGGTATGCTTGCCTGACTTTTGTATTGTGTATAGGATATTGAAAATAGACTGGAAGCGAGGTTGTTATGATGATTCATCTCAGCAACCATGCGTCAACACGGTCTGCCCAAAGAAATTTGTCGGACGATGATATTGCCTTCATCATTTACAATGGCAGCCGCGTTTATCGCACCGGGGTCATCTTCTGCCAGTTACGGCAAAAGGATATTCCCCCGGACACGCCCGGCAACCACCGTCACCGCCAGCTTGTGGGCACTACAGTGGTACTCTGCACCTGCGGTCACTACGTCATCACCCTCTACCGCGCCGAAAAAGCCTTCCAACGCGACAGCCGCAAACGCAAATACTGCCTGCGAACCCATTATGGAACCTGCCCGGTATGCAGCGTTCAGCCGGTGATGTCCGCACAGATGATGACGATGGGCTGGGCCTGAAAGCGCGTCAGCACCAGCGTTCGCGATTCATCCCCCCGCAGTTTCAGCCTGCCGGTCAGTTCCTCCGGTGTCATCGCCACGCCGCGTTTTTTCACGGTGATACGCCCCACCTCACGATCCCGCAGATAAGCCCGCAGCCGCTTGAGATGAAACGGCATCCAGTCGAGCATTTCCCACGCCCGCAGCCAGGGCGAATCCGGTCTTGAGCGAGTCGTAAAATAAGCAATCGTTTCATCCAGCAGCGTGCCATCAAAGGCCGCAGCCGCAGCCTGCACCAGCCCTGCCCGCAGCAGCGCGGGGTCCGGCTCCACCAGCCAGCCGCGCGGCGCTTCGAGAGGGACGTCGGGCATGACCGCCGGTTCCGGCCAGGTAAAAATATCCGCGCCGTGTATCAGGGTGGCCTGCCGGTGTGCCCGTTCAAAGCCGAGCCAGAGCAGCGCTTCTTTAAGATCGCCGCTGACCGAAATAAATTCCACGCCCCCGCCGTAACCGTCCAGTTCTGTCAGATCAACCCCCGGTGACAGCTTGACCATGATGCGCGGCGTGTCCCACCGGCGAATAGTCGACAGCGGCGGCTGGTACTGCTCAACATGAAAGATGCGCTTGCCCTGCTCATCGCGTCGGGCCGGGTCGAAAAATGCCATATCGGCTGGCGGCAAACCGGCGGTCACATCCGCGACTTCAAACTGCGCCGGAAGATTCAGCGCCGCAGCGTTCAGACGCGCTATCGCCACCCGCAGAGGGTCTCGGTCCAGCCCCAGCACATCGCCCCCGGCCCGCGCCAGCGCCAGCGAATCCGCGCCGATCCCGCAGCACGCATCCACCACCCCCAGGCCATCCGCGACCTGTGCCCGGTACGCGCTGATGAGCGGGTCACTGGCCTGTTCGAGCGCTTCTGCCGTGAAAATCATGCGCGCCGCGTCCGGGCCAAATTTAGCCTGGGCCTTCCGCCGCGCCTGCGCCAGAGCCAGCGCCGCCCGCGCCTGATCCGCGTCATAATCCCGGCGCAGTTGAGTCACCAGGGCCAGGGTATTCGCTTCGGACAGGTCTTCCTGCGCCAGCCGTTCCAGCAGCCGGCCCCCTGCGTCCGATGTAAGAAATTCCAGATCGGCGAAGTTCATTCCAGACGCGCCAGCACCGTGATGAGATAATCGTCCATGCGCTCAAGCACCAGCGCTTCGGTCAGGTCGGTCAGCCCAAAATCGAGCCAGGGCTGGTACAGACCCCATTCCGGCATGACATCCAGCAGCGTTTCCAGGTCCCAATAGGGATGCTGCTGCTGACCGGACAGAGATTCATGAGACTGCAAAAAGGTGTCCGCCGCCGCCACGCCGTACATCGACGCCAGATTCAGGCGGCAGTGTCCCACATCCACCCCCGCCGCGCCGCGACAGGCGCTCACCCAATCGACCACACCGCTGATCTGGCTGCCCTGCCACAGCACGTTGGTCGGGTGATAATCGCGGTGGATAAAACAGGTCCGGTCATCCGGCTGCGGCCCGCGCACAATCTCAATGGCCCGCGCCCAGTGGTCAGGATACCTGGACCACTGCGGCGGCTGGAGTTTATCCAGGTCATACCACAGGTCATGGCTCCACCCAAAATCATCACCGCTGACCGCATGAATCTGCGCTGCCGCCAGAGCCAGCCGGTGCAGCCAGTCCTCAAAACTGGCGGGTCGCAAATCCACCCTGCCAGGCACTCGCGTCATCAGCAAAGCCGGGACGCCACAATGCACGCCGCTGGCATCCAGCGCGACCAGTTCTGGCACAGACAGGCCAGTAGAGACCGCCTTGTTCAGGGCGGCGGCTTCACGCAGCGGCGCGTCAGGTTCTTCGGTGATCCATTCGGTCAGGGTAAACAGACGCAGCACGAGGTCAAGCGGGTGTCCATTTTCGAGCATTTCAAGGGAATACAGGGTGGCGGTGGTGCTGCCCGGCAGATACCGCGCCGATTGCAGCGCTGCGCCGGAGCCAATGGTTTCTACCAGCCAGTCCTGAATGCGCGCGGGTAGTATGGAGTCATTCATCGGGCGCTTCGGCAGTCGTTGGGTCGACTGGCACGTACACGATCTGGCGTCCTGCCAGCGATTCCAGGGTGGGGTTAAACAGTACCGGCCGTGTCCAGGTGCGGGCAACCTCGCGGCTGAACTTACCGACTTTGTTAATGTCCTTGACCAGCCCTTGGAGCACCGCCGGCTGCATAAATGCCACC
>CAZKIB010000203.1:0-8273 GCA_964552425.1 uncultured Anaerolineaceae bacterium | reverse complement strand
AGCGTCACGCCCGCCTCGGCAGTGACAGCCGCCGCGTACCACTCCACAATATCTTCCGGTCCCAGTGCCCATACCGGCTTGTTCGGCGTCTGCTGCACCAGCAAATGCACATATCGCGCCGCAAACAGGTCCGTCGTGTCCTGCTCAGCCACCTGCCGGATACGATCCACCGTCCGCAGTTGGGTATGGCGTTTTTCGCCCCGCAGCAGCAGGCCGTAATTATAATCCGTCGCGGATTCCACCAGTGTGCGCACGTAGCCGGCCCGTTCCAGCCGGGCGACCCAATCCTCGCTGACGGCCTGATTGGAAAGCAGCACAATCAACCGCCCGCCAGCCCGCAGCACATGCAGACACGCAGCCAGAAAACCTGCCGACAGGTCCACGTCCAGCGCGGCCACCGCGTCAACCGAATCCGGGGCCAACTGCCAGTGGGCAGCCTCCCCGGTGACAGTTATCACATGCAGATCACTGCGCCATTTCAGGAACGCTTCGCCTGTCGCCCCGTTGACATCCAGCAGACGCAGCCCGGACCGGCTGGGCGGCAGGTGCTTCACCATCACGTCGGCCAGTTCAGCGCGCATTCGTGGTCTTGTGAGCCTGTTGAATGAGGGAGATCAGTTCGTCCCATTCCTCTTTAAAAAAATGCAGCGTCAGCGCGCCCAGTTCAATATGGAACACGGTCTCACCGTCCGGTTCCTGCGAAACCCAGGCGACATAGTTGCTGGTCTCGGCCAGCGTATCGGTTGGAATATCATCAGTCATCCAGGGCATTCCTTATGTGGTCAAATGATGTCTCAAAAGGATGAATTTCAGTAAGGGCGGATCGTGACCCGCCCTCTATGGTCATTACCAACACGTATCGAATTGCTGTTCAGCGCCAGGCGTGCTGCTATACAGCCGCTTCCAGCTAACAGCTAGTGGCTAACAGCTTCAGCGTTAGCGCCGGTCCCGGTTGCCGCCGCCCCGGCGATCACCGCCGCCACCACGACGATCCCCGCCACCGCCGCGACGATCCCCACCGCCGCCCCGGCGATCCCCGCCGCGACCACCGGACGGACGATCATGCTGCCGGGCTTCTTCGGGGGTCCAGCCTTCCAGCACAGCCTGCCGGCTGAGACGCACCTTGCCATCGACCACATCCGTGACCATCACCATGATTTCGTCACCGAGCGCCACTTCGTCTTCAACCGAGTTGACGCGGTAGTCCGCCAACTGCGAAATATGTACCATGCCCTCTTTGCCGGGCAGGAACTCGACAAACGCGCCATACGATTCGATGCGTGTCACCTTGCCCGTGTAGATGCGCCCGATTTCGGCGTCTTCGGTCAGGCCGAGAATTTTCTCCACCGCCGCAGCCGCCGACGGGCCATCTGCCCCGGCCACAAACACCGTGCCATCTTCCTGAATGTCGATCTTCACGCCGGTGCTTTCCTGAATGCTGCGCACCATCTTGCCGCCCGGCCCGATCACCATACCGATTTTCTCCGGGTCGATCTTGATGACGGTCATGCGCGGCGCATAGTCGCTCAGGTCCGTGCGGGGTTCGGCGATGGTCGCTTTAATCAGGTCGAGGATTTCCATGCGGGCGTCCCGTGCCTGGGCCAGCGCGCGGGTCATCACATCTTCCGACACGCCGCTGATTTTGATGTCCATTTGCAGCGCGGTGATCCCCACACTGGTCCCGGCGACTTTGAAGTCCATATCACCGAGATGATCTTCCATACCTTGAATGTCCGTCAGCACCGCGACCTTATCGCCGTCTTTGATAAGTCCCATCGCGATACCGGCAACAGGGCGTCTGATCGGGACACCGGCATCCATCAGCGCGAGGGTGCTGCCGCACACGCTGCCCATCGACGTGCTGCCGTTGGAACTCAGCACTTCACTCACCAGACGCACGGTGTAAGGGAACTCGTCCTCCGGCGGCATCATCGAGCGCAGCGCAGTTTCGGCCAGCGCGCCATGTCCGACTTCGCGGCGGCTGGTCCCCCGCAGCGGGCGCGCTTCGCCGGTGCTGTAGGGCGGGAAATTGTAATGATGCAGATAGCGTTTGTGATCTTCCGAGCCGAGATCATCCAGTTCCTGCGAATCACGCGGCGTGCCCAGGGTCGCAATCGTCAGCACCTGGGTTTGCCCACGCTGGAACAGACCGGAGCCGTGTACACGCGGGATGACGCCCACTTCGGCACTCAGCGGACGAATAGTGCGGAAATCACGGCCATCCGGGCGCACCCCATCGTCCAGAATACGGCGGCGCACTTCTTCCTTCAGCGCTTTTTCCAACCCTTCCTTGACATCCTTCAGGTTGAAAAGCTGGGTCGCGTCCGTGATTTCAGCGTTCAGCGCTTCGTACTCCGCCACCAGACGCTCTTTCAGGGCATCCAGCGCGCCGCTGCGATCCCCGCGTTCGGTGGTTTCCATCAGAATCTGGCGCACTTCCGCGCGCACTTTGTCGGCGACGGCGTTAATCACTTCTTCGTTGTTCTTGGCCGAGGTGTATTCCGACTTCGGCTTGCCAATTTCCGCCTGCATCTGCTTCTGGACCGCCAGAACCGGCTGGATGGAATCGTGCGCCAGCTTGAGCGCCTTCAGCATCATTTCTTCGGGCACTTCCTGAGCGCCGCATTCCACCATATTGATGGCTTCGGACGTGCCGGAAACCCGCAGATCAAGGCTGCTGTCGGCCATGCGCGGCATGGTGGGGTTCACCACCAGTTCGCCGTCAATCAGGCCGATGCGCACCCCCGCCACCGGGCCAGCCCAGGGAATGTTCGAAATCATCAGGGCCGTGCTGGCCGCGATAATACCGAGCATATCAATCTGGTGTTCCTGGTCATGGCTGAAGGCTGTCAGGATAATCTGCACTTCATTACGCATGTCTTTGGGGAAGAGTGGGCGCAGCGTGCGATCACACACACGGGCCGTGAGAATCGCGCTTTCAGCCGGCCGGCCCTCGCGCCGGAAGTAGCTGCCCGGAATGCGCCCGGCAGCGTACAGTTTTTCTTCGTAGTCGACACTCAGGGGGAAAAAGTCAATTCCCTCGCGCACCGAACTGCTCATTGTGGCAGTGGCAAACACCAGCGTGTCCCCCATGCGCACCGTCACAGCGCCGCCCGCCTGTTCGGCGAACCGCCCGGTCTCAATCGTCAGCGTCTTGCCGCCGATCTCGGATGTATAACTACGAATTCGTGAATCAGTTTGTTCAGTTAACATATGGCCTCCTAAGAACCACAAACGCGCCTGGAAGCCAGGAACTGGAAGGTAATGCCAAACGCCATTCGTTTAGCAGCACTCTCCAATACCTGTTCAACCAGGCGCGCAAGAAAAAGAAGGATGATCACTGCTGACCATCCGTAAAACACGCTGCAAATGTAATCCCCGGCCTAGCGGCGCAGTCCCAAACGCTGAAGGATTTCACGGTAACTTTCGGGATTCGTCCGGCTCAGATACTTAAGATGACGCCGCCGCTGACCCACCAGCTTCAGTAGACCACGCCGAGAAGCCTGGTCGTGTTGATGCGTGCGCAGATGATCCGTGAGCTGATTGATCCGAGTCGTGAGGAGCGCAATCTGAACTTCGGGTGACCCGGTATCCCCCTCGTGACGACCAAAATCCTGGAAGATCGTACCTTTTATTTCTTTTGTCAGTGCCATGTCCGCTTTTCTCTCGTTCTCAATAGTCACCGGGCAAATCGGACAGGTGATTCGCCGGTCAAATTCATTAGAGGCATTATAGCAGATGCGAAAAAGTGTGCCAATCCCCGGAAAACGCTCAGACCAGCGGCCCCGGTCTTTCGCGGCGCGCATCGGCCACCAGGTTGACGGTATGGTGCGTGCGGAACAGGCTGTACTGCCCCGGTCTGCCCGGCACAGCGTTCAGCACATTTTCTGATTCCATAATGGAGAACCACAGTTCCAGTTCCCACATCCGGTCCACATCAAGCTGGCGAACGCTCTGTTCCGAGATGACCATGTTGCGCTCGTACAGGCTCAACAGCAGCCGGATAAAGGCATCGCGGTCATTCAAAACCTGCCGGCAGATCGACGAAGCCACGTTGATGGAGATACCTTTGGTAAAAAAGTCGCTCTGCGGGTTGGGGTACTCATTCACATCCGCCGCGTCGTTGGCAACCAGATATTCCACCGCGCGCTGGAACGAAGTCCCGGTATCGAACGGCAGCAAACGCTTGTGCAGACTGCCGAGTGGACACCAGCTAAAACCGCGAAAACTGGTAAACTGCTCCACGCTCACCACAATCCGCCGACCCATATCAGCGGTATCTGGCTCCATGTTATCCAGCGCCTCCAGCGTCATGCCTTCCCATTCCGGGGTTTCGCCCGTTTCTGGAGCCGCGCTGTCCAACGATTGAATCTCAAAATTGGGGTTCAGTTTGATGACTGGAACCAGATCATCCGGGTTGTGGCGATGCGGAATCAGTTCACGCACCAGCACCTGTTCACGCACCAGACAGTCGATCCAGTCCGAACGCCACTGGTCGCTATAGTTGCAGCCGGGCCGGTCCAGATCGCGGTCCATCGCCAGCCCTTTGAGCAGGAACCCGTAATTGACATATTCCCACCCACGCACCTGCAAGGTCCGCTGAACGCGCACGACGATCCGCGAGGTAATCAGCCGGGTCTTGTCCACAATCGGGTGAGCACTGTCCAGCCGTACACTGCCGCTGCCACCAGGGATCGCTTTCAGAATACCCAGCGAAATGGCCTGCATAACCAGTTCCTCGCCGCGCGGCTGCGAAACCACCGCGCCGACCTTTTGCAGTTGGCTCACCAGTTCATCGCTGGGGATAGCGTCCGTACCCCGCAGCGCCGCCAGCCGGTCCATCTGGATAATCACGCTGGACCACTGCGAAGGGGTAAACGCCGCCGTGTCGGTATCGACCAGCGCCGAAGCCTGGCTCCACGACTGGTGGGTTTGCAGGTTGGTGAAGTCCTCGATGTACTCCACCGTCACGCCGGGGTTGTTTTCGATCTGCCGGCTGGTGCTGCCGCGCACGCTCCACACAATCACCTGTTTGCCACGCGCCCGCAGCGAATTCAGCACCTGGTTGAAGTCTCTGTCACCTGTCGCCATGATATACACATCAGCGGCGTCAACATGGCCGGCGTCGGTAATCACATCACGGGCAATGCGCATGTCCGCGCTGTTTTTACCGGGCAGGTTAAACACCGGGTCGATATTCGCCAGCATCAGACGGCTGGGGGCTTCATCCGCCACTTCACGTCCGCTTGAATCCACCAGCGGGGGCAGGCTTCCGCGCTGGCCCCAGGGTGCATAGGCCGACATCTTGACCAGTTGGCCGTGCGCCTTCGCCTGGGCCACAAAACGCTCAATCAGATGATCCAGATTGACGGTATAGCCCTGTTCCGTCAGACTGATCGCAATGTTTTCGAAATCAATGTAGACCGCGACATTCTTGGTCTGAATGCCGAGCAGCGATTCCAGCGGCTGGAAGATAATCTCACCCGCGAAGGGTGTCCCTTCCAGCATATTCTGGGACCCCCACATACGAATACGGGCGCTGCGGGTGGTCTTCACACGCTGTACCAGCGGAATGAGGTCCGTGCTGGTCGTCGCCAGAATTAACTCGTCCACCGGTTCCGGGTCGAACGAGAAATAGTGCATAATGAGCGAATCCGCCAGGCTTTCGCGGTGCGGCATGTCGAAAAGTTCATAACCGGCGGTCTGAAAAATGCGCCGGGTATTGGGCGAAAAACTCGAATTCTGGCCGCGATACCGGCTCCAATCCGCGACGGCCACTGCTTTGAGTTTGTCCGGTCCGATCAACCCGGCGGCCAGTGCCGCGCTTCCTCGCAGGCCCACAGCCATTTCCTGTAGATCAACGGAAATGCCGCGTTGGAGAAACTGCTCAAGCAGGTTGTCCACATCCACAATCAAATAAGCAGCCATTATCTTTCCCAAAAAGCATCCACCACCGCTCCAGGTAGAGTCGGTGGTCTATAGACATCACAGCATTCTAGTAATGGAACGGGAATTGTGCGTTCTTCAATCCAATACGACGGTAAAAAGGATTGGTTGCAATCAAGTATTTTTTAGTACAGCGCGCACGTCCTATTTGTGCCAAGTGTAACAAACAGCCCGGAGCAAAGCAACTGTCGATCTATACAGAATAAAAGCACTCCCTGTATTATACAACAAACATATCAAGTTTATTCATCAGGTCGCGTAACGCAAAG
Source organism: uncultured Anaerolineaceae bacterium (assembly GCA_964552425.1). Classification (GTDB taxonomy): domain Bacteria; phylum Chloroflexota; class Anaerolineae; order Aggregatilineales; family Phototrophicaceae. The sequence goes on along the minus strand of CAZKIB010000203.1, from coordinate 2,058 downwards.
AGAAAAATATCGCATAAAATTTGGTGGTTTTGCCCAAAAGGACGCGCTTTAGCCTGGTCTGCGGCGAAGGTTGAAGGCCCAATGTTCGTACATTGATATTGAACACACACCTGCAAATAAACACCATATTATACTATTTGTATTAAACCACTATCTTTAATTTGTATAGTTCCGGTTAAACCTCCCTGTTACTTCAAACAGCCTTTTTTTGAACAATTGGGCTGGCCCGTTATGTTGAGTCTCATGGCAAAGTGCGCAGTCGTCAAGTGCCGGTGGTCTGAAGGTATTGCATGATTCAACACCATAGTCCCCCATGCAGGTGCGCGGCAGCCTGAAACGACAGGTAATCGGTGCTGTGATCAATGCAGTGGATCGTCGATGTAAATATCTGCTGCGAGGTTGCAGCAGAAGTGGATTCGGTGAACGGGCAGACCATCGCTGATCCGCCCGCGACATCGTTAGCCTGCCTTCATCAGACGATCAATAGGCCCGCGCAAACAGCGCTACCTGATCTGCCGCCTGCCCGGTCAGCCAGCAGCGGCCTGTGCCACCGGGCTGGTCGAACGGGAAGCAGCGAATGGTCGCCCCGGTTTCATCCTTAACGCGCCGCTCATCATCGTCCGAAGCAGCCCACCAGCCCCGCGCCCAGCCGCCCGCTTCGATCACCTGTTTCAGTTCATCATAAGACGCGACATCGTGAATGTTGGCGTCCCGGAAATCCACCGCCTGTTGCAGCAGATTGGCCTGAACATCATCCAGCAAATCACGGATCGCCGCCGCGATGCCCGCCTGCGAAACCGTCAGTTTGCCGTCTTTGCCGGGCACATCACGCCGCGCCAGGACCGCCACCTGATTGTCCACGTCCTTCGGGCCAATCTCAATACGCACCGGCACACCGCGCATCTCCCAGTCATTGAACTTGAAGCCGGGCCGCAGCCCCTCGCGGTCATCCAGCCGCGCGCGCACATCGGCGTCCAGAAGCTGCCTTTTAATCTGCTCGGCGGCTTCCATGACCGGCCCGCGTTCTTCATCGCTGCGGAAGATGGGCACGATCACCACCTGAATCGGAGCCAGACGCGGCGGCAAACGCAAACCGACATCATCGCCGTGCGCCATCACCACCGCCCCAACCATGCGCGTGCTGAGACCCCACGAGGTGGTCCAGCAGAGTTTCTGTTCGTTGTTTTCATCCAGATACTGGATATTAAACGCCTTCGCAAAATTCTGGCCGAGGTTGTGGCTGGTCCCGGATTGCAGCGCGCGCATATCGCGCATCATGGCTTCGATAGTGTAAGTCCGCAGCGCCCCGGCGAAACGTTCATTGTTGCTTTTGCGCCCCTTAATCACCGGAATGGCCGCTTCCCTGATCGCCATGTCCGCGTAAATATCGAGCATTTGCAGGGTTTCAAACTCGGCGTCTTCTTCGGTGGCATGGGCGGTGTGCCCCTCCTGCCACAGAAATTCTGACGTGCGCAGGAAAGGCCGGGTGCGCAGTTCCCAGCGCACCACATTGGCCCACTGGTTAATCAGCAGCGGCAGATCGCGGTACGACTGAATCCACTCGCTGAACGCCTCGCCGATAATCGTTTCGGACGTAGGCCGCACGACCAGCGGTTCCTCAAGCTGCTTGCCCCCGGCATGAGTCACCACCGCCAGTTCCGGGCTGAACCCTTCGACATGTTCGGCTTCGCGCCGCAGGTAACTTTCCGGGATAAACAGAGGAAAGTAGGCGTTCTGGTGGCCGGTAGCCTTAAAGCGTTTATCCAGCGCGATTCGAATTCCATCCCAGATTTCGTAGCCATACGGCTTGATGATGATGGAACCGCGCACCGGCGAATGCGCCGCCAGGTCCGCCTTGTAGACAATTTCGTTATACCACTTTGAAAAATCGACACTTTGCGGCGTGACAGCCTGTGAAGCCATGCGCTTGTCTTCCCCTGAGATCATCCCAATTTGCACACAATAACGGCGTATTATACCTGAGAAATCTCAAAATTCAGACCGTCGTGTGTAACCATAGGCGCATTTAGCGGCTGCGCAGATAACCGTTAATCAGCA
>CAZKIB010000202.1:0-11964 GCA_964552425.1 uncultured Anaerolineaceae bacterium | reverse complement strand
CTGGCCGGGCATGAACGCGGCATCGGGTCGAGTCCGGGAACGGTGTATGAACCGGGCCGCGCGCGGGAACTGCTTGGCTTCCCTGAAGACTGGAAACCCTACATCCTGATCTCGTTCGGCTACCCGGCAGAATCCACTGAGCGATCACCCAAAAAAGGTGGACGCAAACCCTTCGACGAAGTGGTGCGCTGGGAACGCTGGTGAAGTGAACCGGGCGCTGTGCGTCGGGGTGATGGGGCCGGTTCCCGAATGACCCGTCAAACAGGTTCAATCAACGGCGGCAGGCGGGAAAGTCCGGGTAGATGCGCGCGCTGTAATCGTCCAGAAGCTGCTGCCCTCGCTCATCCGGGGAGCCATCCGAATAGGTGGTCGCAAAGGCGATGTGCCAGGCGCGCACGCGGGTTTCGGAAATCGGATCGACCCAGTAGCGCATCACATAACTGGTGAGGTTGCCGCTGGCGTCCCGGTAGGCCATCGTGAACTCGTGCAGGGTCAGGTCATCATCGAAGCAGACATTGGTTTTGGTCAGGTCTTCCCACCCGGCGAAGGACTGGGCGAACCAGTCGTCATTAAAAAACTCGTCCAGCCCGTCCAGCGTATAGCCGGTATCGAAATGCAGGTAATTGAGGAAGCTGACCGCGCTGAAGTTGGCCTCGAAACGCGGCTGCCACGTCGCGGTGGTGTAGCTGACCGTTTCACTGGCGCTTGCCAGCCACAGGTCCGGCTCGAACACGTCATCACCCATCAGCAGCACCGTGAGAATTTCACGTTCTGGCGGGGTTTCATCCTGAGCCAGCGCCGTCCCGCCGAGGGCCAGCGCCAGCAGTAACATCGTCCACAGTTTACGCATGAGTTTCCCTTTTCCGGTTGTCCGTGATAGCTATCATCTTACGCGATTCCGGGCGGGGTGCAATGGATGGGCTTCTATATCGTATCTACGATCTCTGAAATACAGTTATTAAATACATGGCTTGTTTCTTATAACTTGACATAAAGAATTACTTTCGTTTAAATAATATTTAATATGGGCTAGGTTAAATACATCTACCTTCTCCAGGGAGATAATTGATGTTTAGCGAGAAATATGAATTACTAAAGTCCGAAATACCCAGTATTTCTGAACAAATCAAGTTATTTCCTTTAGAACTGCAAGAGAAGGTTTTTAATCTTCTGGTGAGTACTTTACTTGGAAACTCCGTTTCTACTATCCTCAGCCCCAACGATTTTGACGAAACCATTGGAGCCGAAACTAACAAGAATGACTTGCCATCCGAACTTGAAGTAAAATTGTCTTCTGAACCGCGCAACTATGTACAAGAATTCAAAACTTTTTTTAATGAGAAGGTTCCTGACAAGAAATTGAATGCTATTGAGTTTACTGCTTTCGTTGCTTACTTTTTCAAATTTCGAGCGCCCGAAGCTAATCAACTCGATGAGATTACGAAAGAAACACTGGAAGAGGCATATAGGTATGTGCCTATCAAACCACCGGGGGATTTGAATTCAGCTATGAGTAATGCCAAAAATAAACGTGGCTTTTTAGACTCTGGAGAGAAACCACGATCATACAAAATCACACCAGCAGGTGAGTATTTTATTAACCATGATTTGCCTAAAGCCAAATAATTGGTTTTATCATGCCAAAAACTTTCGATGAAGTCTTCAAGATTATACCGGACCAACTTAAAGAAAGATTGGAAGAATACTATCACGAAATAAAACGAAATTTTGTGCAGGGAAAGTTTGAGCCATCTGAGCTGAATGGGGGGAAGTTTTGCGAGATAGTGCTTAGAATTCTAGAATGGCATACAGATAACACTGGTAGTTATACACCGTTAGGTACATCAATAAAAAACTTTGGTCAGTCAACTAGAAGTTTTGAAGGTATGAGTAAATTTAATGATTCCATACGTTTTCATATTCCACAAGTTCTGAATGCACTATATCCTATCCGCAATAAGCGCGGTGTCGCACACGCTGCCGGCGAAATTGATCCTAATTACATGGATGCTATATTTGTGGTTTCATGTACTGACTGGATTATGGCTGAGTTAGTTCGTTTATTTCATAATGTCAGTATTACAGAGGCTCAAAATATTGTCACTAGCTTGGTTACAAAGCGCATACCCATAATATGGCAGATTGGAGATCACTACAGAGTTATTTCACCACCTGGAAAAAAACTATCAACTCGTGATAAGGTACTTCTCCTGTCATATAACGCATATCCCGAAACAGTGTCGGCATCTAATTTGTTGACTTGGACAGAATACGACCTGAGAAATAGAACGAGATTTCTAAGATCGATACTCGGAGGACTTCACAAAGAGGATTTAATTCATTTCAATACGTCTTCAGATGACGTTCATTTGTCTCCATTAGGTGTGACATACGTTGAAAAAAATCTGCCTTTAAGTTTTTGAGTTAAAGCAAGCATCCAAACAGTTACCTCTTAATCTGTTCGCAGGCCGCTGGTGAGATAGGTGACGGCCACCCACAGGCCGCGCGCGGGGCGGTAGAACGCCAGCACAAACAGCAGGTCGAAAGCCAGCCAGAAGACAATCAGCGGGGTCATATCCACCGGGGAGCCAAGCACAAAGTAGCTGATAAAAAAGCCGCCGATGGTCAGCAGTTCCGCCATGACCAGGTTGACCATCATCCCACCAAGCGACTCGCCGGAGGAACGCTCGAAGCGCACGCCGCAGACCGGGCAGGTGGGGTGCATCTGGAAAAAGCCGCTGAACAACCGCCCCTGCTCACAGTTCGGGCAGCGCAGCCGCGCCCCCACCAGCAGCTTGTGAATTTGTTCGGATGTGGTACGGGATGTCATGGAATGCTCACGTTCTGGCGCAATCTCATCTCGGACTATTTTAGCGGGCTTCAACACGCTTGAGTACGGCGGCTCTGGCTTTGGCTGAAGACGATCAGACTAGCCAGCACCCCGCACCTGACGCTATACTGATGCAGATGGGACAGCAGGCATGGGACGCAGTGGCATGGCAGTTCAGCGGCAAAAAACTTCTTTTCTTTGCGGCTTTGCGACTTTGCGTATTATTTGTCTCCTGACGATTTCGCTGGCGATCAGCGGCTGCGGGGCTACCGCCGTGCAGATTATCCCCACCGACCCGCCCACCGCCACTGCGACCTATACGCCCTCGCCCTCGCGCACACCGGGGGCGAACGCTACCCCGACGATTACGCCGACACCCATCCCGATGTCACCCACCGGCGGGCCATCCCCCACGCCGCTGTTCGGCCCCACCAGCACGCCTGCCCCCAACGAACCGACTCCCACGCGCAGCCTGAACCCCAACGCGCCGCGCATCGAGTTTTTCACGTCGGATGTGATCGCCGCCGCGCCGGGCAGCAGCCTGACGCTGTTCTGGTCCACGCGCAACACCGCCAACGCCAGCATCTACCAGTTGGACCGGGGCGGCCAGCGCAGCCAGGTGTGGAACGTGCCTTCCGATGGCCGCTTAACTGTGTCCACGCGCCGCAGTGACCGGGGTCAGGTCGATTTTGTCCTCAGCATCGGCGATGGGCCGCTGACGATTGAGCAGCAGCTCACCATTCCCCTGTCGTGCCCGGACCAGTGGTTTTTTATCCCCGCGCCGGATGAATGCCCCAATGGGCCGCCGCAGGAAACCAACCTGATCGAAGAGCGTTTCGAGCGCGGGCGTATGATCTATATCGGCGCGACCAATCAGGTCTATGCGCTGTTTAACGACGGCTTCGACCCGGCCTGGATTTCCTTCGAAAATCGCTACGATCCGGCCATCCACCCGGAATTTGAGGAAACGTTTCTGCCACCGCCTGGCTTTGTGCAGCCCATCGCCATTCTCGGTTTTACATGGCGGCGCGATGTGGTGCGCAACCGGCTGGGTCTGGCGCTGGAACCGGAAGTCCGGTACGACGGTTCTACCCAGGTGGCGACGACCCTCACCGGCGATCAGAATCTGTACGTCAGCAGTTCGGATGGCACGGTGTTACAACTGCTGCCGGACGGCGCGGCCTGGCAGCTTATCACCCCGCCGTAATGTGCCCAAATAAAAAGAGTCCCGGCAGCCCTGCACTGGAACTCTTTTTGCTGTGCCCCGCCTGAGAAATCAGCGCTGGCGGTCAGCAGCCCGCGTGAGCTTCATGACCTGCCCACGAATTTTGTAGTGTTTCAGCGAATGCAGCACGGCATCCACATGATTGCTCGGAACATCCAGATAGGTCTCGTTCGGTTGAATATCAATCGCGCCGATCACACTGCCGGGAATGTTGGCTTTGCTGGCGATACTGTAGACCACATCCGCCGGGCGCAGCCCATTGGCACGGCCCACGTTCATCCACAGGCGCACCATGCCTTTTTCGTGGCTGGCCGCGCGATTCGGCCTGTCCTTACGGCGCTGCGGCTGATCGCCTGATGTGGACGCTGACACCTCTTTGATGTCCTCCAGCGGGCGCTGAATTTCCTGGGCGCGCAGGGCCTGGATAATCCCGGCGGCGACCTGTTCGGCAGAGAAACCCAGCCCGATCAGTTCATCCAGCAGACCATCGTATTCGGCATCATTATAGGCATTGATTTGCTCGATCAGACGCGCTTTGAAGAGATTCTCGCGCTGCCGCAAAACCGCTTCGCGGGTGGGCAGCTTGCCTTTGGTAATCGGCTTGCCGATATACTCTTCGATCATCCTGATCTGCCGGCGCTGGCGCGGCGTGACAAAGGTGATGGCGTCCCCGGTGCGGCCTGCCCGCGCGGTGCGGCCAATGCGATGCACATATTCTGTCGCCAACTGCGGAATGTCATAATTCACGACGTGCGACACATCGGGAATATCCACCCCGCGCGCCATCACGTCGGTGGCGACCAGAATGGTCAGATCACGGCTGCGGAACCGGCGCAGGATACGTTCGCGTTCGGTCTGCGACAAATCCCCGTGTATCGCCACTGCGGGATAGCCACGCTCCACCAGTGTTTCGGCCAGTTCGGCGGCGCTTACTTTGGTGCGTGTGAAGATGAGCGTATTCTTCTGCTCTTCCATCTCCAGCAGGCGGCTTAACGCGGCGACTTTCTGTTCTTCCTGCACGATGTAGTAGCGCTGGTTGACATTCGTCGAAGTCGTTTCTTCGTATTCAATCGACACTTGCAGCGGGTTGCGCATATACTTTTTCGACAGCCGCCGGATGACATCGGGGAAGGTGGCCGAAAACAGACATGTCTGGCGTGTGCTGGCGTCCGTTGAACTCAGAATGGTTTCGATGTCCTCGATGAAACCCATCTTGAGCATCTCGTCGGCTTCGTCCAGCACCAGATAACGCACGCCGGTAATGTCCAGCACGCGCTGGCGAATCAGATCAAGCGTGCGTCCGGGCGTGCCGACGACCACCTGAACGCCTTTTTGGAGCCGCCGAATCTGACGGTCATAGGATTGGCCGCCGTAGATAGGCAGCACCCGAATGCCCATGCTGCCGCCATAACGATGCACCGCCTCGGCCACCTGAATGGCGAGTTCGCGTGTTGGGGTCAGCACCAGCATTTGCAGACCCTGCGGGGCCATCATTTGCAGCGCAGGCAGCGTAAAAGCCGCCGTTTTGCCTGTGCCGGTCTGGGCCTGACCCAGTACATCATGGCCTTCGAGCAGCAGGGGAATGGCCTGCGCCTGAATAGGGGTTGGCTCGGCATAACCGAGCGTTTCCAACGTTTGCAGAATTTCCGGGGATAAGCCCAGATCACGGAAGGTAGAGGTCATTGTTGCTCCAATAGAAAAACCTACCCACGAGGAATTTCGAGGTAGGGTGTGTGTTTTACCAGTTGTGGAAGACCTTCAGTATACGACGAAAAGCGGCCTGTGACAATATCCGCTTTCGCGGTGGTCTATGCGCCCAGACCGGCGAGATCGTAGACCAGAAAGGCGGTCAGAATCGCCAGCGCGGTCAGGCCGACGCCCAGATAGGACCATTTATGTTTGTAGTTGATGCGCCACAGGCGGCGGATGCTGAACAGGATGGCGACCACCGCCACCACGTTAATCGCCAGCATGACCGGCACAGCCGCATCGCCCGCGATGCCCACCAGCGGCAGCACAAACGGCAGCACGACATATTGCAGGATGCAGCGCACCGCCGAAAACACCAGCGAGAAACCAAAGGCGCGCTCCGCTGTCGAGTCACCGGCGGCTTCCCCGGTCTGCTGAACGGGCGGGTCAAGCAGCAGCAAACGATAGACGAGTTGTTCTGTACGGGTATATTGGGTCATCGAAAAATACTCACTGACTGCGGTTGGTCTGTTGAATGACTTCGTAAAGCTCAAGTTTCGGCTGGCCGGCGAAGGTCTGCGGCGGCAGTGTGCCAGATCGGGCATGGCCTTCCCTGAACTGCGGCGATTCCGTCCAGCCCTTGAAATGCGCCTCGGATTCCCAGAAGGTCATTACGACGTAGGGATCACCGGGGGCCTGGGGGCGCAGCAGATGGAACGATACAAAACCGGGCATCTGGTCGACGAGGCTGGCCCGATCTGCGAAGCGCTGCTCAAAGGCGGCGGCGTGTTCCGGGTGTACCGGGATACGGTTGCAGGTTACAAACATGTTTACTTCGTTCCTGTGGATACCATGCGGCCTATGATAAACGATAATCCCGGTTCTATCCATCATCATTCAGGCTGTGACAAGCTGCCTGAGAAATGCTTTAGCAATATCAAAAACCGGACTGTTCCACGACCACCATTCAAGCCGAAAAATATAAGCCAACTCCCAGGCTTCGGCTGTACGATGGTCATAGCGGTCATCGACAGCCTTTGCAGACAGGAATACCCTCGTTCTCGCTTTTGGGTCTATCACCTGTTTGAAGGTAATACCCAGGTCTTGAAGGCACGCAAAATACTGATCGACACACTCCATAGCAGGATCATCACGAAAAGCATTTAACACCAGATTTTCTAACATGCCTTCCACTTTATCAGGCAGGATGAGGACAGAAAGCTTCAACTCATCCCCAGCAGATTCCATAACTCTTACAGGTACAGGCAATTGATGGCGAGGATTGATTCGATTGGCGCGAAGTAACCGGCTGCGCACGCTGCTAAAGGCATCCGTGTTGAAATCGGCATCCCGGACGATGCCGATGTGTTTCAGGAGTTCAAAGCGCGGATCATTGACGAGCGTAATCAGAGCATCATCAAGTTTATCGCGTCCATCATAGTTGTAGATGTAAATCTCGGACTGAATGTCAAGATGTTTCGCCAGTGATAGAAAAAACGCTTTATCATCATCACCTTCAACCAGCAGCAGTCGGGTAAACGGTTCAGGGAATATCTGGTTGGCCTGCGTAGTCATCCCCGTACCTCTGCGTTCAGGTTAATGACCGCATTCATACTGTCTTCGTTGTACGTCGTCGCGTAGATGGCCCCACTTAGCGGACTGCGATCCAGCCGGTGGTAGCGGAAGTCATAAGGTTCCTGTTCCTTGAAGGCTTCGTGCGCGGCGCGGATCATCTCCAGACTGTGGGTGGTGGCAAAAATCTGGACGTTGAATTCCCGCGCTGCCACCGCGATGGCCTTCCACACATCGGTCAGAATCGAATAGTGCAGGCCGTTTTCAATTTCATCAATTAAGACGACACCGTTTTCGGCATCGCTCAACGCCAAAATAATCCCCGTTAGTCTAATGATCCCTTGTCCCATTACTGCAATAGGTAGTAGTTGATTTAGACCCACATCACCGTACAACATGATATTGTTAGCACCTTCTGGCAGAGTCAGGGTTCGTTCCAACCGGGGTTCAATAATCCTCAAGGCATCCAGCAATCTGGATTCTTGCTTGAGTTTTGCGAGCTTTCTGTAGTGTTCAGCATCCTCGTTGCTGAAGCGGGCACTGGTGGAATTTAAGAAATGTGCGTATACAGCAGGATCACGTGAGGGACGACCATGCACACCTTTTTGATCCTGAACCAAGAAATGATTGCCGGTATCACCATCGCTGCTATGGTATTTCAATTCCAGAACACGCAAATTGACCGAAGATGTTGTTGCTCCAGCGAAACCATTGTCTTCCGATTTGATCGACCGGGCCAATTCGAGGATTTTCTCTTGTCGGGTGACTTCTTCGATTATCAGATTGCGAGTGCGACCCGCATCTTCGCCAGAAATCTCTACAGCATTCAGGTTGTCAAAATTGCGAAAAATCGTATCCCATTGTGAGGCATCTCCCACGAGGCCACGTATCCCTTGGATGGTCACGATTAAATCAAGTTTGTAGCCACCGCTGAATAGAAATAACGCCTCCAGCAGCGCGGTTTTACCCACATTGTTTTTGCCGGCGATCAGATTGATGCGCGCCAGATCATTCAATTCGAGGTCTTCAAAACCCCGGAAGTTTTTGACATGGAATGAGGTGTACATGGATTATCCCTCGCAGCATCTGTGCGGACAGATTCATTATAGCCGGCCTGCCCTCAGAATGTCAGGATACGCTCAGCAGGGTACACGGCGGCGCAGGTTGCAGAATTCATACTGCACGTCACCGCTGCGCACATACGCGATCAGGTGTTCCGCCGCATAGAGGAAATCGGATTGGGGCATGGCCTGATGGCAGTTGAAGCAGGCTGCCAGGTCTTCATCAAAGCGCCCGCCGCTGGCCGTATCGAACGAACCAAAGTTCCAGCGCCCGGTGCGCACCACACTCGGAAAATCGGCCTCAGCCCAGTTGGAACGGCGCTGCGCCACGTGCAGCATCTCGAATGGCGCGGCTTTGACGTAGCGGCCATCCGGCCCGATCAGCGGTTTGCCATCCGCATCAACCTCAGCGTCATAGCCATCAATCACGATGATGGTATTTTCCGGCAGGGGACGCCCCCGCCGCAGTTCTTCCAGCGCTTCGGGGTTGATATACAGGTCGCGCACCGTCGCGTCCGGGCGTTCGATGGTGGCATAGCGAATGAACGCGGTCTGATAATCCGCCGGGTAGGGCACAGCCGAGTCGGGGAAAATGTCATTGGCGGCGCGTGTGGGCAGCGGCACAGGCGTATTCTGCACAGCACCGGCGCTGGTCGCGGGCGCGCAGGCCGCAGTCCAGATCAAAGCCAGCAGCAGAATCGCCAGCAAAGGGCGATGGTCAGGGGATCGGGTAGGCATGATGAAACTTCCTGAATACAATGAGATTCATTATGCGCGAAAAATCTAACGATTTGATGAATTACTGAGGAAAAAGTCATGGGCACGAAACTGCGCAAGGGCGATCCCTGGATGCCCGGCTTTCGTTACGGTGCGCTGCTGCCGCCGCTGTCGCTCAATCTGCTGGTCAGTGACACCGCACGCGCCGTGAAATTTTACCAGACCGTGCTGGAAGCCGAAGTCCATTATGTCGACATTGACTTTGCGGCGGTACGAGTCGGCCCGGCGGAAGTCATGCTGCACGCCGACCATACCCACGATACGCACCCCTGGCACGCACAGCTAAAAAGCGGCGCGGCACGCGGACTCGGCGCGCAGATTCGCCTGCTGGGAATCGACCCGGACGGCGTGGAAGAGCGGGCCAGAGCCGCCGGCGCGCATATCGTCGCACCGGCAGCCGATAAAGGGCACGGTTGGCGCGAGGTGCTGGTGCGTGACCCGGACGGCTACGAATGGGCGCTCGGCATTCTGATCCCGCCGGCGAAGGGGCCGTTCGGGCCAGCGAATAACCCATAATGCTCGACTGGCTGGCAGATACCTTCCTGCTCCGCGCGGTGCGCCTGCGCTATGACGAGATTCAGGCGCGCAAACCGCTGTGCTGCCTGGGCTACCCCTTTGGCGGTTCGACAGGGTTTCGGCTGCGCGTGATTGGTGTGCGCGGCGATGCGGCACGCTGGAATGGCTGTTATGTGTCGGTTGAACAGGATGGCCTGCATGTCTACCCGCGCACCCGTCATATGGACCTCCACGTCCATTTCCCGCCGGATACGCTGCGCTGGTTTGGCCGCCCGGAAAAATATGTCCCTGGCCGCAACGAAATCTGGCTGCATTTCGCCAGCGGCAGCCAGTGGCACGTGCTGATGATCCGGGCGGAACGTTATGACATGCAGCGTTTTGTGCGCGCTCTCAAACAGATCGCCACGCCGGAACAGGTCAAGGCGTACCGCCGCCAGCGGCCCTACATCCACTATGGCCCGGCCCCGGTCTGGCCTGCTGAACAGGATATTCACGGCGCGTGGACGGTGGATGCGAACCCGTTATCCGCCTATCTGATGCCCTACGCGCTGGTGCTGATGGCCGGCGATGCAGTCCGGCGCGTGCTGCCGCTGGAATATGTCCAGCAGGTGGAGGTCATGCAGCGGCTGGATGCACCGGATGAAGGTGGCGTCGTGCGCTTTGATTACACCGGTGGGCAGGAAACCGAGACACTGGCCTTTGCCCTGCCGGATTATCTGCCGTTCGGCGCGTCGCTGGTGGAAGCGGCCAAGCGCACGCTCGAAGACCCGCCGATGTTCTATGGTAAGAAAAAAGACGAGGATGATGACGAGTACGAATGATCCGCGTTTATCACCAGAAGCGGATACTTTCCGTTGTGTCGCTGGCGATATTCCAGCGCTGCAACGCGCTGCTGGTTGGGCCAATCAGATAATGGAGACGCGCTGAACCACTGGTGTCCCGGTCAAAGTGAAGGTGACGGATTTCGGCCTGACTCAGATAATCCTGTTTGGAGCCAACGATCTCAAATTCAAACTCTGAATCAGCGGACCATCGGATGACCTGTAATTCACTGTGGGCCTCGTCCATGTCACCGGTTGCTGAGTCGAACTGGCGCGCCCAGCGGCCTGACAGCGCCAGAAATTTGTCCATCAGCGCAAATTCCTCGATAAGGAAAGCGTCATCCAGTGGAAAAACACCCACCTGCCGGCTGTTTTTCACATCCCAAATGCTGATAAAAAACTGATCGGTTTCATCCCATTCCCGCAAAGCCATATACGCGGAATCCGGGCTGAGGGCGATTTGCCAGACATTATGACCGTTGAGAGCAATTTCCGCCGTCTTCTGCTGTCTGTCAATATCCCAGGTTTGCAGCGCGGCACGGGTTTGGTCGTGCCAGATAAAGGTAGTGAGGTAGGCACTGCCCGGTTGAAAGGCCAGTGCCCAGGTCCCGCTCCCGCCTGTTGGCAGGATGGCGCGCTGTTCACCTGTCGCGGTGTCCCATACAATGAGCTGACCATCCCCTGCGCCTGTCACCATGCGGGTGCTGTCCGGCGAATAGGCGATAGCTTTGACATCACCCCCATACGCGGACGAACCATTCCCGCCGTTGTGCGCCGGGAACTCGCGCAGCAGACTGCCGGACTGCGCATCCCAGACCGCGATTTCACTGCCGACGTAGCCTTCTGGATAGGAGTAAGTGACAATGCCGGCCACCTGCGCACCGTCGGGGCTGAGAGCGATGCTGTTAAATACCCGATTGGCCGCTTCACCATAGTCCTTCATCCAGCGCGGTTGGGCCGGAACTTCGGCGCTGTCATACACCCGCAGGCTGGCCGAGCCTGCCGCCGCCAGACGCCCGCCGGACCACACAATGTCTCGTAGAAATTCGCCATCCCCTGTGATGGTGGGGATGGGCGCGGGTGTGGAAATCACCGCCGTTGAGACAGGCGAAATCGCGGAAGGTGTCTGTGTCGGAAGAACCGCCTGTGTGGGCAGATAGGGCAGGAAGTCGTCCGGCCTGGGCAAAAGCAGCGCCAGCAGCACCGCAAAGACCACGCCACCAATGACAAAGGAGGCGACCACCCAGCGCCAGGGGATATACACTGGCCCGATTTTGCGCCTGCGTTTGCGCTTTTGGCCGCCCGCCGGGTCTTCGATGATCTCTAGCTGGTCGTAACGTTTTTTGGACATAGCGGAATGTGAGGTCCAGAAGGGCGATTTGCGAATCGCCCCTACAGATCATGTGAATAGGAGAAATACGCTAGGTTCTGTTGACATTTCATCGAAGCCAGATCAAGGTACTGGTGAGTTGT
>CAZKIB010000201.1:5623-12064 GCA_964552425.1 uncultured Anaerolineaceae bacterium | reverse complement strand
ATAGGGCACGTCCAACATCATCATACTCCCCAACTTCTCGAATCCGCCTTATTGGAACTGATTCATTCTCGCAGGTCAGTAACCCCCTGCCCGGTCACATTGTCCAGCGTAATGTCCTCACCACTGCGCGCCCCAATCCATACACCATACCCGTTGCCTTCCAGCACGATGTTGGTCAGTGTGATCTGGTCAGCATTGAGCAGCACGCCGGAGTTCCCGTTGCGCTTGCACTCGCAATCCTCAAATGTGGCGACTTCGTACAGGGGGATCGTTTCATCATCCAGCGGGAATGCATACGCTGTCAGGCCGCTGCCATAGTTGTCATTACAGACGGTGCGCCGAATCGTCGTGTCCGTCGGAATGCCGTAGACTTCCGGTTCATCCCGGTTGGAGCTGTTCGTTTTGACCGTCACCCCATTACCTTTGTTATTCGAGAAATTGCAGTCTTCGATCAGTACGCCCATACCCCCGGCGTAAGTATCAATGCCATCCCCGGCAACAGGCCAACCCGTGCCGTTGTCGTGGCTATCGCAGCGCCGGATATGGATATTGGTCGCCATTTTGTACAGCTTAATCCCATCGAAGCGGCTGTGATGCGTTTCGCAATCTTCGATCAGCACGCTGTCGCTGTCATCCACCCGAATACCGAAGCGGAAGCCGTTGGTGTTCACGTTTTGGACGGTCACATTATCCCCGCGCACCTGTACGCCTTCGCTGCTGTTGTACAGCGTTGTCAACTTCACGTTCTTCAGCGTCGCCCCACTGCGCACCTCAATCCCGGGCCACAGGACGCCGGGCGGCACGGTGTAAGTGGCTCCACCGCCATCGAAGGTTTCGCCCTCGCCCACGACCAGCGTTTCGGTGAGGTCAAGCGGGTTTACGCTAAAAAAGGGGCCGGAACCAGACTGGCGATCTCAGCCGGGGTCAGCACGCGATTCCACAGGGCGCAATGTTTGATGTAGCCGTCCCAGAAGTTTGCCCCGCCTGCGCTGTTGATATTGCCAATGGCGGTAAAAGCGGTCGCCAGCGTCCCTGACCACGTGCCCAGCGACGTGCTTGCCGGGGTGTTTTCCGCGCCGTTCAAATAGAAGCGCACCGTGTCCCCGGTCTTATCCCACGTCAGGGCAAGGTGGAACCATGTGGTCGGCTGATAGCTGGATATGCTTTTGGCTTCAACCGTGCCCCCGGCCCGGTAATTCAACTGCACAATATTCGGGCTAAAGAAGAAGTCGCCCTTGTTCACGAAAATGCGGTTGTTGGCATTTGCCCCCGCTGAGAACGGTGCGCGCAATACCCCATCTGACCACACCCCCGCCACACGCACACGCAGCCAGCAGGCCATTGTGCCAACCAGCGGATCGAAGGGCGTATCCAGCGCGGTAGCATCCAGCGCGACCCGTTCGTTACTCGCGTCAAACAGCGGCGCGGGTGTGCCGTCGGGGAATAGCGTGGCGTTCAGGGTGACGTTGTTGTACGTGCCGTGAAAGCCCCCTGCCACGTCGGTGGCCTGTGTGCCTGATACTTCGGACAGGGGCCAGTAAGCGAAGGGGCGCGTAGCGAGGATGTACCCCAGATACCCAGCCTGCCGCATCATCATCTGCGAACCGCCGCGTCGTCTGTCAAATGGCATCGTGCCGCCCTTCCTTATATAGCGCTTTCACAGCATCAAATCCTTCAGGGCCAATAACGCACCTTCTGTTGTTTATCAATCTGAAGAAGCGGGTTCCCACAATACGTAAGCATTGATTATCGTTCCGTCATTGCCGCCGCCTGTAATTTCTAGCAGCAGCGCATTGTCCACCGTCACATAATCGACCGGCCCCACGATTCCGCTGCCGTCTGCCGCGTTATGCAGCGCGATTCGCGGGTAATACCACCTGTCCGCCACTATGTTCGCCAGCGTAAAGACAGGTAGTGGCGGCGCGGCATTCGCTTCGTAGATGGCAATATCGGTTGTCGCAACCGGATTTGCGCCGCGTTCGATGTATATCGCCAACACGATTCCGTTTACCCGTTCCGACGGGTTGCTTTCCCCAACGGAAGCGCCAGCGCTTCCGGCAGCCGTTGCGGTCAAAAACGTGCGTTTTATCCTTCTCATGTGTGTCCCTCTCGTTTCGCTTATACGAATTTGTCAGCCAAACGCACCAATTTCAAGCGCGTTTCTGTGAAATTAAATTGTTCATCTGCGCTGCTGTATATACTGATTCCGGCAGCCCCCGGCCCGTCGATATTGCCCATCCCGAATACGCTGAGATGCACGTCGGCGTTGAATCCGGGCGGGCAATAAAACACCCCCGTCGGGATGACGTTGCCAAATTCCGAAAACGTGGTAATGAGCCGCAACTCAAGGATGCCGCCTGTTGTCAGACCAGTGCTGAACGTGCCGTAGACTTCACCCTTGAAGGCATAATACCCATCATTGGCAATGTCAAACGCGAACTTATCTGTCCCCAGATCGATATAATTGTCCGTGTCGTATTCCTCAGCCACAAAATCCAGCGCGGCATTACCCGATGCCGCTACTGAGGTCACGCTATCCGGCCCGCGCATTTCGGCGGCGCTGTTTATCGCGCCACCCCCGCCACCCGTGTCGATGAACGGCCCTGTGACCGCGCCGGTATCGTCCACCAGATACAGCCCATCCGACTTGGTGTACAGCTTCCACTTGCCCGTCGCCGGTGTGGACGGGTTGCCCGCCAACTCCGTCATCAGGACGGCATTCTGGCCGGTCTGCAATTCGCCCGTCATGGCTGCCGTGCCGTCCAGCTTTAAAAAGTCTCCGGCGCTGCCCAATTCCACTTCCGTGCCAGTGGTGGTCTTCAGATAGGCCTTGTTGCCGACGATGTACAGGATGCCATGCCCACTGAAGCCCGTGCCGCTGCTGGTGTCGAAGCCATCCCCCGGCGCGCTGCTGAGGTTGCGCAGCCGGACTTTGTTGATCTCGCTGTTGAAGCCAAACAGGGGCATCGTTTATTCCTCTCCGTACAGCACGTTGCCGTTGTCGTCCACCAGCACGCCGCCTTCTTCATCAGTCAGGATTAAATCCAGAATCGCCGCCGCGCCCGCGCCCTTCGACAGCAGTTCCGGGCGCACCCAGATGTCCGCCAGTTCAATCGTCCGCATGTTGGCATACACCTTGACCCATCCCGTATTGAACAGGCCACTGCTGACGGTATTGGGGTAAAACGCGAACAACGCCGCGTGGTCGCTGATGCCGGTGAGCGCGTCGCGGTTGTCCAGGAAGGGCGCGCTCGCCACCACCGACAGCGCTGCGGCTGCCGGATCAATCAGGACTTGCAGCGCCCGCGCCATGCCCACTGCCAGCCCGTTGGTGTGACTGCTCAAGTCCGACGATTGCAGCGTGGGGGGGGCATACAATACGCCGCCAACGTTGTAGACGGCCTCCGTCACCAGCACCACCATCGTGGTCGGGTTGGTCGGGCGCAGCAGTCCATAATCCAGTTCGCTGATGTCCACGCTGCGCAGCGCCATTTCCGGTACGGCATCCAGATACTGCGCCGCGTCCAGCCCGTCGGTATCGGCCACTTCCCAGATGCCGCCGATTTCTTTAATCAGCACCGGCAGGCCGAACACAATCTGGCTCTTGGGGATGGTGTTGGGCTTGAGCAAGCCGGTGAAAGCGCTCACCGAATCGTCTTCGCGCGCGCTGTCGCCCGTGTCCACCTGTGAATAGGCCGTGCCGCTTTCATGCAGCCACACCTGACCGGGATAATCGGCCTCGGCGCGCGGAATCTGCACCGCGCCCGTCACCGGATGCCCCAGCCGCGCCCGCTTCCAACGGCGCAAATGCTGCCCTGCCAGCGCCGTCGCCTGATCGACGAACGCCTCCCCGTCAAAATAAATACGCTGTTTCATCCGACCACCCCCGCCACGCCGCGCACTTCACCCAGCGCCACCAGCCTTTCGGCCCAATCCCCGGCCTGCTGGTAATAGACCGCACTGCCGTCCACGTCCGGCGTGATCGCCAGCAGATTACGGCCGAACAGGATGGCGGCATTTTCGCCGCGCTTTAATCCGGTCAGGCCGGGGATGCGCCGCACGCGGCTCCACGTCTGACCGCCGTTGCTGCTGCGCAGCAGTTCCACGTTTTCGCCCGCCTCATCCGCCACCACCGCCGATACCCGATCCCGGTCTAAAAACGAGCCGCTGGTATCGCAGGCGATGCCGTAAGTCGAAAACGTGGCTTTCTGAAACGATTGGCGCTGCGCGTAGGTGTCCGTGCTGACTTGCAGCGTATACAGCGCCAACTGGCTGTCGTAGTCGATCAATTCAGCCTGTATATCAATATCGTCCAGCATTACGAACGTCGTGCCGGTTCCGCTGCCATCCGTCCAATAAATGACGATCTGCACGCGAATCTTGTACACCTGATCGTCCGGCCCCAGCCCCAGATCAGCCGCCGTGACGGTGAAGTTGCCCGTCAGGAAACCGTCGCCCGGCTCATTGTCCACGATGTGACTGCCGATCACGTTGTCATCGGCGTCCAGTGCCACCACGAAGTGTTCGGTACGGCGGTTGTCGAGCGTCCAGCCTGCCGAAAAGTGCGTGAAATAACTCACGCTCTGGATGCGATAAAAAGCCGTCAAATCCACCGTCACCGTCACATCTACCACCTCGCCAAAACCCTGTGTGACCGAGCCAAACGCCATTTCCCCTTGCCCGCCAAAACCGAGGAATGTGCCTTGCCCGCTGCTCTGGCCGGTTCCGGTGCTGATGGTGTAATGCGGGTACGTGCCGCCATCAAAGGTGACTTCCGACAGCGGCGTGGTGGGCGTGGGGGCGTCGGGCGAACGCATCGGCACAATGGCCGAACTGACCACCATGCCCACGCTGCCCGGCCACACCGACCAGCCGGTTGGGTTATCCACCTTCGAGAAAGCCCCCGCCGGGCTGAGCGACTTGTAAATGAAAAAGATGAAGTCGCCGTGAATGTCCGTCGTGCCGTCCTTTGCCACCACCACGATGTCGTCATTGAACACGTCGATGCCCAGCGGCACGTCCCACAGCGATTCCGGTTCGTCTGCCATGCTGCCGATTGCCAGCGGCGATGCAGCCCATGTGGCTCCGGCATTCGCGCTGCGATCCAGCGCCACGCCGGATTGGTTTTTCCATGCTACCACCCAATAATCGGTGGTGAAGCGGTCAATCAGCACGCGGGCGTGGCCCCGGAAACTCTCGTTCACGTCCACGCCCCATGCTTTCAGGCTGGTGAATACGGGAGTTTCGGCCTTCACGTCCTCGATGCGCCACAGCGTCATGGCCCCGGCGTCCGGGTCGTAGGTCAGCACCGCCGCTTGTAGCGGCTCTGTCGGCCCAACAGTGAAATAATCGCACCAGGGATCAATACAGGCATCCAACACCGGCAATCTTAAAAATTCCCAGCGCACCTGCTGCCGCCCGAACGTCTCCGAGCGCCCCAACACGAACAGATCGTTCCACGCCAGCATCAGCGTCATATCGAACGGGAACTGCATGAACGGCACTTTGTCCTGATAGGGCGAAAAGTCGCCGCCCTGCCACCAACTCGGCCAGGGGGTGTTCCACCAGTTGCCACCGCCGCCGGTGTTGATCGGCAGTGTCACCCCCGGATAGCCGAAGGTTTCCGGCTCAAATTCGATGGTGATTTCCTTGCGCACTTCGCCCGGCGGATTCCAGCGGCGCGTCACGCGCGTGGGCAGCGCCCGCTTATTCAGCCAGCCTTCCCCCAGCGGGTCGTAATACACTTCCATGTCCAGCGCATGCCACTCCATGTCGCATGGCTCGGCCAGGTCGATGTTGCGATACACGCGCAGCGCATAACGCTCGGTGCGCGCGTTCAGGCGCGCCAGATGCATGCCGGTGATGCGGTTGCAGGCGTTTTGGCCTTCGCCCGGCAGCACGGTAAAGGCCGTCATGGTTTCTTCGGCTTCGGCCTGGCTGCGCACGTAACCGGGCGCGAGGCTGGCATAAGGCACACTGTCCTTCTCGCCGTTGTAACTGAAGGCATACCCCGTGACCTTGCCCACCTGCGGGAAGTAGCGGCGGATGATGGACAATTCCCCCACCACACGATCCGCGTTCCAGTGCCATTTGGTGTCCATGTCCGCGCGCGCCGCCGCCGTCGCATACTGCGGATTCTGGCGCATGACCGTCGTGCCGTCGGCGCGGCTGCCGATGTTGCCGACGAAAAATTGCATCAGGTTGCGCAGTTGGCTGCCGAGCGACTTGCCCTGCGGGTTGTGAATTTTGCGACGCAAGCCCTGAATACCGCTGAAAAACGTCAGGTCGTGGCCGTCGATCAGATACGGCGCATGGTGCGCGCTCAGGTAATATAGCACGCCCAATGGGTTGCTGAGGATGCTCGTCACCTGTGACCAGTCCTGCGGGTTTTTTTGCTCCTGCATGTACTGGTTTTCGATGGCAATCTTGTCGGCAATTTTC
>CAZKIB010000201.1:0-5613 GCA_964552425.1 uncultured Anaerolineaceae bacterium | reverse complement strand
GTCGTTTCGCGCACGCCGCGCGCCACGCGGTGGCTGAGGCTGGTCACATACCCCACAAACTGGTCAATAGCCACGCCCGCTGTTTCCAGCGCCTGCCCGTCATACGCCGGGTTTTCCTGTAATACGATCATCTGGCCGGGGAAAAAGGCTTCGCTCAGGTCTTCGCCAGAAAACGTCAGCGTCAGCGTCAAACCCTGTTCGTCCTGTACGCCCTCGGCCAGCAGCAGGTCATAACGCACGTTCAGCGGCGCATGAGCGCTGGCGGGGTTATTGCTGCCCACCCACACGTACCGATAGCCGGTGCGTGCCTTGCCTTTGTTATCCGTGACGGTGCAGCGTGTCTCATAAAAGCCCGGCGCAAAGGTCGCATTCACCGATGCGGTATTCAGCGGGCTGCCGCTGCCGCCGTCCAAAGCCCACGCATAACTGCTGATGGTGCGGCCCGGAAACACGTGTGTCCCGGCGGCGCTGAGGGTAGTTTCGTAGCTGTCGGCCACAGTCGTGTGGTGATTGCCCATCTGCACGATAGGGTCAGGGTTGCGGCCTTCGTCGGTATAAACCCGATCCCAATACTTGTAAAATACGCGCTTGCGAATGCTGCTGCCGTGTCCCCAAGGCGGACGGTTTTTCAGGATGCTGATGAAATAGCCATCCAGAATCTCGGCATGAATGTCCACTGCATAACCGCTTTCGCCCACCTGTTTGGGGTCGATGAACAGCGTGTTGCTGGTGACGTTGCGCCGCAGCACGCCGTAACACACGTCGCCTGTACCCGGCGCAGTCCCGATCATGAATTGGCGATTGCGCAGGCCCTCCGTGAGCCAGCCGGCGCTGGTGTTATCCACTGCAATTTCTACCAATGGGTAGCTGAATACGTTCATCGCTACTTGTGCTGTTGCCACGATGATTTTGGGCGTGCCGAACACGTAAAACGGCACGTCATGCTGCGCCGCCTGTTCCAGCAAAACTACGTCGCCGCTGCTTGGGATCATGCGTTTAGGAACTCCCCGAAGATATGCCACGTCGTGCCGTTGCAAGCCAGAATCACAGCATCCATCGCCGTCGTAAAGGTATAACCGCTGCCGCCGTCAATCGTGCCGGTCAGCGTGACGGCATTGGCGACGTTAACGGCCTTGATGAACAGCACGCGGTGCGCCGACGTCGCCGGGTCAGGCAGGGCAACGGTGACGGTGTTGTTCGTGCCGTCCAGCGCTACGAATACATCGTCGTCGGACAGGGTAGGGGTGGCGCTCGTCAGCGGCGCAGGATAATTGCGCAGCAGGCTGGACAGCAGCCAGTCGCGCACGCGCTGCGCCGTGATACTTTTGCTGGTATTATTCGCCAGCAGCGTGACCAGCGCGCTGCGCAGGCGGTGGGTATCAGCCATCGACCAATCCTCCGATTGCGAAATCATCGCTAAAGGCTTCATCATCAAATTCGCCGCCGTCAGGCGCGAGGATGCCTTCCACGAAGTCGATTTTCACGTCAAAATAACCCGGCGCAGGCGCAGCCAACCGGTGATGCTCCGCCGGTTCATTCCACTGTAATTTGCAATGGAAGACCACCCAGCCCCGATAGGCGTCCAGCACGGTAATCGTGCTGTTTTGCCACCAGCCGTTGGCCGGGAACAGCCGGGCGCGCAGGTATTGCAGCATCAGCGGCGTACAGTGGGCAAAGATGATGCTGCCCCGCCCGCGCCCGATGCCGCCCCGGTTGCCGCTGAGGGATTCCACCTGCGCATCATACTGGCGGATGGCGCTGGACGGGATGACCGGTTCCAGCCACTGTTCGCCGCCCAGCATGTCGGCCTGCACCTCGAAGTTGACCACCGCATCGGCGCTGGTTAATTGGTCGGCATTGACAAATGCGGGGTAAATTCGGGTTTCGCTCATGCCGTTGTCCTCTCAATAAAGCGCAGCACTGCATCCGCAAACTGCTGCATCCCGGCCTGAAACTGCTCCGGCGATACACCGCCCAAATCCACGTCACCAAACTGAAACGTAGACTGTGCCTTGCCCAATTGGTTCAGGAGGTCAGCGGGGATACCCTTGCTGCGATCCAGCGGCAAAATCAGTTCTGGTCGGTTGCCTTCCCCGGCCACCACCAGCGTCGGCTTGTTGACGAACGCGCCCTCCTGCGCCAGCAGGCCGCTGGCTGCGTAATAGTTATAGCTGCCGCTGTAGCCCGCCGCCGCCATGTTGTTGCCAAAGCTGTACTGCGAGGCCATCTGCCGCAGTTGGGCCAGCGCGCGGGCGTAACTGCCCACCACCTCGGCGCGCATCGCCACTTCGCCGCGCTGCACGTCCTCCAACCGGCGCACGC
The DNA here is from genome assembly GCA_964552425.1 of uncultured Anaerolineaceae bacterium. Lineage (GTDB taxonomy): Bacteria > Chloroflexota > Anaerolineae > Aggregatilineales > Phototrophicaceae. Next base: position 3,291 of record CAZKIB010000201.1, on the reverse strand, counting down.
CGCCGCTGTGGATCACGTCGTAATGCTGCTGCTGCTGTTTTTCCAGTTCGCGCAGTTGTTTTTCCGCCGCCACGCGCATCTTGTCCGCCTGCCGCGCCTGATCTTCCGCCTGCCGCGCGTCGCGGAAGGCCCGTTCCTCCGCTTCCAGCGCCCGGCGTTCCTCGTAAGATTCGCGCAATTGCAGCAAGCTCTTGGCTTCCTGTTTTTTCTGCTCCGCCAACTGCTCCGCCATGCTTTCCTGAATTTGCTGCAAGCGCTCCTGCTGCGCCTCGCGCCGTTCCAGTTCTTCCTCGGCAAATTGCTGGCGCAATTCCTGGCGGCGCGCCTCGGCGTCCTCGCGGATGGCTTTCAGGTCTTCGGCGCGCTGGGCACGCCGTTCGTCCTGCGCCAGCTTAAACTCGGTTTCGGCTTCCGTCTGCCGTTCCTGATGATCCTCGCGCATGCGCTGCAAATCCAGTGCCGCGTTGCGCTCGGCCTGAATGAAGCGCGCCACGTCGTTGGCAGCCTCGGCGTCCAGCAGTTCGTTGTTCAGGTCTTCGACCCGGCGCTTGCGGGCCTTTTCGTAATCGGTCTGGGCGCGTTCGACCTGCTTCAAAAATGACTCGGTGGCCTTCACGCGATCTTCCATGTAGCGCTTGTTCAGGTCGCCGATGCGCTTCTGCTCATCAATCCCCACCTGCGCGATAGACTTGTCGAGGCGCTGGATGGCTTTGAGCCGCTGCTTCTCGAAGTCCTTCCACGAGTCGTCTATTTGCTTGAGCGTGCGTTCGGCAATCTCCACACGCCGTTCCTGCCCGTCCTGTTCGATGCTGACGATGGACTTCTGAAACTCGCGTTCGGCGCGCTGGTCTTCCCGGTAGCGGTCTTCCAGTTCGCGCCGCCGCTGGAAGGCATGTTCTTCGCCAAAATCAGCCAGCGTGTCGTTCAGATCGTCCAGCACGCCGCCCATCTGCGCCAACAGTTCCACGTTGCGTTCGATGGATTCGCTCACGGCCCGTTCGTTGGCGCGCTGGCGCACGCGCTCCATCACGGCTGACCATGCCTGAATGCGTTCGTTGGCATCCTCGAACGGCCCGCCCGCGCCAAACAGGTTTTTAAGCTGATTTTCCAGTTCCTGACCCGCCGCACCGAGCCGGTTGCGCTCCGCCGGATTAAAACTTGACCCCAGCGCGGCATACTGCTCTTGAATGCCCGCCAGATCGCGCAAAATATCGGCTTCCTGTGCTTTACCTTCGCGCCAGTCCGCCCACGCCTGTTCCAGCGCCCGGCTTGCGCTGTCAATATCCCCTTCGTCAACGGCTTCCTGCGTTTGCTGTTCCAGCGCCCGCTGGCGTTTTCCGGCCTCCAACTGCGCCAGCACCGCGTCGCGTGCCTGCTGCGCCTGCCGTTCAACCTCGTTAAAAACCGCGCCCCATGCGGCGATGTTGGCTATCAGCAGACCGCCGAGGATATTAAACTGGCCGATGCCGCCGACGATGCTGTTCAGCATCCCGCCCGCGCCGCCGCCGGCGGCCTTCACGTCCTTCAGGTTCTGGATGAAATCGCCAATGGACTGTGCGCTTTCCTGCAAGTCGCGGCCCAGCATGGTCATGCTGTCGCCAAAATCCCCCACACTGTCGATGGCCTGTCCCACCTGCGCCAATGCGCTGTCATAACCCCCAGCACGCTGGAATTGCATCGAGATGCCGCGCAGGGGTTGCGTCACCGACTGGCGATAGCCGTAAAAATCGTCCGCGCCACCGCCTGCACCCGCTTGCGTGCGCTGCATTCCTTCCAGCGCTTCTTTATTGGCGCGGATGGCGGCCCCAAGTTCCTTTTGTTTGTCCAGCAGGTCTTGTAGTTCTTCCGGCGGGGCGCTGGCGTCGCGGATGGCCGTTTGCAGGGATTTGTACTCGGCAATCTGGCGGCCTACCGTCTTGCGCAGCGACAATACTTGTTCTTCAAATTCGGTCAGGGAGCGTTTGGCTTTTTCCTGCTGCTGCTGCGGGCCAAAGATGAGTTCCGGCAGCGTGCCAATCTTGTTCAGCCCGGCCAGTTCGTCGCGCACCGATTTCAGCCCCTTGCCAAATCCGGCAAAGGCGCTGGTGATCTTCTGCTCGCCATCGACTAAAAATTCAAAAACGGATCGGGTGGGTTCGGCCACGCTGCTGCTCCTTACTGCGCACAGTATAGGGAAAAACCGAAAACGTGTCGAAACAACTAAATGCACTAAATTGCAATTCGTGCTATAATCGGGAGCAATCAGGAGGTCAGGCGATGCACAACTACAAATCACTGGAACAGGTATTGGCGCGCCAGCGCAGTTTCACCACGCAGGCGGTGATTGCCGCGCTGCTGCTGCTGCTGTTTTTACTGCCGGGCTGGATTGCGGCTGAGGCATGGAGCCGGGAAGCGCGGCGGGTCGAGCGCACAGCCGGGAAGCGGCTGCCGGGCGCGCAGGCGCTTCATGAAATCAAACTGCTGGCGCGGTTGGGCGCAGCCTTGCTGGTGCTGTTGGCGGCAGCGGCGCTGATTGCCCAAATCCTTTGATTCGGGCGTTTTGCGCGGCGTATCACTGGTGCGTGCTGGATTATTGGCGGCAGCGGCGCTGATTGCCCAAATCCTTTGATTCGGGCGTTTTGCGCGGCGTATCACTGGCGCGTGCTGGATTATTCACGCAGCCCGTTAAAAACGCGCTTGCGCCCAAAACAAGCGGATTCTGGTGGGGGAGGGGCATGTTCTGGAATTGTTATGCGTTTACCCGGACGGGCGAACGGGTCGTGATTGACCGGGGTCTGCCGGAAGCGGAAGCGCGCGCGCGCTGCGCCGACGAAGCCGCGTTCATTCAGCAAATGGGCGATCCGCTGTTTTTGTTTGGCGACCACTGGTACGAACCGGGCTTCGTGCCGCGCGTGGTGATGCATCCCGCAGCGCACGATCCCTTCCGGCCCTCGATGCGCGATGTGTGGCTGCCCAACCTGGCAGATTTATGAGCATTTTTTAGTCATGAGAAGCGCCCTTATCGCCTGTTAATCGCTTCTTATTTTTGGATGGTTGTGTGGGATTTTTTGGAGGCTTTATGAACACAGAACAAGATGTCGTTATCCGCACGGCGCTTCATGCCTGCGCGCGCTGCAAAGGCGATCACGCAGAAATGCTGTTCACGAAATTCCATCGCCCGGTGGTTGATGATGATGGCACGGTATGGGGCTGGTGGGCGCTGTGCCCGGCTACCGGCGAACCGGTGCTGATGAAAACGGATAGCCCGTCCGATGATTGAAGTTTTGTGGTTCTGCGGCGGGATATTCACGC
>CAZKIB010000200.1:11690-12075 GCA_964552425.1 uncultured Anaerolineaceae bacterium | reverse complement strand
TGGCCGCCGCCGCCTGCGGCCTGGTGCTGGCGACCGCGCTGAAACTGGCGCGCGCGAATCTGGCGCAGTGGGGGGAGCGGGTCCACTTCCGGCACAGCAGCTACGCCCATATGACTGCCGCCGCGCAGGCAATCGGGTGGGATCAGGTCGATGGTATTCTGCTTGATCTGGGCGTGTCGTCCATGCAGTTGGATCAGCCGGAACGCGGTTTTGCCTTCCGGCATGATGCGCCGCTGGATATGCGTTTTGACCCCACCGGCGAACGACCCACCGCCGCCGAACTGGTCAATCACCTGGATGCGGGCGAACTGGCCGATATTTTTTTCAGATATGGTGAAGAACGCCTCAGCCGTCACCGGTTCTTTCAGCGATTCGAGCGTGTCCA
>CAZKIB010000200.1:11424-11675 GCA_964552425.1 uncultured Anaerolineaceae bacterium | reverse complement strand
CACGCCAACTGGCCGCGCTGATCGAGCAGGTTGCGCCGCGTCATAAAAACGATAAGATTCATCCAGCGACACGGGTGTTTCAGGCGCTGCGGATCGCGGTGAATGATGAACTGACTATACTGGAAGGTGTGCTGCCGGGGGCAATTGATCTGCTGCGGCCCGGCGGCCGGCTGGCGATCATCAGCTTTCACAGCCTGGAAGACCGCATCGTCAAGCAGGCCTTCAAACTAGCCAGCACGGACTGCATCTGC
>CAZKIB010000200.1:6026-11414 GCA_964552425.1 uncultured Anaerolineaceae bacterium | reverse complement strand
GGTGTGCGTGTGCGGTCATCACGCCAGTGTGCGGCTGGTGAATCGCAAGCCGATTGAGGCGGATGCTGCTGAGGCAGAACGCAACCCGCGCAGTCGCAGCGCGAAGCTGAGAGTGGTGGAAAAGGTGGATGATCTCGAATAGCTGGCTGGATCACGCTTTACGGCGCACCCCCTGGCGCAGCCAGCGGCAGGCGTTCGCGCTCGCCGCGCTCGGCTTTTTTGTGGCGCTGATTATCGGGGCGCTGTATCTGTCGCAGGCGGCAGCCGTCGCCACCACAGGCCGCCAGTTAGAAACGCTGATCGCGGAACGCAACGCGCTGGAACAGGCCAATGAACAGCTTCGGGCGGAAATCGCCAGCCTGCGCAGTGTGCCGCGTTTGCAGCAGCGCGCCCGCGAACTGGGCTTTGACCTGGCCGGACGTGAGGACATTGAATATCTGGTGATTGACGGCTATAACCCGGACCGTGCCCGCGAACCGATCCGCCTGGAAGTGCAGACGGACGCCGTGCCGATGTACGATGAAACCTTTACGGGCTGGTTGCAGCAGCAGTGGGACGCCTTCGCCGGGCAGTTAAATCGACCAGAATCCACCGGGGAGTAAACACGATGCGCCAGCAGACGTTTCAGGAAGATATGCTGCGCCAGCGTCTGCCGCTGGTGATTTTTGGACTGCTGGTCGCCAGCCTGTTTTTACTGGGGCGGCTGATGTCGTTTCAATTGCAGCTTGACCCGACGGTTCTGAATTACCTGGAAAGTGTGCGCAATTCCAACTACAGCCAGACTCTGCGTCTGGCGGCGGCGCGCGGCAATATCTTTGACCGCGATATGCAGGCCCTGGCGGTGAACACACTGGAGTACAAAATCGGGATCAGCCCCAATCTGGTTTCGGACCCGCGCACAGTGGCAACGCAGTTGGCCGGTCTGCTGAACCTCAACGAACTGGAAACCTTTGAGCGAGTCAGCACCAATCTGTCATGGGTGCTGCTGGCCCCGCGTGTCAGCGCTGAAGTCGGCCAGCAGGTGGCGGCGCTGGATATTCTGGGGGTGACGATTGAGCCGGTGGCCCGGCGCAGTTATCCACAGGGCACGCTGGCGGCGCATATCGTCGGTTTTGTCGGCGGCGATCTGCGCGGTTATTACGGCGTGGAGGGGTTTTATCAGGCGGACCTGGCCGGGCGCGAACGCGAAGAGGAAATCAGCAATATTCCGTTCGTTGTGCCGGAAGACCAGCGAGAAGATCACGGCGCGGACATTGTCCTGACGATTGATCGTGACATCCAGTTTCTCGCGGAAAGCGAATTGCAGCGGGCTATCACCGAAAGCGGGGCGACCAAAGGCACGATTATCGTGATGAACCCGCGCAACGGCGAAATCCTGGGGATGGCGAATTATCCCAGCTTTGATCCCAACGCTTACTTTAACGTGGGCAACCCGAACCTGCTGTCGAACCCGGCGATTTCCGAACAGTACGAACCGGGTTCGGTCATGAAGGTACTGACGATTGCTTCGGCGCTGGAACTGGGCGTCGTTTCACCGGGCGACACCTATCTCGACCAGGGCTTTCTGGAAGCCGGGGGCATTAAGGTCGAAAACTGGGACCGGCAGGCGCACGGTGTGGTGGATATGACCGGCATTCTGGTGCAGTCGCTCAATGTGGGCGCGGCGACGGTCAGCCTGCAAGTGGGGCCGATGGCGTTTTATGGCAAACTGCGCGATTTTGGCATTGGTCGCCCGACCGGGATTGACCTGGAAGGCGAATCCACCGGGATTATGTACGTGCCCGGTGATGAAGATTACAGTGACAGCCAGTTGCTCACCAACAGCTTCGGCCAGGGCATCGCGACCACGTCGCTGCAAATGCTCACGGCGGTGTCGGCCATCGCCAACAACGGGCTGATGATGCAGCCGCATGTCTTCAAGGAACTTATTGATGGGGAGCGCCGGCAGGAATCGGAGCCGTCGACACTGGGCCGCCCGATCAGTGAAGAAACCGCGCAGATCGTCACGGACATGATGGTAGCGGTGGTGCGCGAAGGGCTGGATGGCAATGCTTCTGTGCCGGGCTACACCATCGCGGGCAAGACCGGCACGGCGCAGATTCCTTCGCCGGTAGGCTACGAACCGAACGCCTCGATTGCTTCGTTTATCGGTTTCTTTCCGGCGGATGACCCACAGGTGAGCGTGCTGATTAAGCTGGACCGGCCTACCGGCTACTGGGGCAGCGAGGTGGCCGCGCCCGTGTTCCGGCGCATGGCGGAACGGCTGGCGATCCTCATGAAAATTCCGCCTGATGACATCCGCCAGGCATTGCAGGCCGAGGGCGGCGCGGTGGGCGCGATCAGCCGGTAGGCGCAGGTCGAAAATCGACCTTATTTCGCCTGTGCCGTCCATATATCTGACTTCCTTTTCAAGTATAATCAGGTGAGGAGGGTATGAGGTGTGATGGCTGAAATAACCTATGCTGAAGTTGTCAGATTAGCGGATCAGCTTTCGCCACAGGATCAGCGGGCGCTAATCGTCCATTTGCAGAAGGCGGCACAGCAGCGGCCCCTGACCAAAGACGAATGGAAAATCCTGTTTGAAGCTTCTATTATAAGGGTTCCGGTGGTCGAAGATTTCTCGCCGCGCCGCGAGGATTGGTATGACGACGACGGGCGCTAAGGTTTTTGTCGATACCAATGTTCTTTTGCGTTCCCGCTTTGTTGACCTGCCGCTGCATCGAAATGCAGTCAAACTCATACTTGACCAGCAGCAGAACGACTCAGAACTGTGGATCAGCCGGCAGGTGATCCGTGAGTTTATGGTTCAGGTGACGCGCCCGCAGTTTCTGGCCGAACCGCTTACCGCTGAACAGATTGAGGCGCAATGGGTGGACCTGCAAGCTCTGTTTCGGATTGCTGATGATATCGAGCCTGTAACGACTCAATTGTTGGCGCTGCTCAAGGAATATCCGACAGCGGGTAAACAAATACATGATGCCAATATTGTGGCTACAATGCTGGTTTACGGTGTTGATACTCTGCTTACTCAGAACCTGGACGATATGAAACGATTCACCAGCAAAATAAACATTATCCCCCTTACCGTCTAAACCCAACATAGAAGTATTCCTTTCGTTGTCGCCGGACGATGGATCGCGCATCGGCCTGCGCAACCCAAAGCTGGTTTATCTGAAACCTGCCCAATCCGCAGGGTGATCGCATCAAATTGGCCTTCATCTGTCTGCGCCTCCATAATGCAGTTACCAGTTGCGATTGTCGCGGCTCAACCCAAACTCGCAAGTCCCCGGTGACATGGGTAGAATACATCTTCATGTGCTGGACAAATCGACAGGGGTGACATGGGGCTTCCATTTGCCTTGACCGTCGGCGCGGTGGCGTTCCTGCTGGGCGTCATCTGGGGCGCGCCGTTTATCGAAATTCTGCGCCGGTTGAAGATCGGCAAACAGATCCGGGATGCGCTGCGCAAACAGCATGAAGCCAAAATCGGCACGCCGACGATGGGCGGCATTCTGATTATCCTGCCGATTGTCATTATGGTGCTGGGCCTGAATGTTGCCAGTCTGGTGCAGCGGGTATCTGGCCCCAGCATTCTGGTCCCGATGTTCGTGCTGATAGGCTTTGGACTGTTGGGCGCGGTTGATGACTGGGAAGGGATTCAGCGTTCGCGCGGGCCAATCGGCGAGGGGCTTTCCCCGCGAGTGAAATTTGCCGGACAGATCATTCTGGCGACCATTGCGGCCATCATCATTTCACTGTACGACGGCGGCTTTTCCTTTGCGAACCAGATCAGCATCCCGTTTATCCCTTTTCCCATCAATATCAGCCCACTCATTTTTATTCCGCTGTGCGTGTTCTTTATCGTGGGCATGTCCAACGCCGTCAATTTTACGGATGGTCTGGACGGGCTGGCGGGGATTATTTCGGCCAGCGCGTTTGCCGCCTATGGGGTGATCGCCTTTTTGCAGCAGCAGCTTCCGCTCACGCAGTTCTGTTTTATTGTGGTGGGCGACAGTAGCAATTCGTTCCGGGCGGCTTGGTTACAATTATGTTTTATTGTGGTGGGCGCGTGTTTCGCCTTCCTGTGGTACAACGCGCACCCGGCGCAGCTTTTTATGGGCGATACCGGGTCGCTGGCACTGGGCGCGGCCCTCGGCACGGTGGCGATCATGACCGGCCAGTGGCTGCTGCTGCCGATTATCGCCATTGTGCCTGTCGCCGAAACGGTGAGCGTCATTTTGCAGGTGGCTTCCGCTAAATACACACGGCGCTACTGGGGCGTGGACAAACGCATTTTCCGGCAGGCTCCGCTGCATGGACATTTTGAACTGGGCGGCTGGAGCGAAACGCAGATCGTTCAGCGTTTCTGGCTGGTGGGTTTACTCAGCGCCATGCTGGGTGTTGCGCTGGCCCTGATTCGTTGAGACAGGCGGGTGACATGCGCGCAGATCCTTTGTATCGCAAACGGGTAGTTGTGCTCGGTTTTGGGCGTCAGGGGCGGGCGCTGGCACGCTGGCTGCCGGGCATTGGGGCCAGTGTGGTGGTGAATGACAAAGACACGCATCATGATCTGAACGGCGATCTGGCGGCATTTGGCGGGGTCGAGTTTGTGTTTGGCAGTCACCCGGAAAGTATCCTCAACGGCGCGGATATGCTGTGTATTTCGGGCGGTGTGCCGCTGGCCCTGCCGATTGTGCAGGCAGCAATTGAGCGTGGCATTCCCCTGACGAATGACGCGCAGCTTTTTATGGAACGCTGCCCTGCCCCGGTCATTGGCATTACGGGCAGCGCCGGCAAAACCACGACAACCACGCTGGTTGGCGAGATGCTCAAACGCGCCGGACGCAAAACCTGGGTCGGCGGAAATATCGGGGATGTGCTGCTGGATGGGCTGGGCCAGCTTCAGCCGGATGACGCGGTGGTGATGGAACTTTCCAGCTTTCAACTCGAACTGATGACGACCAGCCCGCACATCGGCGCGGTGCTGAATATCACGCCCAATCATCTGGACCGGCACGGCACAATGGAAATGTACACGCACGCCAAAGCGCAGCTTCTGCTGCATCAGGGCGCGGATGATATTGCTGTGCTGGCGCGGGATGATGCCGGCAGTCGCCAGTTGGAAGTGATCGCGCAGGGTGAGATAGCCTGGTTCAGCGGCAGTGAAATGGTGGCCGATGGCGCTTTTCTGGCGGGTCAGCGGGTACTGGTGGCGGGGTGTTCCAGCCGCGATGGCGCGCCGCATGTGGTGTGTGACCGTGCGGATATTCGGCTGCGCGGGTATCACAATGTACTCAATGTCCTGGCCGCCTGCACGATTGCCGGCGCGGCGGGGGTTGCGCCAGACATGATGGCCGACACGATCCGCGAATTTAAGGGTGTGGCGCA
>CAZKIB010000200.1:0-6008 GCA_964552425.1 uncultured Anaerolineaceae bacterium | reverse complement strand
GGAAGTCGTGCGGGTGCTGAACGACATCACCTATGTGAATGACAGCATCGCCACCGCGCCGGAGCGGGTGCTGGCGGCGCTGCGCAGTTATGAAGAACCGCTGGTGCTGCTGGCAGGCGGCAAGGACAAAAACCTGCCCTGGGAGGAGATGCTGGCGCTGGCGCTGCACAAATCCCGCCACATCGTCGCCTTCGGGCATGTGGGCGATCAGATTACGGAAAAGCTGCGGGCGCTGGGGGGTTCTGACCAGCAGGTGACTCGCGTGGAAACCCTGGCCGAAGCGGTCCACAAGGCGGCAGCCGTCGCCCAGCCGGGGGATGTGGTGCTGCTGTCGCCGGGCGGCACGAGTTACGACGCTTACGTGGATTTTGCCGCGCGCGGTGAACACTTTCGCCAGTTGGTGATGGGGCTATAATGGGGTTAGTCGTAAGTTCATAGACGTTCGTGTTTTCCAAAAGCGCGCAGTAATGCCCCGTCTTTAGCTCCGGGGAGTAGTCCGTGGAAATCGCAAGCATTTGTGGGTGCGTTGAGACTGTAAACTAAGCGAATAGTCGAGAGTCAAAGGATAAGATTGGGCGCATATCACCAGAAACCATAATGATGCGTCTTCGTGACCAGAGACTAAAGACTAGAGACTGATTCATATTATCGTTATCGTAAACTGAGCTTCTGGAGTTGGCATGACGGATCGCAGCGCGGCCCCAACCTTTGTAGAAGATGAACCCCCGGTACGCCGGGCGGTCATCAGCCCCCCTGCCAGCGCGCCGCCAGTTCGGACGGCATCTGATAAAGCGCGCTCCGCCGAACGCCGCCGCAGCCTGATCGCCGGGCTGGACCCTTACATGGTGGTGGTGGTGCTGGCGCTGCTGGGCATTGGCGCGATGATGGTGTACAGCGCGACCTTCGACTGGAGCTACCAGAGTTTCGACAGCGAGACGTTCATCTTCTTCCGGCATCTGCGCAATATGGCGATTGGCGGCGCGGGTTTGCTGCTGCTGGCATTAATTGATTACCGCGTGTGGCGGCGATTCGCGGTGTGGATGCTGCTGATTACGATTGGTCTGCTGGTGGCTGTGTGGTTGTTCGGTGATGATACCTTCGGTGCGCGGCGCGCGCTGATTCAGGGTTCCTTTCAACCGGGTGAAGCCGCCGAACTGGTGATTGTCATTTACATGGCGGCGTGGCTGAGTTCACGGCGCGCCAAAATCCGCAGTATCACCTATGGTCTGATTCCGTTCGCGCTGCTGGTGGGCATCGTCGGCGGGCTGGTCATGCTGCAACCGGACCTCAGCACGGCGGGTATTATTTTTATCACGTCAGGCATCATGTTTTTTCTGGCGGGGTCGGACCCCAAACAGTTACTGATTGCCGGTGTGCTGGCCGCCATCGCCGGGTATTTTGTCATTCAACTGGGTTTGCTGCCCAGTTATGCGGGGGATCGCTGGACGACCTATATTTCCGGCACGGGTGATCTGACGCAGGCGAATTATCATGTGCAGCAGGCCGTGATTGCCTTCCTGAACGGCGGCTGGGGCGGGGTTGGGCTGGGCAACGGGCGTCAGAAATTCGGGTTTCTGCCTGCGCCGCATACCGACAGTATCTTCGCGGTGATCGGCGAAGAGCTGGGCATTATCGGCGCGGGCTTCGTCGTGCTATTATATGTGGTGCTGGTGGTGCGTGGTTTCCAGACCGTGCGGCGTTCTGTGGATCCGTTCGGGGCGCTGCTGGCCGCCGGGCTGACGATCTGGGTGGCGGTCAAGGCGCTTCTGAATATCGCGGTGATGACTGCGGTGGTTCCTTCCACCGGGACACCACTGCCTTTTATCAGCTATGGGGGTTCGTCGCTGGTGGTGCTGATGGCCGGGACGGGCCTGCTGCTCAGTGTCGGGCGGGTCGCCATCCGACACCAGCAAACACCAGAACGGAGCAGGGCACTTGCGAATCATGATCGCGGCAGCCGGGACCGGCGGACACATCTACCCCGCGCTGGCGGCGGCTGAAGCGCTCAACGGGGCTTACCCGCAGGCCAGGCTGTATTTTGTGGGCAGCAGAGGTCTGGAGCGGGGGCTGGTGAAGGAGTCCGGGGTAACGTGGGCGGCTTATGATGAGGTTCGCGCCGGGCCGGTGGCGGGTGTGCATCCTTTTCGGAAATTAACCAGTATGCTGGAATATGGTGTCGGGTTTATACAGGCGATGGGTTTGTTTCAGCGGTATCAGCCCCAGGCCCTGCTGCTGACCGGGGGGTGGAGTGGGCTGCCGGTGGCGCTGGCGGCCTGGCTGCAGCGGGTCCCGATTATGATTTTTCTGCCGGACATTGAACCGGGCGCGACGATCCGGCGGCTGCGGCGGCTGGCAAGCCAGGTTGCGCTGACCGTGCCGGAATCACGGGTTTATTTCCCGGAGACACCCACCGTTGTCACCGGCTATCCGCTGCGCGAGGATTTCCGGCGGGCCACCCGTGACGCGGCGCAGGTCCACTTTGGCCTGGACCCTGCCCGCCAGACTCTGCTGGTATTTGGCGGCAGCCGGGGTGCGCGCAGTATCAACCGCGCGCTGCTGGATATTCTGCCGGAACTGCTGGCGGATGGTGTGCAGATTATTCATGTCACGGGCACGCTGGACTGGCCGGAAGTAGAAGCGCGGCGGGCAGCGCTGCCGGACAGCACGCATTATCATGCCTATGCGTACCTGCATCATGAAATGGGGCTAGCCCAGGCGGCGGCGGACCTGGTGGTCAGCCGGGCCGGGGCGAGTACGCTGGCGGAATTTCCGTATTTTGGGCTGCCGTCCATTCTTGTGCCCTATCCCCATGCCTGGCGTTACCAGAAAGTCAATGCCGATTACCTGACTGAGCGTGGGGCGGCGCTGCGCCTGGACGATGAGCGGCTGGCGGCTGATCTGCTGCCGACCATTCGCGCGCTGCTGGACGACGAAGACCGCCTGGCGCACATGCGGGTCTGCGCTCAGACACTGGCCCGACCAGATGGAGCCGATCAATTAGCTGCTGCCCTGGCACATCTCGCAGGGGGGAACCTTCATGATTGAATTGTCTGCCGTGCTGATTATGCTGTCGATTTTTTTTGGCGTGATCGGTTTCCTGCGCGGCTGGAACAAGGAACTGATCGCGATGGCCGGCATTATCCTGGGCCTGTTCGCGCTGTTTCAGTTTGATAATCTGCTGCGCGGGGTGATCCTGCGCGGGGTCGCGCTCGATCAGGTGTTTCTGATTCAGGCGGGCCTGTTCATCGTGATCGTCTTTTTCGCTTACCAGACCCGTGCTCTGAGTGGGGGGGACCGGCGCGAAGGGCGCAGCAATTTTCAGGAAGGCGTGCTGGGTGGGATCGTCGGGGCGGTGAACGGCTATCTTATCTGGGGTTCGATCTGGTACTTTATGGACATCAACAATTATCCGCTGTCGCCCTCGGTGGTAGCGCCTTCGCCCGGTTCGCCGAGCGATCAGGCGCTGCAATGGCTGCCGCTGGTGGTGTTGGGCGGCGGTGTCAGCGGCAACGGCGATCTGCTGGCGGTGGCAGTCATCGTCCTGTTTCTGTTCGTGCTGATTGTCATTTGAGCGTAAAGTCGAGAGTCTTTAGTCTATAGTCAGAAGCTGATGTCCAGGCCGAGCTAATCGAACAGATGATGATGAGTCTTTCGACTAAAGACCAGAGATGATCGACTGCTGGCTTACGCAAAAGTCCTGAGTTAAGGAAAGTCTGCGCTGCCGGATGATGCAGTTTAAGCAATAAACGGATAACGAGGCTGCCGGCCAAAGCTAACCCTCCGACCTCATCCGATGGCTGAGGGGGGCGCGCCGCACAGGATTGGCCGGGCATGTGCTGGCGCAGGAAATCGTAACGATTTCTTCTTTTGAACGGTTTTTACTAAGCACCAGGCGCTCGTAACCTGGCACTGGCTTTGAAGGAGGCAGCGTGCCCCGGTTTGTTCCCGGCCAACATATTCATATCGTCGGCATCGGCGGCTTCGGCATGTCGGCGCTGGCGCATGTGCTGCTGCATCAGGGCTACTATGTGACTGGCTCGGACCGGCGGCCTAACGCGCTGACTCAGGCGCTGGAGCAGGACGGCGCGGTGATTTTCAAAACCGAAGACCCGCAGAATGTGGTGGGCGCGGAAATGGTGCTGGCGACTTCGGCAGCACAGGCCGATCATGTCGAACTGGCGATGGCGCGAGCGCTGAATATCCCGGTGTACAAACGCGCCGATGTGATCGCGGACATCATGAGCGGGCAGGTTGGCATCGCGGTGGCCGGGACGCATGGCAAGACAACCACCAGCGCCATGATCGCGCATATTCTGGTCGAGACTCTGCAAAGCCCCAGTTACATCGTCGGCGGAATCGTGCGCAGCACCGGACGCAACGCTGCGGTAGGGACCGGCAAAGCGTTCGTGATCGAAGCCGATGAATATGACCACATGTTTCTGGGTCTGCGGCCACAGGTCGCCGTCGTGACTAATGTCGAATACGATCACCCGGACTTTTTCAGGACGCCGAATGATCTGGTGCAGGCGTTTAACCAGTTTGTCGATTTGCTGCCCATCGAGGGCCTGCTGGTGGCCTGCGCCGATGACCCGACAGCCGCGATTCTGGCGCAGAATCGTTTCGTGGCGGGTTGGCCGGTCATTACTTACGGCATTCATAACCCGCAGGCCGGGTGGCGGGCTGCCAATATTCACCTGGACGCGGCTTACAATACGGTGTTCGATGTGCTGCGCGGCAGTCAGAAACTCGGTACGGTCAGCCTGCAAATCCCCGGCGAATTCAACGTCCTGAACGCGCTGGCGGCGCTGATCGTGGCGGATCATCAGGGTGTGCCGTTTGCCGAAGCAGCCCGCGCGCTGGCGACGTTTCAGGGTGCGGGGCGGCGCTTCCAACTGCGCGGCGAGATCGATGGGGTGCTGGTAATTGACGATTATGCCCATCATCCCACCGCGATTCGTGTGACGCTGGAAGCGGCGATGCAGCGTTTTAAGGCGCGCACGATCTGGGCGGTGTGGCAGCCGCATACCTACAGCCGCACGCAGGCATTGTGGGACAGCTACGTGATGGCTTTTGAGTCTGCCGACCATGTGGTTATCACCGATATTTACGCCGCCCGTGAAGACCCTGTCCCCGGTGTGTCCAGCGCGGAACTGGCCGAAGCGATCAATCACCCGGATGTGCGCCATACCCCCACGCTGGATGATGCGGTGAATTACCTGCTCGAAAATGTTCAGCCCCCGGCGGCCATTCTCATTCTCAGCGCCGGCGATGCTCCCCTGATCGGGGTCAACTATCTCAAACAGCGGCAGGCCAGAACCGATGCAAACACTCCGGGCCAGTCTGGGTAATCGGCTTCTGGCAGGCGAGCCACTGGCGCGTTATACCGCCGCGCGGCTGGGTGGCCCGGCGGAATGGCTGTATATCGCGCGCGATTCCACCGATGAACTGATCGAAGTGGTGAAAACGGCCTGGGCCGAAGGCATCCCGGTGCGGGTACTGGGCGGCGGCGCGAATGTGCTGGTGGCCGATGCTGGTGTACGCGGCCTCGTCATTATCAATCACCTGAGCGAAGTCACCTTTGGCGACTGGCACGAGGGCCGCAACGTGGCGGTGACTGCCGGCACAGGGCTGGCGGTGCTGGCGCACAAGTGCCGCTCACGCGGGCTGTCGGGCATGGAATGGGCGGTGAGTGTGCCGGGCACGGTGGGCGGCGCGGTGGTCAACAATGCCGGCGCGCACGGCGGCGATATGGCCCAGGTGGTGCGCGATGTGGTGGTACTGGACGCGGACAAAGGCCCGAAGCTTTACACCCAGGCAGACATGGAATATGGTTATCGCTGTTCACGACTCAAGGCGCGGGCTGACCGGCGCTTTCTGGTGCTGATGGCCCTGCTGGCGCTCAGGCCAGATTCGCCGCAGGCCATTCAACAGCGCATGGATGAGTTTATCGCTTATCGAAAGACCACACAGCCGCCGGGGGCCAGCCTGGGCAGCATCTTCAAAAATCC
>CAZKIB010000199.1:11796-12101 GCA_964552425.1 uncultured Anaerolineaceae bacterium | reverse complement strand
TACCCATTAGCTCGCGCTCCGCGCCTTCGAGCATGGGGGAGGCGGGTAGCACATGCAGGTCGGCATCCCATGTCGATTGCACAATGCAGTTGAGCAGTGTCTGTGCCGCATTCTGACGATCTGCCATCAGTACAGTGTACAGACTGTCATCCGTGCCGTAGTCCTTTGTCCCTGTTGTGACCAGGGTGGCATGTGCCTGACTGTCGGTGTCAATTAGCAGCACACGAGCATTGGGAGCGCCCGCACGTCGCAGCATTCCTGCGATGCCCAGGGCGGTATTGGTGGCGGATGTCGATTTGCCGACA
>CAZKIB010000199.1:11540-11784 GCA_964552425.1 uncultured Anaerolineaceae bacterium | reverse complement strand
CTTTGTGGTTGGTAAAAACGAAAACGCGAGTCATTGCAGCTTCCTCTCAATTCAACAAACTGGTTAAAAATCGCTGTGCTGACAAGGACTTCGCGGAAGCGTGTTAGACTTTCTGCGGGAGTCTTGCTGGCGACGCAGCGAGCCTTCAAGGTGGTTGGGGGAGGTACTATCTCCCCTCAATCACCGAACAGCCGATCCAGTTGAGAAGTGCTTGAGGTTTTTGCCTTGAGGGAAGGCTATCGTA
>CAZKIB010000199.1:0-11515 GCA_964552425.1 uncultured Anaerolineaceae bacterium | reverse complement strand
GAGGGTTTGCTCAGAGGAACTGAGAGGTTCGAGTCGTGTCCGATATTGCCCAATATATAAACCTTAACTGGCTTCAAAATTGTAAAATTGTCTTCCGCACTTTATGTAGACACTGCCGGAGAAGTAGCCAACTGAGGCAATGCCGGAGCATTACCAACACACCGTTTATATCGCCGGGTGAATTCGCTTGGCACAAGTCCTTTCATACCGAAGGACTGCCCGACCACTTCGCTTCCAAAGCGGCCGGTGATCCCCTGAATCTGCTTTTAGCTGTAACAAATGGAATAGCGCATGAAAACCGCTCCGTTGGTGTAAACTCTGGCATCAATCAGCGATAGTCCAACAGATTTGTGACTGTTACCGAACAAAGGGATCCCCACCCCAAAAGTGACAGGATATACTTTCAGGATAAGCTCGTCAATGAGTTCAGCATCGAGCAAAGAACCTGCCAGTTGTCCACCTCCACACAGCCAGATCGGTTTTCCTGATTGCTGCTTTAAGTCTCCAACAAACGCTGCTGCATCTTCCCGAATAACACGAAGTCGCTCATGCTGATAGTTCTCAATGGTGCGCGACAGGATATAGTGCATCATTGGATATACGGGTGACGGTTCGCCAGGCACAGCCCCATATTGGAATCCCCACTCATAGGTATTCTTGCCCATCAAGACGGCATCATAGTTGTTTAGGCTGTGGAGAAAATCAAAAGCGTGGGGGCCATCCCATAGAAAGCCATCAACTGAACCATCCTCCCGTGCGATAAAGTGATCCACAGATATGCCAACGGCATAAACCAGTTTTCTTTTTTTAGCAAATGTTTGCGTACCCATGTCGTCTTCCTTTCCCTAAGCACCTTTCTCATCGCCGGCCTGTGTCGCATCAACCGGGTTAACAGAAATCAGCGGGATACCAATATCGCGCATTCGGTTCAGAACGCCGTGCAGGGCAGCCTGATCGGCGACAGGCCCGGTCAGAAGTGTCTCGCCGTTGTCCTGATGGATGATCGTCATATCGTCTAACCATTCCGACCAGGACAAGTCAAGATGCCCTTTCAGGCGGATTTCGTAATGCTGGACCATTGAACTTCACTCCGGCTTTTCGATGTTACGCGGTCATTGTTATGGACTCGGAAAGTGTCTGTTTGGTGACCCTGCCATAACCTGACCGGTAAGCCTGCACCAGCATCAAAATGGAAACGGCGATGCCCAGCAGCATATATAGTGAGCTGGCGATGGGCTGAACATCATTCGGGAAGACAAGCAGCATCACCAGACCGTTGTTGATGACGTGCAATAGTCCGGGTCCCCAGATGGTATTGTTATCGCGTTCATATATATATGCTGTGAGGAAACCCAGCGGGATGGCAATGATGACAGCCATGATGCCGATCACCAGTCCAGAGCTGAGAATGATGGGCAAATGGTATCCCGCAAAATAGATGGTCGATAGCATTGCCGCACGCCAGAAAGGTCGTCCTTCACGCAGATGCCGGAACACGAAGCCGCGCATCATGATTTCTTCGGCGAAGCCATTGACCAGGATGATATTGAGAAGCAGCCATTCCCAGTTCGGTCGTATCGCCACTGGTGAATTTGTGAGCAGCGACAGAATCGGAAAGAGCGCCATCAACGGGAGCACATAGATGACCGCGATGCGGATTCCTGTCCAACTGAAGCGCGTGATTCCGACGTCATTCAACGCCTGCGACAGCCCCTTCCGATACAACGCCATTTCCAACACGATAGGCAGGGCGATAAATGTCAGCGGGAGCGAAAACGAAACAACGATCTCACCGATGCTGAAGCCACACTCCCCATCCATACAGGTGCCAAAGATCTGAGGCAAGTATGTCAGCCCGAGATAAAAGCCGATCACGGTGATCGCCAGTCCAATGAAAAACTTCTGTGTCGTGGACATTTTGTTCTCTCCGTGTGTTATTCGATATGCGTACATTAAGCGGCAAAGGGGTTGATTGCGGATAGCCAAAAGACGTATTGTGCGGGTTGATTTGTAAGATGCAGCGACCTATACATGCTTGGCTCTCGAAACTCATTCACGCCGAGTGCTGTTTGCGAACATTAATCTAAGCGCCTGAGAACGAATGGGGGCTGTGACGGATCAAGTGTTCCGACAATAGTGAGGGTCATGTTCCCATCGTTATTCTCAGCAAACTGCACTGCGAGAAGCCCAACATTGCGAATGAAAAAGAACCCGGTTTGCCCGCGTACTGGATTGAGAAGAAAATCCCCATTTGTTGTCGTCAATACCAAACCACTGTTCTCATTCCAGCCTACTGAGATACCTTGTTCATATCGCCCCAGATATGGAGCAACTATCTCACGAGAGGTCTCAGTTTCTATCATGCCTGTCATCTGTGCCATCGCTCCCGTGTACTGGTTGGTTAACTCAGTAGCCAGTGCATCGGTTGTATAGTCGAGGCCAAACGCCAACTCGTACACATAATTGGCAACCGCCGGTCCTAAAAAAGAGAGACCCCGATTGTTCAGTACAACGACACCAAGATTCGCTTCTGGCAGAAATTGGATACGCGGTGTGTACCCCCCCAGTCCGCCACTATAGCTAATCGCCTGTAAACCGTGATAAGCACCTACCTGCCAACCCAGGCCGAATGATTCGTGATCCGAGATTCTGATCTGCGGCTGCCACATTTCTTCCAGGAGTGCTTCCGAAATGATCCGCCTTTCATCTGCTGTGACACCGCCATTCATCAGCAGCAGCAGGTAATTCGCCAAATCTTCAGCGGTTGACCATCCTGCGCCTGATGGAGTAGTCATGAATGCGCCCTGTTGCAGTTCAAACGGGATAGCGTTAAAGCCTCCGGTCAACAAATCGATTCCGATTGGAGCAGCCCTGTTTTCGGTTGAAATGGGGGCGAAAAAGTCGAATGTGGTGCGATCCATACCCATCGGATTGAACACGCGGTCTTGCATCAACTGTATGTATGTCTCATACAGGTTGTCGTATGTTCCTCCGGCGGCAATCGCGCTGATGAAACCTGCGCTGGAATATCCCAGATTACTATAGTGGTAGGTTTCTCCTGGCTGCCCTGCCAGAGGAATGTAAGCAAGCGCCTCGATGATTTGTTCGGGACTCATGGTGGTGAACAACCAGGGCGCGTCAAAGACTGGCAGTCCGCTGCTCATACTGAGCAAGTCCCGAAAGGTCACACCCTCAGTCGCTGCCGCATTGGACAGCGTGAAACTGGGAAGTACATCACGAACAGGGGTGTCCCATTCCAATACACCCTCTTCAACCAATGTGCCGATCATCAGCGCAGTCATAGACTTGACAATAGAGGCAATCATGAACTGGGTATCACCCGTGACGGGCACACTGCCGCCCAATTCAGTGAAACCGAAACCTTTCAGGTAGACAATTTCGCCATTCTGGACGATGCCCACCGCCGCACCTGATCCACCGAAGCGAAGCAAGGCATTGCTGATATAAGCATCCAGATCTGCAAAATGAGCCTCGCTTAAAACAGCAGGAGATACATCGGTAAGATCAAGCGTGTTATCCTGCGCCAGAACGAGAGACCCTGAGAGCAGTCCGCAAACCAGGCAGACCAGGAGTAATTTTATGACTAGCATTTTATGAGACATTTTGTTTGCTCCTTAAAGCCTTCGATTTGTCTACCGTAAGCGGCAAAATGGTTGATAGGTGGTAGTCAAAAGATGTATTTGGGAGGTTGATTGTTGGAGAGGCGACACGTTATGCGCCCTACAACAAGCGCCGGGGTATACTCGCATCCATCGGTGCAGGCACTTTCATCCGTGTAGCGATGTGGTAAGAACTGATGTGATTTGTTACCGGGTCCCCCGCTTGATGGACAAAACCAATCTCACCTTTTGTATCGGCATAGGGATAAGCCGGCTGGTTTATAGGTATGCCGATTTCTTCAAAAGGAATATAGGGTACGACATCACAGACATTGACAATGCGGTAGCTCGTACCAACCAGATGGTTGTAAACCTCCGCGAAGAGCGAATCCCCTACACGCGGCGCTCCGTAATCATAGACCTGCAAGTGGCTCGCTCGTTCAGGTGACTGGATGGCAATATCGAGCGCGGCGAGCTGCGAAACGGCTCCCCCCAGGCTGTGTCCGACCAGATACAATGGCGTCTCAACATCGAACTGATTGACCAATTCACGATAGCGTCCGCGAATGCCCTTATAGATATCGCGGAACCCGTTATGCACATTGCCGTACTGACTGTCCAACACATGAAATGGAACCAGTCGATAATTTATGTTGTTGAGCCATTCATTCACGGTAACAGTGCCACGCAGCACAATAATTCCGTGACCACCCCCTTTCGCGCGCAGTGCATAGCCCATCAGCAAACGCGAGAAACCGTACCGTATACTGTTACTGAATGATTCCGTCACGCGCTGCGAATAACCGGTCATCATCCTGATGAGAAACTCGATGCTGTAACTCTGCGGTGTAACCCGATTGGGATCCGGCCCTTCATAGTCGGGCACGACTTCTTGCCCAAGTCGAATTGCACCGATCAACTCATAGTGATTCCGGATATAGCCCTGTATGTCGTCATAAAGAGCATCACTCGGTGTATTGCATGTGAGGAAGAGATCGCCATAGTATTGGTGTGGGACTGCAAACAGGTTATCCACATCAGGGTTTCGTGAGTCATCCGCTTCCCAGGCAGGCTGGACTCCGCCCACTAACGCCAGATTCACCAGATGATAAGACAAATTCTCATCGTATGGATGCTGTTGTGTCATGATGCCCTCTATCAAGTTCACGAATCTATACAAGAACGGTTTCGATTGGACGACGTAACGACAGAGGCATCGGATTTCCATAGCCAAAGCGTATGAGCAGCTGGGGAAACGCCCCTCCGAAAGCCATCGCGCTCTGGAATTGTGACCGGAGGCCGGCGACTTCAACAGGTTGGTTCAAAAATGCTGATTGAATGCCCAACGACGTCATCAAAAGCGCCATACGCTCATATACCTGTCCCGTCCGCACCCAGGTGGTTTTGTTCTCTATCTCCGACGCAATAACCAGTGCATGAGGCGAACTCCGCATTTTCCTGATATCTATGTCTGCCTGCTGCTGAGGCGTGGTCCCGGACACAAACATCTGTCCAAGCCAACGCGGCACTTCTGGATTACCGGAACTGCGTGTGTAAAGTCCGTCAAGCGATGCTAAGGCTTCCTTCCTGGTAAAGCGCAGCCAGGCGATCAGTTCATCCACAAACGCCTTATCCGCATACTGGCTCATATTGCCCAGATGGACGTATTCCACCACGCGCTCGAACTCAGCAGGTTCAGTGACGAAGCGCAGCAATACACCCGGTTCCTGGGGCATATCCACCAGTTGGTCAAGTAGGGCTGTCTCCACAGCTTGCCCGTTATATTCTGAGCGTGTGGTTTGACGGTGCGGAATAGCAGCGAAAAGTGAGCTTTCTTGCGGCATATTCGCAGTCAAAAGAACCCGGATGAAATCTTCCGTATCTGGATAATCCACTTCAGGAGCATAGCCTGTTGCACGGGCGGCAATCAGCAAATTCTCCAGCGCACAGCCCAGACTGATCCACAGTTCACGGTCATCAGGATCGACGATGGGTAAGCGCCGGATATAGTCCGGGTAGATGGAGATTGCATTTTCCTGAATAGCGAACTTCCATGCCTGCGTATTGTGTCCATTGGCTGCCAGAGTCGCATAGCGGATCAATTCTCGCATGTGTGCCGACCCCGTTGAATCGGTGTCGAATGGTCTTCTGGCATGTTGGGCTTGCTGGTCATAATCCAGCCAGGGCGCATACTCAAAAAGTATATAGCCTCCAACTGCTGTGATACCGCCAGCCGCAGCCAGTTTCAAAAAATCACGACGATTCATCCTGTGTTGCGTAGTTTGAGAAGTGTTCATGGGCAGTTCTCTATCAGAACTCACAAGCGAATAAGTACACACCAACCACTTTGAAGAATTTCATAACCAGGTCTCCTAGTCGTTAGAGGGCTATGCTCACTTTAGGCGTGATGAGGGTTGATTGCGGGTAGCCAAAAGGTGTATTCAGGGGTTGATTTTTCGGGATATGACTGCTTGTACGCTGATTTGTCTGGTGCTAAACTTCTCTCTATTCATGAGTTCAGGACAATTATCTGGTTATGTCGGCATCGGTCATCCTACAAACGAAGCTGACCCCTCCGCCTGTCCGTGCTGACCGTGTTCACCGTCGTCGTTTGACGCAGCGGTTCAGCACGAGTTTGGAACATCCACTCACTCTGGTCTGTGCCCCTGCCGGTTATGGCAAGAGTACATTATTAGCTGAGTGGTTCGGTTCTGAAGCCGAGGGAACTATTGCTTTTGGCTGGCTGTCGCTCGATGAGGACGATAACGACCCGGTACGCTTCCTGATCTATCTCATTTCCGCTTTCGCCAATGCCAGCGGCATCGATGCGGATGAGATCTTGTCACTCTTGCACACCCCCCAACCCCCTCCGCCGAAACCCATCCTGACAGCGTTAATCAGTCGCCTTGAGGGTGTTCCAGGGCATCTCGCGCTCGTGTTGGATGATTACCACCGAATCACGGCCCAACCAATTCACGAAGCCATGACCTATCTACTCGATCATCTCCCCTCCCAAATACGCCTGGTAATTACCAGCCGGGAAGATCCACCGTTTCCGTTGGCTCGCTATCGGGGCCGCGGGCAGCTTGCCGAAATTCGCGCTGACGATTTGCGGTTCACGCCAGATGAAGCCGGACAGTTTCTGTGGCAGATGTTGGGCGCTGAGCTAAGTACCGATCAAATCAGGGATTTAGATATTCGGACGGAAGGTTGGATTGCCGGGCTGCAATTAGCCGCACTGGCAATGAAGGGACGAGATAATCTTGCCAGTTTCATTTCAGCATTCACCGGCAGCCACCGTTATATTTTGGATTATCTGTCCGAAGAGGTTTTGAGTCGGCAGCCGCAAAGTGTTCAGAGTTTTCTGCTGCAAACATCGATGCTCAACCGCCTGTCTGCCCCTCTGTGCGATGCGGTAACTGGTAGATCGGATGGGCAAATCATGCTCAAGCAAATCGAGCATGGCAACCTGTTTCTGATTCCCCTGGATGATGAGCGCTTCTGGTATCGGTATCATCATCTTTTTGGAGATATGCTGCGCCGCCAGTTGCAGCAATCCAATCCTGATCTCGTGACTGACCTGCATCGCCGTGCCAGCCAGTGGTTTGAACGCAATGGCTGGGTTACGGAAGCCCTTGAACATGCACTGCTGTCACAAGACACCCACGAGGCAGCCCGTTTAGTCCAGCAGACGGTTGAGGAGATCACACTTGCAGGACAAGCGTACACCATTCTAAGATGGATGGATACGTTGTCTGAAGCGGTGGTTCGCACGCATCCCAGATTATGTGTCTACCATGCCGCAGTGCTGATGTTCACGAATCAATTGAAAGCATCGGAAACGTGGTTACACGCTGCGGAGCAAGCCGTATACCCGGATCAGGAGTCTGAAGAAGCGCGAGCTGTTCTGGGTTGGGTTGCCTTACTGCGTGCGGACATCGCTCGCGTGCTTGGCGATTTAACAGATGGGGTGGCGTTAGCACACCATGCACTGGCGCTATTGCCACAGTCTGAACCGCTCGCCAGAGCCGTCGCCCTGATGAATGTTGCACATTCGTACTTGTCTGACGGGGATGTAACGTCGGTGGTAGAACGGACAGCGGAGGAGGCGATTGCAGCGCTCCGCAGAATTGGCAATCTGTTTGCCACGATGATTGGCATTACAAACCTCGCTCGACTCCAAACTCTACAAGGCCGCCTCCGCCAGGCAGAGATCACCTTTGCGCTTGCTGAACGGATTGCGCCTGGCACCGGGCGAGTGGGTGAATTGCTCAACGGAGCAGCGCCTCATATTGGACTGGGTAACCTGCTGCGGGAAAGAAATGAATTGGAGGCAGCCCAACAAAGTTTGCTGCTGGGTCTAGAGTTAGCACATGGCATGTTAACGATTGATGCCGATGTCATCACGCTGGGGTATATCGCATTGGCGAAGTTAAGACAGGCGCAGGGAGATATATCGGGCGGAATGGCTGTGCTGGACGAGTTCGCTCAGTTGGCACAAAGGCAGCGGTTCTACGCACCCCTAATAGCGCAAGGGGAAGCCGTGCGAACGCAATTATGGCTGGCACAGGGTAACATTGGTGCTGCCGTCCGATGGGTAGCTGATGCGGGATTGAGCGCAGACGACACGCATTGGACATACCCGCGCGAGACAGAATATCTGACGCTCGCGTATGTCTTGATCGTTCAAGGGGAGACCACACAAGCCCTGCGTTTGCTAGAACGACTTCAACAGGATGCCGAGGGCAAAGCCCGTATGGGAACCGTGATTGACATACTTGCTCTATGTGCGCTCGCATGGCAGGCTCAACGTGATGTCACCCAATCAATGACGGCACTCGCTCGCGCTCTCACACTCGCCGAGCCAGAGGGGTATGTTCGTGTCTTCATTGATCGGGGCGTACCGATGGCAGCATTACTCAGGGAAGCTCAGGCGCGTGGCATTTCGACAATATATGTCGCAAAACTCCTGTCTGCGTTTACCCTCGAAACACCCACAACCATTGCTCCTCTCCCGAAGCGGCTCCCTGACAGTGAATTTGAACCCTTGAGTGAACGTGAGATTGAAGTGCTGCGTCTACTTGCCGACGGTTTGTCCAACCGAGAGATTGCCATACGTTTAGTGGTCAGTATTGGAACGGTCAAGAAACACGTAAGCAATATTTTTCTTAAACTCGATGCACACAGTCGCACACAGGTTATTGCAACCGCAAGAAAATATAACATCCTCCGACACGAGTAAGTGGGCTTCCATGTGGCCCATAGAGT
The DNA here is from genome assembly GCA_964552425.1 of uncultured Anaerolineaceae bacterium. GTDB lineage: Bacteria > Chloroflexota > Anaerolineae > Aggregatilineales > Phototrophicaceae. The sequence continues at coordinate 2,627 of CAZKIB010000199.1, read as the reverse complement.
CTCGGTAAGCGGCGTCAATAAACGCACTTGATTTGCCATGTACAATGTACGAGTCACGTTATCTCTGAAAAGAACTGTCTGATGTCGTTGGCAACCTCGTGTGGTACCTCCCATTCGGGGAAGTGGCCGCCGCGTTCCATGTTTGTCCAGCGCTGGACGTTATAGCTGCGCTCAGCCCATTCGCGCGGCGCAGGCACCGTCACCCCATCTCGCAAGGGCATCATGATCGCCGTTGGAACCTCAACGCGCCCGAACAGCCCCGGATCAAGCGCTGACTCTCGGTAGAGCCGGATCGAAGCGGCACCAGCCCCCATAAACCAGTGCAGCGAGAGATTGTCCAGCAAGGTATCTCTGCCAAACGTCTGGTCAATGCCCTCGGCGCAGTCCCCCCAGCGCTGGAACTTTTCGATGATCCAGCTCGCAAGCCCAACTGGAGAGTCGACGAGTGCAGGCACCAACGTCTCCGGTCTCAGAGATTGCAGGCGTGCATAGGCGGTCTCAGCTTGTGCCCACGCAGCCACCTTCTGCTGATACTCGATCTCGGCAGGGCTGAGGTCAGTGGGCATAGGATTGACAAATGGGGTGATTCCATGTCGATGCAGACCAAGAAGTCGGTGCGGGTACTTCAGCCCGATCTGCTGCTGCACCAACCCACCTTGATCGGAGCCTCGAGCGGCAAAACGCGCGTATCCAAGCTCGTCTACCATAAGCGTTGTCATCAAGTCCGCAATGCGGCTGAAACTCATCCCTGGCTGCATTGGAATATCGGAGAAAAGATAACCGGGCAACGAGGCTGCCACGACATCGAAGCAGGGCGTTCCATCGCCCCGCTCTTCGGTGAGCAGTGGAATGATATCGAGCATCTGGACGAAACTACTCGGCCACCCCTGCATGAGCAGAAGCGGCACCGGGTTTGATCCCTGACCGGCGGCGTGAATGAAGTGAATGTTTGTTCCGTCCACCTCGGAAATGAAATGATTGAACTGATTTAGCTTCGCCTCGCGCTCGCGCCAGTTATACTGAGTTGTCCAATACTCCACCAGCGCACGCAGATAATCGATGTCAGTACCGGCTGTCCAACCGGAAGTCCCGAAGGTGGGCAGCCAGCGTGTCTGCTTCAGACGAAGCTGTAGATAGGTAACTTCATGTTCAGGGATCTGAATGGTCATCGCTTTGAGTGCCAATGGAGACCTCCAATACTGGTTTTGAATAGGAATCAAGCATATGACCTATTAATAACTTGCCAGCGCTGCCGTAAAAGCCAGACAGCTAAGCGCTCCGATAGTAAAGCGCGCCACATTGAGTTTAAACCAGCGGAGTCGTTCTATTTCCCAATTGGCATCGGCAGCATCAGGAGACCAGTCCATGATACGGTCATACCAGGGTTCGTTACCAAACCTCGAAACCAATATTGGACCCGCTATGAATAAAACCAACCCAATAGCTGTCCAGCCAAACGCAGCCGATTCAATCTCACTTCTTAGCAAAAACAACGTAACAACGGCTGCCCCAAGTGGGATCAGTAAGAGCGACCAGATTATTAATGACTTTCGACCTGCTGCGATAATCCCTTTCATCACTCGAGTGTAACCTGTGTAATCGAGTTGATTTAGCACTACCTGGATCACACCCATCATTGCTGCGATAACACCAACAAACATGCTTGCAGTTACGATGAGGGTACCTATAGCTATTTGAACATTATTCATTTGCGATTCTCTCCTTGATATTGATAGTTCTGACTCCACGCGCTCATGTACCTTGGTTTTGTCAAAGTTTCATAGGCACTGTGCTGCATTTGGATGTACTTTAAGTGATATAGGGGTTGATTGGAGATAGCCAAAAGGCGTATTGAGAGGTTGATTTTTGGGAATAAGAGACTTCTTCGATTCTGTAGAAAGCAGTGTGCTATGGCGGAAATATCCATTGGGAAGACACTGAAGAACATCAATTTTCAGCCACCACAACGCAGTCGAGCGTGAGCGCAGTTGGTTCGTACCCATGATGTTCACTCCTTCGCTGTGCGCTTTGTTGTCCATCGACCCTGTGCCGATTTCTGACCAAAGCACAGCAGGTGCATAAGGCTGCCGCGCCTGCTAGACTGGTCAGTGACTAAATCGGCATGGTTTGGGTCAGATGGCACGCGCCAGCAGCGAAAAGGCGTAACACGGGAACGGAAGCATCACAGCGATAGGATGAGCCAGCGAACGGTCAAAGGTGCTGTCGGTTCAGGTATCTGCTTTAATGTGACTGTAAAGAACGGCAGGCGTATACAGACCAGCGGTGTGAACCGTTAAAACAGAGGATGATGCGGGTAAGGAGAAAGATGAGACAGGTGATCCGGTTTGCGTCAGCGGGGGTTGCCAGGCAACGCGGTAGACTTGGATAAGCGAACAATGGGGATGAATTAGGTGGAACGAACCGGAAGCGGGGATAATGTCTGCGAGATGTAAGACAACCAGTGCGGTGAAAGCAGCGATTCTGGTGTCTCAGCGGCGGTCATGCTCATCAGGGAAGTAGGTCGCTTGTGTCAGATGAAATCTTGTCTTTTACATGTCGAGGAGTTTGAAGAACTAGGCTCTGTTGACATTTAAATTGGTTCTGGTAAGGTTGTCGGATGACAACCA
>CAZKIB010000198.1:0-12147 GCA_964552425.1 uncultured Anaerolineaceae bacterium | reverse complement strand
ACAGTGGGTTAAAACCCCTCCTGCTCAAGAATGAATAAAGTCGAGTTGAGTGGACTTGAACTCTGGCAGCCGGATGTTTTAACATCTGGCGGGCTAATGGATAAGTTTCGTAATTTCTCGATTCACTGAATTTAGGTTTGCCGAAATCCTTGACAGCCTCGTTTGTTATGTTTATACTGAAAATGAAATTAAAAATTTATGAAGAAATGCCAGTTGTTTTAAAACATTTTTGAAGAACCCGCCCACACAGCGGGTTCTTTGTTTTCCCGGCACAGGGTCATTTTACGGTTGGGGTTCAGCCCGTTGAGGCGAAACCGGAGCGCGGTTGGGAACGGTGGGGAAGGCCATCGTAAAGGTGCTGCCCAGGTTCGGCTGGCTCTGGACGGATACGGAACCGCCATACGCCTCCGCCACCATCTTCACGATGCTCAACCCCAGGCCAACCCCACCGGATTCGATGGAACGGGCTTCATCAGCGCGGTAGAATAGGTCAAAGATGTGGGTGAGATCATCGGGCTGAATGCCAACCCCGGTATCACGCACATCCAGCCTGACTGTATCGTCTGATTGATAAACCGCCAGCGTGATGCTGCCGCCTTCGGGGGTAAAATGAATGGCATTCTCCAGCAGATGACCAATCGCCCGCCGCAGTTCTTCGGCATTGCCGCGAACGGCGGGGACAGGTTCTCCCATCTCAATATTCAGGGTCAGTTTTTGGGCTTCGATCTCATCACCAAAGGACGCGGCTTCAGCTTCGGCCAGAGCTTGCAGGTCGCAGGGTTCGATGACCGGGCTGTTGAGCGACGAAACGACTTTCAGGTTTTCCAGTTGCTCTGTCAGCCGCATCACCTGCTCAGAAATATTCTTCAAACGGCAGTGTATTTCTTCCGTTTCGCCGCGCTCGATCAGCCGTTCGACCAGGTAGCGGTTGGTTTCAATAATCGACAGCGATGTGCGAAAATCGTGCGAGATTGCCCGGAAAAAGCGGTGAACCAGGTCGAAACGCGCCTGCGCCAGCGCGCTCTCAAATTTCTGTCCCTCGGCCTGCTTGTGCGCCGTGATGTCCTGGGCCGCCCCATAAATGCGCACCACGCGCCCCTGTTCGCTGTCCCAGACCGGACGGCGCGACAGCCGCAGCCAGCGTTCCTCACCGGCCTTTGTAATCACACGGTACTCATCAGCCCGTTCTTCACCCCGCAGAACCGCAGCAAAATCCGCTTCTACTTTGTCGCGCTCATCAGGATGGTAGACATTCAGGTTCAGGTTATCCTGAACTTCCTGCTTGCTGTAACCCATCACCCGCGCGAATGAATCGGTCAGCCATTCGCGTTCCACAGAACGATTAGGGTTCACCCGGAAGGAATAGGCGTAATCTGAAATCATTTCGGAGATGATGCGGTAGCGCTCCTGGACTTCCAGCATGTCGGCCTGCTGCACCCGGTCCAGCCGCGCGCGATGTCCCACAATCAGGATAGTCAGCGCGCCCATCACCAGATTGAACACGACCGGGCCGAGGATGACATCCACCAGTGTGATGCCAGGGTCCAGCCAGGCATACAGCAGCATCAGCGACACATGAATCGCCATCAGCCCCAGCATAAACTGCCGGGAAAGGAACAGGCCGGCAAAAAGCAGGATAATGGTCAGAAAATACAGCACATGCAGCCCCGGCAGGCCGCCCATCAGAAATGCGCCCACGAGAATCGACCCCGAACCGAAAAGGGCGATCCAGCGCACAGCCCGCTGGTAATAACCCTGCCGGCTGTAACGATACATCAGGTAGGTCATTGCGACTTCAAACAGGCCGTTCCACACCTGCGGATTCGCCAGGCCCTGTTCCACATTCAATATAAAGGGCAGCGCCACCACCGGGAGGCCGCACAGGACTCCCCCCAGCAGCAGCGAAGCCAGCAGGCGCGACTGTTCGCGTTCCTTGTGATCAGTGATTGTGACCACAGGCTCGGTCAGAGACAGCCAGCGTGCCTGTAGCTGTTTTAGCGTTTGGTTCTGAAAATTCCGCAGCACTGAATTAAGCCGTTCATTTCGAATCGTTCTTTTCATTGTATGATAAATTGTCACCCAAAAGTCGTAATAATCAATGGGTTGAGTAGACCGTTTCGCCGGGACTGTAATACAATGAGTTGCATGACACCATTAACCGCAATAGAAACACACAACCTGACCAAGCATTATCCCGGCAAACTGGCGCTGGATCATCTCAACCTGACGGTGCAGCAGGGTGAGATTTTTGGCTACCTGGGGCCGAATGGCGCTGGCAAAAGCACCACTATCCGCCTTCTGCTTGATCTGATCCGGCCATCGGACGGCGCAGCGCGCATTCTGGGGCTGGACAGCCGCCGTCAATCGGTGACCATCAAACGCCAGTTGGGCAACCTGCCGGCGGAAGTCCGCCTGTGGGATCACCTGACCGGCGCGCAGGTGCTTCAGTACATCTGCGGCCTGCGCCCCGGCTGTGATCTGCATTATGCGCACGCGCTGGCAGAACGCCTGCACCTGGACCTGACCATCCCTGTGCGCGATTACTCCACCGGCAACCGCCGCAAACTGGGCCTGATTCAGGCGCTCATGCACCGGCCCGCCCTGCTCATTCTGGATGAGCCAACCACAGGGCTGGACCCGCTGGTCCAGCAGACCTTTTATGACCTGATGCGCGAAATTCGGGCGGAAGGCCGCACCGTGTTTCTGTCGTCGCATGTGCTGTCCGAAGTGGAAAGCATCTGTGACCGGGTAGGCATCCTGCGCGCCGGACGGCTCGAAGCGGTGGAGCGCATCAGCGACTTAAAGCGCGTGCATTATCGCTGGGTCACGTTCCACACCCATTCCAGTATCGAACAGAACGATTGGGCGCGGCTGCCGGGGGTGGAGGATGTCACCCTCGTGCCCGGCGGAATTCGCCTGCGGGTGATGGGCGCGCTGGACCCGCTGATCAAACAGGCTTCACAGATTACCGTGCAGGATATGGAAATCGAAGAACCGGGCCTTGAGGAAATTTTCCTGGCATATTACGGAAACAAATCATGACCGAAACCGCGCACGATCTCGCCGCTCTCTCGTCCCTGCCTGTGCCGGATACCCGCCCCGGTGTCGTGTTCTGGCGCACCCTGCGCGATAACGTGCCCGGCGCGCTGGCCTGGGGCCTGGGCTACAGCGTGCTGATTATGGTCGCCACGGTGCTGTACCCGCTGCTGGATGAAAGCAACACGGTGTTTACCGTTCTCAACGGGCTGGGCCTGCTGGATACGCTGGCGGCGGGCCGCAACCTCGAAGATGTCACCGGGTTCGCCGGGTATCTCGCGCTGCAGGCCATGAGCTGGGGGCCGCTCATTCTGGCGATTTACATGATCCCGCAGGGGCTGCGCGCAGTGGCCTATGAGGAACGCCAGGGCACGCTCGATATTGTCCTCAGCACGCCGATCTCGCGCTGGCGCTTTCTCACCGAAAAAACGCTGGCGATTGTCGGCTCGCTGACGTTGATCCTCGGCATAATCTGGGTCACGATGCTGGTCAGCACGCAGGTGTTTGTCGATACCGATCTTGATCTGGGCAATACTATCGCCAGCGTGTGGCATCTTGTGCCCATTTCACTGGTGGAACTGACTCTGGTGCTGCTGCTCTCGGTCAGCCTGCGGGACAGCCGCCAGGCCGGGGGCGCGGCGGCGCTGATCGTCATGAGCAGCTATTTTGTGCGCATCCTTTCGGACATGACCCCCACCGACCTGCTGCTGACAGTGCGGCATTTTTCCATGTTTTCCTATTACCGCAGCGTCGCCGCGTTGGGTCAGGGCTTTCAGTGGCGCGAGGATATGGTGCTGCTGCTGGTGGCAGCGGTCCTGTTCACGCTGGCGCTGATCGCCTTCCAGCGGCGCGACATCGGCGTGTGATACCGCCAGCCTTTCGCACAATTTCTCGAATTATTCTCCAGGGCTTGACATAGAGCGCACTCTAGGTTGTAGGCTGACTCCTGTAACCTGAGTGTGCGGCTTCAACAGTCTGTAGGAGAAACCATGTTCACACGTCAACTGGGACGCAGCGGTATCACAGTGAGTGCTGTCGGCTTCGGATGCTGGCCGATTGGCGGCCTGATTATCGACAACGGCAAATCGGTGGGCTGGGGCGCTGTCGATGATGAAGAATCGATCCGCGCCATTCACCGGGCGATGGACCTGGGCGTGACCTTCTTTGATACCGCCGAGGTCTATGGCCGTTCCGAGGATATTCTGGGGCGCGCCTTCACCGGTAAACGGGACCGGGTGGTAATCGCCACCAAGTTCGGCAGAACCTACAATCGGGAGCGACATGAAATTGGGGCCAATGATCTGCGCCTGGAAAGTATGCGCAGGTCATTGGAAGGCAGCCTGCGCCGTCTGAAGACCGATCATATTGACCTGTACCAACTGCATGTCGGCGATTGTTCAGCCGATCAGGCTGTCGCCTTACGCGAAGCGCTGGACAGCCTTGTTCAGGAGGGCAAAATCCGCGCTTATGGCTGGAGTACCGACCTTCTGGAAAACGCCCGTCTGTTTGCAGAAAGCCCGCACTGCGCCGCCATCCAGCAGCATCTGAATATCTTCGAGGGCAATGAGGCGCTGCTGGCATTCTGCGAAGCGCAGCATCTGGCAAGCATTAATTGCGGCCCGCTGGCGATGGGTTTCCTGGCCGGAAAATACACGGTTGGTTCGGCCCTGCCTGCCGATGATGTGCGCGGCGCTGGACACAGTTGGCTGCGGCTGTTTCCCGATGGCACGCCGCAGCTCGAAGCGCTCGAAAAGCTCAACGCGATTCGGGATATTCTGACGAGCGGCGGGCGGACGATGGCGCAGGGCGCGCTGGCATGGTTGTGGGGACGCAGTGAAGTCACGATCCCCATTCCCGGTTTCAAGGGGATGCAGCAGGCCGAAGAAAACGCGCGCGCGATGGAATTTGGCCCGCTCACGCCCGATCAGATCACGCAAATTCAATCCATCCTTACGGCTGCTGCCCTTTCATAATCTGCATTGGAGACACTGATGGAATACACCTGTCTGGGCAAAACCGGGCTGCGCGTGTCGCGCATCTGCCTGGGCTGTATGAGCTTCGGGCAGCCGGGCTGGCTCAACTGGGACTGGGTGCTGGATGAGGAAGCTTCCGCCCCGTTCTTTCGCCGCGCGGTAGAGATGGGCATCAATTTCTTTGATACTGCCGACTCGTATTCGGGCGGGCGCAGTGAAGAAATCACCGGGCGCTGGCTGAAGGAATATGCCAACCGTGACGAAATTGTCATCGCCACCAAAGTGTATTTCGGGCCGGACCGCCCCAATATGAGCGGTCTGTCGCGCAAGCACATTCAGCAGGCGTGTGAAGCCAGCCTGCGCCGGCTGGGGGTGGACACCATCGACCTGTACCAGATTCACCGCCTCGACCCGCACACGCCCATTGAGGAGACGCTGGAAGCGCTCAATCAACTCGTCGTTCAGGGCAAGGTGCGTTATATTGGCGCGAGTTCCATGTATGCCTGGGAGTTTATGCGGGCGCTTGGCACTGCGGACCGGCACGGTTGGGCGCGGTTTATGTCCATGCAGAACCTGTATAACCTGCTTTACCGCGAGGAAGAACGCGACATGCAGCCCCTGTGTGAAGCCGAAGGAGTCGGCATGATCCCCTGGTCGCCGCTGGCGCGCGGTCTGCTGGCGCGGGGGCCAGAGGATTTCGGGACCCAGATTACCCCGCGTGCCGAATCCGATGCGCTGCTTCAGCACTATCATGAGCCGCAGGACCGCGAGATTATCCAGCAGGTTGCCGTGATTGCGCAGCAGCGCGGCATTACACCGGCGCAGGTGGCGCTGGCCTGGCTGCTTTCCAGACCGGCTCTGGCCGCGCCGATCCTGGGCGTTTCAAAATTGCGGCATCTCGAAGACGCGGTTGGCGCGGTGGATGTTCACCTGACCGCCGACGAAATCGCGGCGCTGGAACGACCCTATCAGGCCAGGCCATCGCTGGGGATCACCCCGCCGTTTCGCTTTCCGCGGCCCGGCGCGGTCCATGACCGGGATACGGACTGAGATATGGTTTAGCCATAAAGGTGTGGCAGATTATGAAAATTCAGGATGTGGCTTCTCAAACCGGTTTGAGTATTCACGCCCTCCGCTACTACGAACAGATCGGTCTGGTCACGCCGGTCAATCGTGAGAAGAATGGACATCGGGCGTACTCTGAGGACGATGTGTACCGGATTCTGTTCGTCATGCACCTGCGTTCGGCGGGAATGCCGATTGCGGACATCAAGCGCTATGTAGAGCTTTCCACGCAGGGCGAAAACACGGTGGACGAACGCCTGGAAATCCTTGAGGATCACCAGCGCGCCGTAGAGGCGAATATCGAGGAACTTTGTACGCACCTGGAGGTGATCCGCAAAAAGATCGCCCATTACCGCGAGTTCCACGCCAGGCGCCTGGCGCAGGAAGGTTAGGCGGCAGGCTGCTCGCTGTGAATTGAACCCGAATCGATGAACATTCCTGACTATCTGATACGAAAAATTGCTGCTGGAAATTGGTCATGCTGCTGCTGGTAAATCGCAGCGGGCAGCGGTAATCTGTTTCAGGATTAGCCATCGCTGCCTGAAAAAATACGATTGCTTCGGGCTTTACTTCCTGACGGGTCAATCATGGATTCATTCGTGGGTGAAATCGCAGCCCTTTTAGCCGCGGCTGCCTTCAGCATGACTTCGGTGTGCTACACCTTTGCCGGGCGAAAAATCAACGCGGTGACTTCCATCGCCATGAGCCTGCCCATTTCGTGGATCATGCTCATCGGCATTCACCGTCTGGCACTGGGCGAATTTCTCCCGTCCGCCGCCGCGCCGGAACGCTGGCTGCTGCTGGGCACATCCGGCATCCTGGCCTTTGTCATCTCCTCCTACTTCATGCTGAACGCCTACCAGCATATCGGGCCAAGACTGACGATGCTGATCGCGTCGTTCGCGCCGGTGCTGGGGGCGCTGCTGGCCTGGCTGTTCCTCGGCCAGAATCTGCCGCTGAATTCGATCATCGGCATCGCGGTAGTCATTTTCGGGATTCTCTGGGTGGTGGCCGAACGCAGCAAACCCAGCGCAAATCGTCCTGAACCGGACCGGCGGCGCGGTGTGCTGGAGGCATGTCTGGGCACGCTGGCGCAGGCGGCTTCCTTCGTGTTCGCCTCTCAGGGCATTTCCGGCGGATTTCCAGCGTTCAGCGCGACTCTGCTGCGCATCACCGCCGGGGTGATCGCGCTGTGGGTATTCATCGCTTTGCAGCGCAAGGTCCACCCCACAGCCATGATCTTCAGGGATGATCGCCGGTTGTTCCTGCTGCTTGCCGGGGCGGCGCTGTCTGGCCCGGTGATCGCCGGGGCACTGCTGATGCTCTCGTTTCAGTCGATCCCTGTCGGTGTGTCCACCACACTGTCGCACACCACGTCCATTATTCTGATTCCGGTAGGCTATTTCGTATTCAGGGAGCGGATCACGCCCCGCGCAGTCATCGGAACCATCGTGACACTCATTGGCATCGGCATTCTGTTCAGTTAATCGTTTTATACGCCACAGGCGAACTTTTCAGGAGGCAAACATGCGCATCGAGATCGCCAGCGAAACCGCCGCCCGGCAGCATCTGCCCCGGTTGAACGCCCTGCTCATCAACAATGTGGACAGCGGCGCTTCGATTGGCTGGCTGCCGCCCATGCAGGCAGCGGCGGCGGAGGCTTACTGGCAAAGTCGTATCCCGGAAATTGGCGCGGGCAGCCGGGTGCTGCTGTTCGCGTGGGAAGATGAGACGATTGTGGGGTCTGCCCAACTGGGCCTGGAACAACGGGAAAATGGCACGCACCGCGCCGAAGTGCAGAAGGTGATGGTGCATACGGACTACCGCCGGCGGGGGATTGCCAGGCAGTTGATGCGGGCGCTGGAAGATCAGGCTGTCCAGCATAAGCGCTCCCTGCTGTTTTTGGATACCAGCGAGGGTGATCCTGCTGAACAGCTCTATCTTGCAATGGGATACACCCGGCTCGGCGAGATTCCTGAATATGTGATTAACCCGGACGGCAGCCTGCACGGGACGGTCATCTACTACAAAATTCTGCGGTAGGCAGTCCACGAAAGGCTTCTCCAAAAACCCGTATTCAGAGCGGGACAATCTACCCCACAGACTGGCAAAGCGCGCCTCTGAACAGACCTGCCGGCGCGTCGTTTTTCGTCACGCCGGGCAGCAGCATAGCAAACGTTAAGGAAATGCAAGCCGCTTTCCGCTATGATGAAAAGACGACTTATTGCGAGGTGTACGGTTTCATGATACAGGAATGTTGGGCGCAGAGCGGCGAAGTTCGCCTGCATTATCTGGATAATCAGGCGGACGGTCCGGGTGTGCCGGTGGTGCTGATCCCCGGCCTGCACGGCCATGCCGATGATTTCCGGGCGATGCTGGAGGCGATTGCACCCCGACGCGCGTTCGCAGTCAGTTTGCGGGGACGCGGCAAGAGCGATGTGCCCGAAGTGGGTTATCGCTTTGAAAATCACATCAAGGATATTGCCGCGCTGGTCGATACGATTGGACAGAAAAAGGTGTGCCTCGTCGGGCATTCCGTCGGCGTCGCCTATGCCATCGGGTATACGCTGGAACACCCGGAACGGGTCGCCGCGCTGGTGCTGGCCGGTTATCCGGCGCGCTACCCGGACCTGTCCGCCGACTGGGGCCTGCGCACGATGATGCGCTATCCCAAAGAACTGTCGATGATCGCGGTGCTGGGCTTGCAGCATGAATCCGCCGAAATTTCCCTGTGGGACTCGCTGCCCGAAATTCAGTGTCCGCTGCTGGTGATGCGCGGTGGCAAAACATCCTCACGCCTGCCGGAAGATATGGCCGCCGAATATCAGCGCCGGGTTCCGGGGGCACAGCTTGTCGTCTTTGAAGAATCCGGCCACCGCCTGTGGATACCGAGTATGCGGCGCTTTATCAACAGCATTGATGACTTCCTCCACGCCGGGGTGGACCACACTCCATAACAGACCCTGTTTGAAGACAGCCGCAGCGCGCCAAAGTCCTGTTTGTGACATAATACACAATCAGGTGTGACCTCTCTCAGTTCCGGGATAACAGCCTGTCTCTTAAGATAGGGGCGATCTGAGAAAGGGGTTGATATGACTGCTGATATGTGGATCGCGCTGGGCATCCTCCTGACGGCCATTATCCTGTTTGTCACCGAGCGCGTTCGTGTGGACATCGTGGCGCTGGGCGTGGCTGTCGCGCTGATGCTCACGGGTATCCTCACGGTCAACGAGGCGCTGGCGGGTTTTGCCAACGAAGCGGTGCTGACGATTGCCGCCCTGTTTGTGATTGGCGCAGCGGTGTTTCAGACCGGTCTGGCCGCGATGATCGCCCGAAAAATACTGAAAATCGCGGGGGATGGGGAAACCCGCCTGATTGTCACCACGATGGCAGCCGCAGCGCTGATGTCCGGCATCATGAGTGACACCGGCGTGGTCGCGGTGATGCTGCCGGCGATTGTAGCTCTGGCAGCCAGCGCCAAACGTCCCCCTTCCAAACTGCTGATCCCGCTGGCATATGGGTCCCTGCTCGGCGGCGCGGCCACCCTGATCGGCACACCGCCCAATATCGTGGTTTCCCAACTGCTGGCGCAAAGCGATTATTCGGGATTCAGTTTTTTCAGCTATACCCCGGTTGGCATCATCATGGTCGTGTCCAGCGTAATCTTTATGCTGACCATCGGCCGGCGTCTGCTGCCCGATTATCCGCCGGACCGGACCATGCAGCAGGTCGAAACCCCCAAAGAGTTGTTCGAGCTGTACAAACTGCCGGACAATCTGTTTCAGGTACGGGTGCGTGGTATCTCCCCATTAGTCGGCCAGTCGATTGCGAATTCTCACCTGCGTGAGGATTTTAACGTCAATATCATCGAGATCAGACACCCCGCCCCAGCCAGCGGCGTACCAGCGCTGCCCGGCCAGCGGCTCAGTCTCCGCCGGGAAAACGGATCAATCCACCACCCCGCTTCGGACACCATTTTTCAGGCTGAGGATGTGCTCATTGTCCAGGGAGAGGGCAACGATATCGGGCGCGCTGCCGGGTACTGGAATCTGGCGATCCAGGCTAACGAGAAACTGACGGGTGACGACTTTATCAATCATGAAGTGGGTATTGCCGAGGTGCTGCTGCGGCCCCGTTCAGCGCTGCTGGGCAAAACCCTGCGCGACATTCGCTTCGGCTCGGTCTATCATCTGACCGTCCTGGATATTAAGCGCCCCGGCACGGATGGCAAGCTGAACATCAAGGACGAGCCGCTGAAACTGGGGGATACACTGCTGGTACAGGGCATGTGGAAGGATATCTTCACCCTCAAACGCTCTCATCGCCAGGATTTCATCGTCATGGGTGAGCCGGAAGCTATCCAGATGGGCGCATTTACCCGCCAGGACAAAGCCCCTGTCGCCTTGCTGATCCTGCTGGTGATGGTGGTGGTCATGGTGCTGGACATCGTGCCGCTGGTGATCGCCAGCCTTCTGGCTGCGCTGGCCGCCGTCCTCACCGGCTGCCTGACGATGGATGACGCTTATGAAGGGATCGACTGGAAAAGCATCGTGCTGATCGCCGGGATGCTGCCTATGAGTACCGCGCTGGTGAAAGTGGGGCTGGTTGATCTGATCGCCAGCGGATTTATCGAGACGCTCGGCAGTTTCGGCCCGCTGGTGGTGATGGGCGGGTTGTTTGTCCTGACTGCTGTGTTCACGCAGGTGCTTTCCAATACCGCTACCGCCGTGCTGGTGGCCCCGGTTGCGCTGGCAACCGCGCAGGGGATTGGTGTCCAGCCGCGGGCATTCATGATGGCAGTGGCGCTGGCGGCCTCGATGGCCTTTGCTTCGCCGGTGGCCTCGCCGGTCAACACGCTGGTGATGGGCGCGGGACGCTATCGTTTCTTCGATTATGTGAAGATTGGCGTGCCCATGCTGGCGATCAATTTCCTGATCGCCCTGGCGGTACTGCCGCTGCTGTTCCCGTTCTAAGCAGTCTGTAGTCGTTAGTCTCTGGCCTCCAGTCAAAAACCCATCATCGAATTTTCGGTTGAGGGTTGAGTCGGATCAGATTTCATCCTTTGAGTACGGATTATCGTCAAACAGACGCAGGGCAGGCGTTGGGCAGATTTGCCGCTCCTGCGTTATGCTCACGCTCATGTTCAAGGCAGAAGCGTTACAGCATCCGGCCCTGCGCTGGCTTTACGCAGCCGGTTGGACGGCCCTCATCACCCTGCTGTTGTTGCAGTCCAGCAGCCAGCCCATCATTGGCCCGCCCGCGCCCCCTGGCAAACCCACACTGGAGCGCGAAATCCTCCTGACTATCGGGCATGGGGTCATCTTTGCGACTCTGCTGATTCTGTGGTGGTGGGCCTTGATTCCACGCTGCGGTTTTTCAGTGGCTCTGGCGGCAGCGGTGGCGCTGTCGCTGGCGTTGGGGACATTCACCGAAGCAGCCCAGGCGTCTGTGCCGGATCGCATGGCATCGTGGAGTGATCTGATCGCTAACTGGCTGGCAGTATTGTTCGCGGCGTGGCATATTTACCGCAGTCGCGCCCGCCAGTCCCTGCACAGGTCGCCATGAAGTTATCCGTCCTTTTGCTGATCCTTGTACTCACCGCCTGCACCCTGAGCAACCGGCCCCCGGAAACGCCCACACCGGAACCTTCGGCCACGCCGCAGAGTTCGCCCACTCCGGTGACGATTGATGCGCGCAGCACGCCGGAACCCACACAGGCCGGTGACACACGGCCCAACTGCACACCGCGCACCGATTGGCCGGTCTTCACTGTGCCGCCGGGCATGACCCTGCTGACGATGGCCTTCATTGGCGGTGTCAGTGTGGAGGAACTGGCCCAGGCCAACTGTCTGGCAAACCCAGACAGCATCTTCGCCGGGCAAATTCTGCGCGTCCCGCCCGATTATCCGCCGACTGTGCCGCCCGAATTCGAGAACGCCCTGCCGCGCACCCGCGTGGGACTCAGCCCGTACATGCAGTTGACCGGCGGCTGGTATGAAGTGCAGCCCGGTTCAACCGTTTCGCTCGGATGGGAACCGCCCCTGCCGCCCGATGTCACCCGCATTGAGTTTTA
>CAZKIB010000197.1:7129-12229 GCA_964552425.1 uncultured Anaerolineaceae bacterium | reverse complement strand
CCGAGGCGCGCAGGCCGCCGAGCATGGCGTACTTGTTGTTGCTGGCCCAGCCTGCCAGCACGATACCATAAGTACCGATGCTGGTGAGCGCCAGCAGCCACAGCAGGCCGACGTTCGGGTCTGCCAGGCCAAGCGGAACGCGGAACCAGACATCGCCCAGCGACGGCGCGAACCAGGGCACAACGATGGGTGGGCCAATCGGGATCACCCCGAACAGCAGCAGAATGGGGAGCGTCTTGAGCAGTGGCGCAAGGATATATACCACTTTTGATGCCCCTGCCGGCATGAAATCTTCCTTGAAGATGAGCTTCACGCCATCGGCGGCGGGCTGCAAGAACCCCAGCGGGCCAACCCGGTTGGGGCCGATACGCTGCTGGAAAAACGCGATCACCCGCCGTTCCAGCAGGGTTGTGTAGGCGAAACTGGTCAGCACCACAAAGAAGAACAACGCCGCGAAGATAATCGGCCAGATGACGCTGCAACCGGGGTCACTGGAACACTCCACGACGTTCAGATTGCGGGTGGCAGGTTCAAAGACAAACTTCAGCGCGCTGTCACCAAAGGCGAAGATCGCCGGCCAGTTGACCAGCACGAACGCCAGCCCGTTGTAAAGAAACAGCACCACCAGCGCAATAATGAGAAAACGCTGTGTCGCCACCCAGATTATCAGCGCCACCAGCGGCAGCAGCACCAGCACTTTGCTGCTGGTGTCAATCGGGGCCAGCAGCGTGCCGATAAAGGTCAGGGCCGTCAGCAGGCCCACGACCACATAAACGACGTTCATCAGTATGCGTTGAATGTTTTTTGGCATTTAACTTCCAACCTTACTGCGTTCAGCTACAGCCACTTTAGCGACCTTACCAGAAGCCAGCGCCAGCGGCAGCGCGGTAGTGGTCAGATGGCGCGGCAGCGTGACTGTGCCCGCCGGGATGCCATCGTCCACCCGCACCTGCGCCTGCACCGCCAGGCCGCCATCGACCTCGATCTCGACATAATCGCCGCTGTCCACTTTCAGACGTTTGGCATCTTCACTGTTCAGGCCCGCATGAGGATGCGCTACCCGCGCATGAACCAGCGCACTGGGCCGGAACGCCCGTTCACGATTATAAAGACGTGTGGTTGGGACCACGAGCAGCCTGCCGCGCCCGGCCTTTGCCGCATCCGGCACACTCACTTTGCCAGCTTTCACCGGCGCGCCCCTGTCAGCATCTGTCGCGATCTGCACACCGAGACCGCCCTTGTTCTTATAGGCCGTCCCGCCGTAATAGACATCATCTCCGATAATCGGTGTCTGTGGTTCCGTCCAGGCCAGGTCCTGATAACGACAGCCCTCAAAGGCCGGGATCGTCTTCGTCATATCCAGCATGACTGCCGCCGCCGACAACTTAGCCTTGCCCTGCCCCAATACTTCACCCAAACGGGTGACAACCTGCCAGGCAGGGAGCGCTTCACCAACCGGGCCGTGCGCGGTGTAAAAGCGCTGCACGCGGCGTTCTCCATTGGTATAACTGCCATCCCGCTCGGCAAAACTCTGGACCGGCAGGCTGATATCAGCATGATCGCCTAATTCATCCTGGAACAGGGTCAGGTTGATAACGGTTTCGGCCTTGCCCAGCCACGCCGCCGCGTCCGGGTCATCAAACAGCACATCCGCCTGCGCAACGATCAGCACTTTTGGCGGATTGGCGATCATCGCCTGGGTGTTCTCTGGCGTGAAACCGGTGTAATACTGTCCCATCCCGTTCGGGCCGGGGAAGGTGGACAGCAGGCCATTATTAGGCTTGCCGACATGACCACTTTCGATCAGGAAATTGGCCGCCGACTGCATCAGCGCCCGACTGCCTTCCAGCGTCAGGCCCTCTGCCCCGGTGACGATAATCAGATTAGCGGCATCAGCCAGTTTTTTGGCGATTTCCGCCGCGTCCTTGCTGAGATTTGCCATCGCAGAGGCTGCCGCGCCGGTTTCATAGCGCAGGGTTTCACTGGCAAAATCATCCATACGGGTGCTGCGCGCATTGGCAACCACCACATACGCGCCGCGATCATGGGCCTGTTTGAGCCGCAGCCGCCATAGGGGAACTTCTTCTTCAAGGTCACTGGCGATAATCAGAACCGCATCACCCTTGCCCAGTCTGCCCAGGTTCGTGCCTTTGCCCACGCCCACCTGCGCGACCAGATCAGACCCGGCATGAGTCGGCGGCCAGGCGCCCAGTTTCTCACTGCCCAGGCCCGTCACCAACTGGCGCAGCGTGTAGAGGTCCTCGTTGCTCAGGCCGCTGCCGGCGATCACGGCTACATCACTGCCGGCCGCCTTCAGCTTCTCCGCCACAGACGCCAGCGCTTCACTCCAGGTGGCGCGGGACTGTCCCACCAGTGGGTGCTGGAGACGGTCTGCGCTCATCGAGAAATGATGGCCGAAGCGGGTTTTATCGGAAATCCAGATTTCGTTGACATATTCATTCTGGCGGGGCATCACCCGTTTGATGATCGCCCGGCCCCCATGTTCACGGTCCAGCCGTGTGCTGAGGCTGATATTCGAACCCGCCGCATCCCAGGGGCAGATGCTCGGCACTTCGGTCAGTTCCCAGGGCCGCGCACCGAAGCGGAAATCCGCCGTCGTTAACGCGCCGACAGGGCAAATATCGGTGGTGTTGCCAGAGAAGTAGCTGTCAAAGCCAGGGTCGCTGTTGGTGATAATTTGCAGCGTACGTCCGCGCTCGTGAAACGCCAGCACGTCATCACCCACAATTTCATCCTGAAAGCGGATGCAGCGGGCACACTGAATGCAGCGTTCTTCATCAAGGAAGATCAGATCACCCAGCGGCACATGCTTATCGAGGTGCATCTTATCGGCATAATTCATGCGCGTCTTGCCCGGCCCATGTTCGAGCGTCAGGTTTTGCAGCGGGCACTCGCCGCCTTTATCACAGATCGGGCAGTCCAGCGGGTGGCTGGTCAGCAGAAATTCCAGCACATTTTCGCGGGCCTGATCGACCTGCTGGGTGTTGGTACGAATGACCAACCCGTCGCTGACATTGGTGGTGCAGGCGGTCTGTAATTTGGGGAACCAGCGCACCTGCGGGTTGCCTTTATCGTCTTTTAACACCTCGCCGGTAGCGCGATCTTTTTGAATCGACCCCATCTCGACGAGGCACATCCGGCACATGCCCACCGGGGCCATTTTGGGATGATAACAAAATACCGGGATGTCATTGCCGATGCCTTTGGCGGCATCCACCAGATTTACCCCGGCAGGAACTTCATATTCCTGATCGTCAATCACAATTTTTACTGTATTTGCCATTTACCCCTCCACACCAGGCCAGGTGTGCTGCTTAACCGGTTTCGTCATCCTGTTCAATCTGATGCGTCTGCGTGCGCGCCAGTTTGCGCCGGGCGCGTTCCAATCCGTGTTCAGCCTGATCGCGCAGCGCCTGTGAAAGCAGGCCCCAACTCTCGGTTTCAAACTGGTCCGCAGCCAATTGCAGACCTGTTTCAAAGTCTACCGCAGCCAGCGCATATTCGCCCCAATTCATGTACAGCTCGGCCCGCTGCACGTAATTTACAGCCGTTTCCGGGTTCAGCCGGATGGCTTCATCCAGTTCATCCAACCGGCGCAGGTCCGGTCCAACAAACAACCCGCGCAGCCATGACCAGAATGATCCACTTTGCGAACTTTCCGAGTCTGCCGCGACGGGTGCTGCGTCAAGTTCCTCAGCCGCTGGTTCCTGTGCTGCTTCCATCAACAGGCCGTCTTCCTCATCAGCAAAGGGAACCGGCTCACCGGACATGGATCTAATCTCCAGCAGTAGCCTGTGTCCGGGCCGCCCGTCCGCGCGCTGCGCCTGCGCCGGCTGGCCTGGCTGCGGGTTTTGCTTCTTCAACTTCTTTCGGCTTCACATGGGCTTCAAAATCCGCCGGGAAGTTCTTAATGGTGTGAATAATCGGGTTCGCCGCAAAGTCACCCAGCGCGCACAGCGTCACACCGGCCATGTTCTTCGCCACGTTATCGATCAGCTTCACATCTTCCGGCCGGCCCTCGCCCGCCAGAATACGATCCAGCACCTTATCCAGCCAGTAAGTCCCTTCGCGGCAGGGGGTACATTTGCCACAGCTTTCATGCTTGAAGAACTTGGTGACTTTGGAAGCCACCCATGTAATATCCACTGTATTATCCATCACGATGACTGACGCAGACCCCAGGATGGTCCCGATTTTCGCCATGTCCTCGTAGGTCAGTTTGGTATCGAGGACTTCCGCCGTGCCCGGCACAATCGGCCCGGAACCGCCCGACGGCAAAATAGCTTTGATATTATCGGGGTCACAGCCAGCGTGATCGACCAGCAGTTCTCGGAAGGTCGCGCCCAGAGGCAGTTCATAATTGCCCGGTTTGGGCACGTGCCCGCTGACACAAAAGATTTTTGTGCCGCTGCTCTGCTCTGTGCCAATTTTTTTGAAGGCGTCCGCCCCATTGTTGATGATCCAGGGCACATTCGTCAGCGTTTCGACGTTATTCACGACAGTCGGTTCTTTATAGAGACCACCGCCCTTTTGCGCTGGAAACGGCGGGCGCACACGCGGCTGTCCAAGCTGGCCTTCGAGGCTACTCAGCAACGCGCTTTCCTCACCACAGATATACGCCCCGGCCCCCAGGTGGGTATACACATCGCACGACCAGCCCGAACCCAGAATATTTTTGCCGATGAACCCGGCGTCATAGGCTTCCTGAATCCGTTCGTCCAGCGCGTGAGCAACATCCCAGAACTCACCGCGCAGATAGATGTACACTGCCGGGGCCTGGATCGCGTAAGCGCAGATCAGCGCACCCTCAATCAACTGGTGCGGGTTGGTTTCCATGATTTCGCGGTCTTTGAACGTGCCGGTTTCGCTCTCGTCCGCATTGACCGTCACGTATTTCAGCGGTTCACTCTGCGGGATGAAGCTCCACTTCACGCCGGCAGGAAAACCCGCGCCGCCGCGCCCACGCAGATTGGAGGCTTTTACCTCATCAATTACCTGAGCCGGGGTCATGCCGAGCGCTTTTTTCAAAGCCTCGTAACCGCCATGTTTCACATAAACATCGTACTTGTAGAGGTCTTC
>CAZKIB010000197.1:1657-7060 GCA_964552425.1 uncultured Anaerolineaceae bacterium | reverse complement strand
GAACGCTTTCATCTTTTCCATGTCCAGGTTTTCCATATAGTGGAAATTGCACTGGAGCATCGGGGCTTTATCACAGGCCGCCAGACACATCACATGTTCGACCGTAAACAGGCCATCATCGGTTGTTCCACCCTCACCCACGCCCAGATAGGCTTTGAGTTCCTTGTGGAATTCGTCCGCCCCCTTCAGCGCGCAGGGTAAATCGGTGCAAACCTGCAACCAGTATTTACCTTTGGGCTTCTCCGAATACATGGTGTAAAAACCGGCGATGGATTTCACCTGCGTGGGGTCCATTTCGCACAGTTCGGCGACTTCGGCAATGGCTTCCGGGCTGACCCAACCGTATTCTTCCTGGGCGATGTACAGCATTGGCATTACCGCCGAGCGTTTATCCGGGTACTTGGCGAAATGCTTCTGGATGCGCGCTTCGTATTTCTTGTCTTTGATCGACATGGTTCGTCCCTAACGGTCACAGTCGCCCAGTACAATATCCACACTGCCGATGATCGCCACCAGGTCGGCGATAAAGTGCCCCTGCGACATGATAGGCAGTGCGCTGACATGAATGAACGAGGGCGTCTTGAAGTGAACGCGGCGGGGTTTCGTGCCGCCTGTGCCATGCAGATAGCAGCCGATTTCACCACGCGGGCTTTCGATGCCGACGTACACTTCTTCATCCGGCGCGGAGAAACCCTCGGTCCACAGCTTGAAGTGATGAATCACGGCTTCCATACTCTGGCCCAGTTCACTGCGCGGCGGGGGCACAAACTTGCGGTTGTCTGACCGGAATGGCCCCTTGTCCGTCAGGCGTTTCAGGCCCTGTTCGAGAATTTTGATACTCTCGCGCAGTTCCAGAATGCGGCACATGAACCGGTCATACACGTCGCCATGTTCCCCCAACGGCACACTGAACTCAAAGGTTTCATAGCCGCTGTAAGGTGTGGCCTTACGAATATCCCAGTTCACACCGCTGCCGCGCAGGCTCGGTCCGGTCATGCCCCAGGCTAATGCCAGTTCCGGCTCGACCACACCAATACCCTGCGTGCGGTCAATCCACAAAGGATTCTTTTCCAGCAACGCCTGATAATCGTCCACTGCGCGGGGGAATTCATCGAGAAACTTGCGCAGCGCAGGTTTGAAATCCGGCGTAATGTCGCGCCAGACACCACCAGGACGCAGGTAACTGCCCATCATGCGCTGGCCGGAAAGCATCTCCAGCATTTCCAGCACTTTTTCGCGCTCGCGGAAGCAGTACAGCAGCACGCTCATCGCGCCCAGATCAATCGCGTGGGTTCCCAGCCAGACCATATGGCTGGCGATGCGCTGCAATTCCAGCACCATGACCCGGATCAACTGCGCCCGTTCGGGCACATCCAGATCAACCAGCTTTTCGACGGCTGAACAGAACGCCATGTTGTTCGACATGGGCGACAGATAGTCCATACGGTCTGTCAGCGTAACGCCCTTTTCGTAGGTCTTGGCTTCGATGTTCTTTTCGATGCCGGTATGCAGAAAGCCCACGTCCGGCATGGCGGTGACAATGCGTTCACCGTCCAGTTCCAGCAGCAAACGCAGCACACCATGTGTGCTGGGATGATGCGGCCCCATGTTGAGCAGCATCGTTTCGCCGGTAAAGGCCCGTTCAGAAACCAGCCCTTTCAACTGCTCCAGGCTGCCTTCCCATTGTTCTTCCTGAATATGACGATCAGGCGATTGTACTAAAGCCATCGCGCGCTCCCTTTACTCTTTCGCCAGGGGCTTGTGTTTGAGGATTTCCTCGACATTAAAGGAGAACTGTACCTGTTCATATCCTAGTGGATAGTCCCGGCGGTGCGGGTGGCCGTCCCAGTCTTCCGGCATCAGCACACGCCGTAAGTCAGGATGCCCCTTGAAGGTGATACCCATCATGTCGAAGATTTCGCGTTCGGGCCAGTTCGCGCCCGGCCACACGGTGGTCACTGTCGGCACTTCCGGCGCTTCTTCCGGCACGAAAACTTTCAGACGCAGGCGGCGGTTATACAGCATCGAATAGAGGTGGTATGACACGCCGAAGCGTTCCGGGCGGTTGTAGTCCGGGTAATAATCCACCGCGCTGATATCCGACAGGAAATTGTAGACCAGGCCAGAGGCATCGCGCAGATACTTTGCGACTTCGGCGATTTTGTCTCCGGCAATGATGAGGGTGGTTTCATCACGGAATTTCTTGACATCCAAAAGGGCATCCGGCATCGCCTTCTGTACGGCGCTGACCGGGTCGAGGGCGGGTGGTACTTGCATGGTTACGGCTCCCTCTAGGCCCACTGCGAGATCGTCTCGCCCTGAATTTTCTGGTGCAGGGTGAGAATGCCATGCAGCAGTTGTTCCGGGCGGGGCGGGCAACCGGCGACATACACATCCACCGGGATAATTTCATCCACGCCCTGCACGATGGCGTAATTGTTATACACACCGCCGCACGAGGCGCAGTCGCCCATCGAAATAACCCACTTGGGCGCAGCCATCTGATCATAAAGCTGGCGTACCACCGGGGCCATTTTGCGCGTCACCCGGCCCGACACGATCAGCAGATCGGCCTGGCGGGGTGTGGCACGGTTGAGTTCCATGCCAAAACGGGACATATCGTAATTCGAAGCCTGCGTACTCATGTATTCAATCGCGCAGCAGGCCAGCCCGAACAGCAGCGGCCACATCGCGCCTGTCCGCGCCCAGTTAACTGCCTGATCCAGCGTGGTCGTGACCACACCCAGATTACCAAGTTTAGAGGTTACTCCCATTCCAGCGCTCCCGATTTCCACTCGTAGATGAGACCAATGGTGAGGATGAGGGTAAACACGCCCATCGTGACAAGGCCATAGACTGCCAAATCGCGGAAGATAACCGCCCAGGGCAGGAAGAAGATCACTTCAATATCAAACAGGATGAACAGCACCGCGACGAGGTAAAACTGCACCGGCAGACGGCGCACCGCCGGGCCAATGGGCTTCATGCCGCTTTCGTAAGGAGCCGCTTTGCGCGACGAAGGTCGCTGCGGCCCAAAGATACGAGAGATAAACAAGATCAGCAAACAAACCAGCAGGGATATAACAAAAAGCGCGGTAATTGGAGCGAACGAATCAAGCGCCATAACTTTCTCCAACCGATTGTTCAATTTGGAGCAAATAAGAGCTTTCAAAGATTAGCATATCTCAATCTCAGAGTCAAATATACCGCATCGGCGGAATTTCGCTAACGATGATCTGATTTTTCACCTGTTTCATATTTTGTTTACAGGCGTTAAATCGAGTTGGGGAATACAAACTTTCGGGCAAATTTCTCCGACGCAACACATCCTTAACGATGTCAACATCGTACGGGATTCATGTGACCAGATGGTTTGTATTGGTCGGGGAATGTTTGGGGATAGCCTAGAGATAAGGTGCGAAAGCTGGCATCTCACGCAATTTTTCAATCACCGGCTGTGGCAGGTTATCCTGTCGAACGGCAGTCATCAGTTCCTCTATAGTGAGCGGCTCCAATTCCCCTGTCCAGCGTCCGCGCATCAAAGGCACCAGTACATCCAATACAGGCTATGGCGCAAGGGGATAGACTTCGTTCCTGATCCAATCAATACAGGCATCCAGTTCCGGCGCAAGCGCTGATTGGCTGTAGCGGTCACGTGCTGCGATAAACCCGGCCTTCAGGTCAATTTGTGGCTCATGCACCTGTTTCGGGTCATGCAGATCAAAATGCTCGATTACCGGATCAATGCCTGCGCTCAGTCGCAGTCGCGCAATCGTCCGCAATTTCTGGCGAGTCACCACACTCCCGGAAGCGATTGCTCCAGGATTAATCAACCAGACCCCATCATGTTGTAAAGCCATCGGAATATGGCTGTGCCCGTAAATAAATACATCAGCCTGACTTTCTCTGGCAAAATCCGCCCATCGCTGCAATTTGGGATACCAGCTATCGTCTTTTCGACTTTCCATTTCAGCAGTGTTATCGGGGAGGTGTCCATGAGAAACCACAACACGGCGTCCAGCCATCATCAGGGTCTGGCGAAAAGGCAAAACCCGTTTGGCTTGCTCACCTTCATCGTTGCCATGTACAGCGATTACGGGCGCAATCTCGCTGAGTTTATCAAGTACCCACAACTCCCCAACGTCACCCGCGTGGACAATGAAATCCACCCCGGCGAAGCATTGAAACACGGCTTCCGGCACATCATCCCAGCGAGCCGGGATGTGTGTATCTGAAATCAAGCCAATAATCATCAGAGGGGGTGCTACTCAAAAATCTCGGTCAGCTTCACGGTGAAACCGGGGATTACTTCACCGCCGTTTAAGGTATCATCAATGCCAAGTGTGAAATATTGTGTATTGGTACGGACAGTCATCGTGCGGCGCTTCTGGTCAGCAATCCACACGATACGGACACCATCCTCAAGATACTTGTCCACCTTCGCGGCGACTTCCGTATACTTGTCGTTGGATGAAATCACCTCAACCACCAGATCAGGCACGAGAATAAAGGGCTTATCGCGCCAGTCGGGGTTATCCGCTTTATATTGGGCAAGGCGCTCGGCAGTGTAATACATCACATCCGGTACACGCGAACCGGATACCCACGAAGGGCCGTCGGTTTCCACAAACGGCCCTTCTGTAAAGGCTTCGCCCAATCCTCTGGGGGTAACAAAGCGGTCAATTGCCAGAAAAGTATTGCGCGTGATGACCACATGACCAGCTTTTGGCGGACTCAAGATGATGCGCTCCCCATCAATGATCTCGAACGGGCCTTCGTCCTCGTAGAGGCGCACGAATTCGTCGATGGTCATGAGTCTGCTGCGCTCAACCATATTACATCTCCAGATAGTCTCTCAACTGGCGGCTGCGGGTGGGGTGACGCAGCTTGCGCAGGGCCTTCGCCTCGATCTGGCGGATGCGCTCGCGGGTTACGCCAAAGTGCTTGCCCACTTCCTCCAGCGTATGATCCTGCCCATCCTGCAAGCCGAAGCGCATTTCCAGCACCTCGCGTTCCCGTTCGCTCAACACACCCAGCGCGGAGCGAATCTGTTCCTTGAGAAGCTGGCGACTGGCGGCATCCACCGGGCCGAGGACATTGTCGTCCGGGATAAAGTCCCCCAGCAGGCTGCTGTCTTCCTGACCAATCGGCATTTCCAGGCTCATCGGCTCCTGGCTGATGCGCATGATTTTGCGCACCTTCTGGGCTGCGCGGCGCAGTTTCCGCTGCAAGCCGGGGTCCATACGGATGCCCTCTTTGCGAATCTGCTTGATCGCTGAGGTTTCGTCGGCGGTCAGGAAATCCATTTCCAGCGCGATCTGCTCGGCGCTTGGTTCGCCGCCAAGTTCCTGAATCAGGTTGCGCTGCACGCGCATCAGGCGGTTGATCGTCTCGACCATATGC
>CAZKIB010000197.1:0-1616 GCA_964552425.1 uncultured Anaerolineaceae bacterium | reverse complement strand
GGCCTGGTCGGCAATCGCGCGGCTGATCGCCTGCCGAATCCACCAGGTCGCGTAGGTGCTGAATTTGTAGCCTTTGGTGTGGTCGAACTTCTCTACCGCGCGCAGCAGGCCGATGTTGCCTTCCTGAATCAGATCAAGGAAGTTGATCCCCCGTCCCATGTAACGCTTGGCGACGCTCACCACCAGGCGGAGATTGGCGCGGGTCAGCGCTTCATTTGCCAGAATGGCGCGCTGTTCAATCATCTCGAAGCGTTCCGGCAGGTCGGCGATGGTGTCAGGGTCTTCGGCCAGTTTCGCGCGAAATTCCTTCAGCGCTGGCAGTGTATTGTGCTGTTTGTAATACTGGCGGATGAATAACTGCCCGTCGAACGGAATAATGTACAGCGCCTGCATCACCCCAAACAGGCGGCGCGCCAGTTCCGTCCAGGGTTCGTCGCGACCCCATTCCCGCTGGTTCAGAAACTCACGGATATACGAATGACCGGCCACATCCCAGCTATCCTGAATAAGCATGACCTCATCAATCAGTTTCATCAGAACAGGAGCCTGGGTGTGAAACGCCTCCACCCCTTCCAGCACATCCTGCCAGTCACGACGCAGTTCTTCGTAGACCAGTTCAATCACGCGGGTCGGTTCAGGCAGTCCCGTATCGTGACCATCTTCGTCTTCGAAACTCGACAGGGAATCCATCACCGCCTGCAACTGATGGTCGGCGGCGATATGGATACTCAGCCAGGTCTCGCGGTTGGTATCGAGCAGCGGAACCTGACCAATTTCCTTGAGGTACATGCGCACCGGGTCATCGGCCAGGGACAGCGCCTCGAAAGCGTCATCTTCCTCGAAGTCTTCTTCAAAATCTTCGAGTTCATCCTCATCCGGTTCATCGAGCGACGCCAGCATCTCGCCAGTATCCGTGGCTTTGCCGGAAGGACGGCGCGGCGCGGGCGCTTCGTCCTCGTCATCCTCGTCGATCTCGTCGTCGTCCATCTCAAATTCGTCTGTGCCGTCGCTTGCATTGAGCTTTTTCGGCGGGCGGGTTTCGGTTACTTTTCGTTTTCGGGCCATGTTTCTTCGCAATCAACTTGGTATGATTTCGGATTCAATTGGGGAAGTGGAGGCAAATGATGTGTGCTTCTTATCAGTATACCTGTCTGGCCTGCTGCTGCAATTCCGAATCGATCAGGAAGATAGCCTTGACGGACGCAGCATAATGGCGGTGAATTTCCAGCGGAACCTGTTCCCCTTCGCCCGCTGCCTCATTTTGCAGATAAAGCCGCAGTTCTTCGCTCTCGCGTTTGAGCCGGTGTAAACGCAGGCTCAGGGCGTTGCGCAGCACCTGCTGGCCCGCTTCTGTGATTTCGTCTTTGGTCAGCTTACGCAAAATATCCTGACGATCCCCGTTAAACCGGTGTCTCAGATGCAGGCCCACAAATTCGTCAGTGCTGGCAAGCACCCGGTCTTCATTTAACACGCTGATGAGAGCCATATCCAGGTTCTCGTACAGATATTCCGCAGGCGGCTGGTCGTCCTGTTCGAGCGCCTGCGTAATGACCTGCATCACCGCACGATAATCGCTGTGGCTGAAATCTTCCACACAAAACGCCGTCAGCGGCCCA
>CAZKIB010000196.1:0-12268 GCA_964552425.1 uncultured Anaerolineaceae bacterium | reverse complement strand
AGGCCGCCTTCCTCCCCTGTCTAAAGACAGGGGTCTCCTGCGGATTTTTCTATGAGGATATTCCCCGCCAGCGCTGGATGAAACGCGACGAAAAGGATATTGCCCGCTTGCAGCGCAAAAAAGAACAATACCCGAAAGGCAGCGCGCAACGGGGCAAGGTAGTGAAGGCGCTGAACCATGCCTATCAGCGAGCGAACAACCGGCGTAACGACTTTGCCCATCAGGAAAGCCGCAAGCTGGTTAACCGCTTCGGGCTGATCGTGTTTGAAAAACTCGACATTCAGGACATGCAGGCCAACGGGAACAAGGTCATCAACCGGAATATTGCGGACGTGGCCTGGGGACGATTTGTGCAGTACAGCACGTACAAGGCTGAAAGCGCCGGTCGTGCTGTTGTGCTGGTCAACCCCAGAGGCACAACGCAGGAATGTTCCGGTTGTGGGGTGATTGTTCCGAAAGACCTGTCGGTTCGCGTGCATGACTGTCCTCACTGCGGTCTCAAAATAGACCGGGACTTGAACGCCGCAATCAATATACTTGGACGCGGATTAGCGTCCATCGGGACGGGCCTAGCCCGTGACCCGTAGAAGCCCAAGCCTTGAGGCTTGGGAGTAGTCACGTTGGCGGAGTACCGATCATGAGCCTTGACCAGATGACCGACGAACAGGTGCTGCTGCTGGCGAACGCGCTGTGGAGCCGCCTGTGTCACCCCACCGCGCCCTATCACCTGCTGGCAGCGCCGCAGGAACGGGACACCGCCGAATCGCTGGTGGACGCCGGGGTATTCGAGCGCGGGCACGATTGGGCCGATGGCACGATGACGTACAGGCTGGCGCAATCATGAAAGGATGGGCGATGTTCAAAAACGGCGCACCCCATGCGATTCACTTAGAACCGACTAAGCGCCGCCTGTTGATTGGTTACGACCTGATGCCTCTGCGCGGCTTGCGACAGACGGAATTGTGGCTCAAGGAACGCGGGATAGAAGCCCATCGCGCTCAGGCGCGGATTGTGGCGGAAGGGGAGCCATTTGACGCGCTTGTGCCTGCGGTCAACGGGAAGTTATCCGCCGAATTGCTGGCGTATTCCAGTTGGAAAACGGAACCCAACTGGTACACGCTGGTGATTTATTATTACGAACCCCGGCGCGAACGTGATCGGGGGTTGTCGGAATCCGAGCAGCGCGTGCTGGCAAAATGCTTCTGGACGCATCCGCGCCACAAAAAGCGCAAGGCGCACTGGTTAGCCAAGGCGCAGGCCATTCTCGAACAACACGGGGTTCGTTTTGTGCCGATTAAAATTGAGGCGATAGAAAGGTTGCGGACATGACCATTACGCTTGAATTGACGCTGGAATCCCTCGCGCCGCTGGTTCCGCGCCTCAAGGTTGCCATCGATTGGCTCAACAGCGAACAGCCTGCGGATGCGGTTTTGTCTCATCATGGGATACACTTGATAGACAAGGCAGGTGTGCCCTTGAGCGTGAGCCTTGCGCCCGTCGCGGCGGAAGGCTATCCGGTGCTGGTGTTCGATACCGGGTGGGTCGAAGACAGCCAGTCCATCACAGGCCGCTCGCAACCTGTGTTCAGCGAAGCCAGCATTGACGCGCTGCGGCAGACGATTACGCAGGCCGGGGGCCAGATTCGTTCGGAATGGAACGGGACGGGCTACTGCGCCGCGACGTTCATGCTCACGCCCTACGCGGGCGATGGGGTGGCCCGGCTGGTCAGCAATTATCGGAAGCACATGCACCAATACGGATTTAACTGGCCTGATGAGGTGTCAGAAGGCTATAAATGGACGATCAAGCCGGAAGGATGGGCGTAAGCGATGACAGAACAAAAGCCACTACGGATTTTCTCATACGGCGGCGGGGTGCAATCCAACGCGGTGCTGGTTTTGCAGGCACAGGGGAAACTTCCTGAGCCTTATGATGTGTTTGTATTTGCCAACGTGGGGGAGGACAGCGAAAACCCCGCCACCTTGCGTTACATCCGGGAAGTGGCGATTCCGTTCGCGGAACAGCACGGAATCCAGATCGTAGAGGTACAAAAGACGCGTTTCGGGAAACCGGAAACGATCAAGGAGGCTGTTTTCCGGGATAACCGTTCAGTCCCCATTCCGGCTTACATGAGTACCGGCGCACCCGGTTCGCGCACCTGCACCCGCGACTTCAAGATTCTTGTCGTGGACAAGTGGGCCAAAAAGCAGGGCGCAAGCCATGTCGTCATCGGGCTGGGAATTTCGGTAGATGAATTTCACCGCGCCAAAGATGAGTACTGGCACACCGAAGAAAAGGGGCGCAAGATCGGATTCGCCAAAAGGCGGGAATACCCGTTATTACACTTGCGCATTAATCGGGCGGGATGCAAGCAAATCATTACCGAAGCCGGGCTACCCATTTCGCCCAAGTCGAGTTGTTTCTTTTGCCCGTTTATGCGCCATGCGGAGTGGCTTGAGTTGCGCCGGGAGCAGCCAGAACTGTTCGAGGAAGCCATTAAAATCCAGAATCGCTCGAATGAAAAACGTGCGTTAAAAGGCAAAGACCGCGTCTACCTGCACCGCAATCTCATCCTGTTGGAAAATATCGGGGTGCAAGAGCCGATGTTCACCGATGAGGAAATGGATAACTGCGACGAAGGGGTGTGCTGGACATGATTGAGAAAGGCGCACGAGTCGCTGAACATGGCAGTTGGTATGTCGGAACCGTTATCAGCGATTGGCCTAACAGCCCGCTGGTGCTGGTCGAATACGATGCGCACGGGCGTTATGCCGAAGGCAAGCGCACCGAATTGAAGTTTATGGACGGGGGCTACGGCAGCGTGCGCCGGGCGACGGGCTACAACGAATTTCATAATGCCTGCCAGATGCAGGATGAAGGTGTGCCGACAGTGCTGCCGCCTAACCCGTATGACCCGGTGACGGGGCGGCTGATACCGGGCCGATAAAACCGATTCTGTGAGGTGAACTTGTTTCTACTTCCTGAGCAAACCATCACCGGGTTAGACCGGATACACCACATTGATGCACTATCCCTGATGTGGGCACAAGCAGCGGGTTCTGTCGATGCGATTATCACCGACCTGCCCTACGGCACAACCGCCTGTAGTTGGGACACAATCATCCCCTTCGATGCGCTGTGGGCCGCCGTGCGTCATTGTCTCAAGCCGCGCGGTGTGTTCGTGACGACTTCGGAGCAACCATTTACATCCACTCTGATATCGAGCAACTTGTCAATGTTCAAATATTGCTGGATATGGCATAAGTCGCGTCCGTTTGATATCTACAATTGCCGCAATAAGCCACTACAAGCGCATGAGGATATCGTTGTTTTTTCATCTGGCACGGTTGCTAACGGCTCTAACGACCGAATGACATACTTTCCGCAAGGGTTGAAAAAAGTTGATAAACAGTGGAACCGTCCACGCTTTTACGGGAGTTCTCATAAAGTTGATCGTCCGAGTCATAGCTTGAACCGCATAATTGAATACGAGAATTACCCACGAACAGTAATTGAGTTTGCCAATCCAAATAACGATTCTGTTCACCCTACACAGAAGCCCGTCGCCCTGTACGAATACCTCATTCGCACCTACACCCAACCGGGCGAACTGGTGCTTGACCCGTGCTGCGGTTCTGGCACAACGGCGCTTGCCGCCAGAAATACAGGCCGTCATTGGATATGTGGAGATACCGACGCGGGTTATGTCGAGATTGCGCAGGGACGGTTTAAGAGTGGCATTGACCGCCTGAACGCCAAACAAGCGGCTGAGATGGATGATTTGCCACTGTTTGCAAGTTTAAGTTGAGGCCTGAGAACGTCAGTTAACAGCCCTGAATTGACACATGCCCCTTAATTTAGCTACAATGAGGGGCATGAAAAAACAAACCGACACCCTCAATCCCGAACTGCTTTCCGTTGACCCGGCGCTGCTGGCGGGCGAAGCCGCCGAGCGCGTGTGGATTCCCCTGAGCTATGCCCGCCAACTGCTGTGGAACCAGAATCCCAAAGCCCACGACATCGGTGTGGCGGTGCAGTCTTTCCAGAAATACGGCTTTCGTGACAACCCGGCCTTTGATCGCAACCTGACCAATATCGCAGGCGGCGCAGGGGCGATTGTGTACGGCAACGGGCGCATCGAGGCGCTCGGATTCATGCACGCACAGGGCATGGAACCCCCGCGCGGCATCAAAATTCACCCCGATTCCGGCGAGTGGTATATCCCGATTGAGGTGGGGCTGGACGCGCAAAATGCCTTTGAAGCCGCCGCTTTTGGCATTGACCACAACGCCACCACCCTTGCCGGGGGCAACCTCGGACTCGGCGCGCACGCGGCGATCTTCGACAAGGATAAGCTGATGACGCTGCTGCAAGACGGCAGCAGCCACCCGGCAGGCGGCTCGCTGGTGTTCGATGAGGATGACCTGCTGGCGCTGCTGCGGCAGAAATCCGGCCCGGTATTCGACGGCGGGGGAGCCGCAGGCGAATCGGAATACGAAGGCTTGGGCGGCAGCGACATCCCGGACGCGGCGGTGCGGTTGGTGCATCTGTTTTTGACCGTGACCACCATTCAACCCTTTTTGGGGGATGTGGAGGTGCTGCGCAAGCATTACGGCACGTCCAGCGTCACGGAAACAGTGGTGGCGGCGGTGCGTGAGAAAGTGGAGGGCCTGCAAAATGCGTGAAATTACGCTCGCCAAACGGTATACCGACGAAGAAATGGAGCCGATCAGCGGAACCTTGCTGGACGAATCGGCTTACGACATCCTGATTCGCGGGGAAGATGTGACGGTGTACAAGGAGGACGGGGAGCCGCTGATTATCTTCCGCGCCGGGGTGCTGAAGGCGGTGGACGCGAAGGCCGCTTACGAAAACCTGCGCGAAGCCGCCACGCCCACCGACAACCGGGGCATGGCGGCTGGAACCGAGTTCACCGACGAAAGCAAGGGGAACAGCCGTCCGTTGGGGGCGCGCAGCAAGACGCGCTACCGCCCGGTGCGGCAGGACGGCACGCTGTCGCGCACCACTTACGCTAAAAGCGTCCACAGTGGCATTGTGGGCTTTTTTGATCGCAGCAGCCGCTATCCCTACTGCCGCCTGACGGCTTACAACCTGAATGAGCCGGAGAAGTTCGCCCGCGCCATGCCCTTCATCCGCAGCGTAGATCGGGTGTTCGCCCAAAACGCCCCCAACCGCTACGCCGCCCAAAAGCAGGTGGTGGAGGAAACCAGCCCGGACTTTTACATTTCCGGCACGGTATTTACCACCATCACCGTGAACTTGAACTGGCAGACGGCGGTGCATAAAGATCAGGGCGACTACAAGCCGGGTTTCGGCGTGATGACGGCGCTGCGGGCCGGGCGCTATGATGGCTGTTACCTGTGCTGGCCTCAATACCGGGTGGCAGTGGACTTGCAATCGGGCGATGTGGTGCTGGCGGATGTTCATGAATGGCACGGCAACACGCCGTTCAAAACCTACGACGAACCGTATGAGCGCTTGAGCCTCGTATTCTATTATCGGGAGAAGATGCGCAACTGTGGCACAGCAGCCGACGAACTGGCTCGCGTGCGCAGCGGGCATTACGAGGCTCCTAAAGTTGACTGACAAACACCTCTTTTATTTGATCGGCGTCCCCGGCAGCGGCAAAAGCACCTTCACAGCAGCGCTGCTGGATGGGCGGACGCCCGATTCCGAGCAAAAGAAGCCGTTCCCGATACGGTATTTTGGGGACGTGTCGATGTTGGGCGACGCGCGCGCCGGGAATCCCGGCACAGACAGCTTGGAATTGCAAGCGCAGCCTTGGGTGATCGACTGGTTGGAACGCTGCCCAACGCCTTACGTGTACGGGGAAGGAGATCGACTGGCGAACGACAAATTCTTTAACGCGGTGCAAGCCGCCGGGTGGACGCTCACCGTCGCTTTTTTGTCCGTTCCGGAATGGGAGGCGGCAGCCCGGCGCGACTCGCGCGGCAGTCGTCAAAATTCAAGTTGGGTGAAGGGGCGCGAAACGAAGGCCATGCGACTGGTCGAGCGTTGGGTATCGCTCGAATGGGTACTGGACGGGTTGAGCAGCCCGGCGGACATTGTGGCGCGGCTGCCGCAGCACCCGGTCTTGGAGGCGCTGCGTGCTGGATGAAACGCAACTTCCCCCACTGGTGACGTTCGCCGGGGCGCTGATCGAAAGCGGCGATATTGACCCGCTGTACCCGGTGCTGCGCGAACTGGAACGCGACATGGATTCCGAGCAGGCGCTGTGGTTCACGTTTTTGTACCTGACGTATTACAACCTGGGCAGCGCCGTGAAAGCCTTCCGGCTGCAACCGCTGCCCGGCCCGCTGCCTGCGGAAGCCCGTTCGTTCCCGTGTGCGGTGGAACGGCGCAATTTGCGCGGCGGTAAAGTGGCCCCGCATGCGGATTCCTATCTGGAATACGTGCGGGCGTTGGGCGGCGGCAGCCAGAAAGTCTTTTTACAGCAGAACTGGCACGGACACACGCCGGAGGAAAATTACCTGCTGTTTTGGGAAACGGCGCAACTGGTGTGGAACAATGGGCGCTGGGCCGCGTTCAAGTGGGGGGAACTGCTGAAGAAGGTGCATGGCTGGCCCCTCGCCGCGCCGGATATGCGGATGGAATTTTGTTCCGGCCCCAAAGCCGGGCTGGAACAACTCTACCAGCACCCCGGCGCGAGCGTGCGTCAACTGAACGCTTATGGCGCGGATTTAAGGGACAGGCTGTCGGTGAAGGGTGTGCCGGTAGACGATTGGGAAACGCTGGAAACTGTGCTGTGCAATTACCACAGCTTCGCGGCGGGCAAGTATTATGTGGGCCATGATATCGACGAACTGCAAGCCGTGATCGAACACGCCCGCTTGGAACCGGGCGATCTGGCGTGGGTATTGGAAGCCCGCCGCCGGGCGCTGCCCGACGAATACTTGGGCGAACAACACGGCTGGGATGGCCCGCGCGCTGAGTGGAAGCGCCTTTACCGAAACCATCGCAGAATCGCGTTTTTACCGAGGCAGTTGCGTGGCTTATGAACCCCGTGTGGATTGCTACCAAAGGGCGCGCAAACAAGCCCTTAACGACTGCTTTGTTGGATTCTGAGGGCGTGCCGTATACGTTGGCGGTGGAACCGCAGGACGAAGATGCCTACCGCGCGGCCTACCCCGCCGCCGCGCTGCATGTTTTGGACGCCAACGATCAAGGGCTAGCCTACGTGCGCAACGCCATTCTCGCGCAAAACGCCGGGCCGTTCTGGATGTTGGACGACGATATTCAGAAATTCGGCAAGACAGTTCAGAATCGGAATGTGCGCGTTGGCGCGCGTGAGGCGCTGGAAGGGGCGGAAGCCCTGTTCGCGCAGCAGCCGCTGGTGGCGCACGGCGCGTTGGAATACTGGCAATACGCATGGTCGAGCAACAAGCCCTACGCGCTGAACTCGTACTGCGACGTATGCGTGTGGATAGATGCCAGCCGGTTGACGATGCTGAACTTCCGCCCGGAAACCAACCTGAAGGCGGATCGGGATTTCACGCTGCAAGTGCTGGCGCTCGGTTACGATACCATGCGCGTGCAGGCGTACTCGTTCGCCACGCCCGAAAACGGCTCGAATGCCGGGGGGCTACAGGCGGAATATCGGGCCGGTACGCCGGAACAGCGCAGCGTGGAACAGGTGGTGCGCCTGTGGCCCGGTATTGCGCAACCGGTGGTTAAGAAGAACGGACGACACGACGCCAAGATCAACTGGCGCGCATTACGAAAGGTTACGCCATGAGCGACCTATGGGCACAGCGCCCCGATGAAAACGCAAGGCAATACACGGCTTTTTGGGATTATTGCACGATGGGCGCGGGCCGCTCGCTGGCGAAGTTACACGCCGAATATGGTAGGCAAAAAGTTGGCGCAACGTTGGCGAAGCCTCCATCAACCCGATTACCCACACTGGAAGCGTGGTCATCGCAATTCGATTGGGTAGCGCGTGCCGCCGCATGGGACAGGCATCAGATCGACCTTGAACGCGAAGCGCTGGAACAGCGGCGGGCAGACATTATCGCACAGGAAGCCCTGCACGCCGATTGGCAGCTAGAGCGCTGGGAGCAGGCCTGGAGCAGCACGCCGTTCCACGAACAGGATGTGGTGCAAGAAGTTCCCGACCCGAACCATCCCGGTCAGATGATGCGCGTGGTGGTGGTGCGCGCCAACGTCGCCAAGATGCAGGCGCTCACGCGCTGGCGGCGCGACATCAGTGAGCAGCAGCGCCGCGCCGCCGGGCTGCCGGACAAGATTGTGGAAAACAAAACCGAACATAGCGGCAAGATCACCAATATTCACGCCGATTGGCGCGAGGCGGTGCTGATGGAACGCCAGCAGCAGCGGGCCGACGCGGAACCCGCCGTCAATGGGCACAGCAACGGACACCCTCATGACGATGATGAACCTGCCGACTGGTGAGTTTCCGCCGGGGGTGTTTGACAATCCGCTGCTGTTCGCCCCGGCCTTCCTGCGCATCATCACCAAAGAATACGAATTGCAGCCGCTGGATTATCGCAACCGGCGCGTGCAGATGGACTGGCTCCGCAACCGCAGCCACCGCGACTTGATTTTGAAGTTCCGGCAGCCGGGCATGTCCACCTGTATTCAAGGCGAACTCTTTCGTAAAGCCGTCACCAGCACGGTGTCCACCGCCACCCTGAGCCACCAGAACAGCACCACGCAGCGCTTCCGGCGCATGGTAGACCGTTTTTATAACAACTTACCGCAGTCGTTCCGCCCGCAGCGGCTGTACAACAACGCCGGCTTCAGCACTTACCCGGACTTCGACAGCGAGAGCATCATCTTCACGGCGGGCAGCGCCGACGTGGGCGTGGGCTTCAGCTTCAGCCACGCCCACTGCTCGGAGGTGTCCAGGTGGAAAGACCCGGAAAGCATCGTGGCCGGACTGCTGCAAGGTGTGCCCCGGCACGGCTATGTGGTCATGGAATCCACCGCCAACGGCGCGCAAGGCTGGTTTTACGAACGCTGCATGGAAGCGCTGGACGGCAAGGGCGATTGGAAGCTGCATTTTTATCCCTGGTTTTTTGACCCGCACGACAAGGATTATCAGATTCCGTTGGAACCGGGCGAAACGCTGGTGTACGAGCCGGACGAACAGGCGCTGGTCGAGAAGCACAACCTGATACCGGAGCAGATCAAGTTCCGCCGCGCCAAACAAGCCGAACTGCTGTGGTTGTTTCCGCAGGAATACCCCGAAGACCCGTACAGTTGTTTCCTGACCAGCGGCGAGGCGTTTTTCGGTGTGCTGGACGAAGACGTGTGGCAGCCTGTGCCGGATGACCTGCCGCCGCCGGGCCACCGCATCGTGGCCGGGCTGGATTTCGGGCAGAAAAACGATTACACCGTGTTGAGCATCGTGGACGTGAAGGCGCGCCGCCAGTTGTTTTTGGGCCGCTGGAACCGGCTGTCATGGGAAGAAATGCGCCGCCGCATCCGCCACGAATGTTTTTTGCATGGCGTGCAGATGATGGTGGTCGAAATCAACAGCATCGGCGGGCCGAACTTTGAGGAACTGCGCAAGGAATTTGACGCGCACACGCCCGGCTATGAAATCGGGCTGATCCCGTTCGAGACGACCAACGCCAGTAAGCAGCTGCTGATGGGCGATCTGTACGTGGCGGTGCATGAGGACGACTGGAAGCTGATCGACACGCCCGAACACCGGCAGGAATACCGCGTGTTCCAAAGCACGCAGTTGGCCTCCGGCAAGTGGCGCTACGAAGCGCCGTCAGGCGCACATGACGACACGGTGATGGCCGATGCGTTCGCCATCCATGCCGCGCGCCGCCTGCGCGTGCCGGAATTTGCGTAACGCCGATACGCCCTTAGAAACGATTGTTACTCAGAATCGGGGTTTCCGGTAGCGTAAAATAGCGGTATAATGCAATACATTGACCGCAAACACAGGAAGGCGCGCTGTGAATAAGCAGCAATCTGTTTCAACGAGTTTTCGGCTGTCCGCGCAAGACCGGCAGCGACTGGCAAAACTGGCCGATTTGCTGGGGGTCAGTCAAGCGGCGGTAGTGCGGATGCTGCTGCGCGAAGAAGCCCGCAAGCGTGGTGTCGTGTAGCGTAATTGCCTGTTTTGGCGATTCGCGTATAATCAGAGCAACTGTCGTACTGGCATGTTCAGGAAAGGCGCAACCCCATGAGCGATTACACCCCCCAGAAACACCTGCGTTTTTACAGCCCGCTGGTCAAGCACATGCAGCAACTCACGACGCAGTGGGCCAAAGCGGAACCGGCGCTGCCGATCATGGCCGCGCAAATCAGCCAGTGGAAAGCCGATCTGGAACGCGCCACCCTCAAGGCGGAAACGCCCGGCGAGCAGGAGGCCAAAGCCGCGCTGGGTGAAGCTGAAAAGGCCATCCCTGATCGCAAGGCGGCGCTGGCGCATGCGCAAGATGCCCTGCGCAGCCTGTATATGGCGGGCGACGGGGTGACGAAGGCCGACCAGAAGGCCGGAAAAGCGCGGGCGCTCAAGGCGGCGGACGAAAAGACGTTCATCGGAAAGGGTGCGGCGGCGACGGGCGACCCTTTTGGGAAGGTGCGTAAATCCCCGGATTTGCGCCGCGATTTGATGAATTTGGGTAAAGCCCTTCAGAGAATTGGCGACAAGGGCGATTTGCCGAGGCAACAATGGAATGCGTTTAGCAACGCAATAGCGGAGTTGAAACGCAGAAGTGGCGACATCCCCGAAGCGTTGAGCGCCATGAACAAGGCGGAATCAGATTTCAACCGTTATAATTTCCATCGCGCCGGTCTGTGGGCTAACACAGCCTCAGTCGCGGTATATCGGACTATGCAGAAAGCCCAACCCACCCCCACACCCGCCGGGGACGGCATCGACACCGACGAAGTGAGTGGCGCGCCGGAGGTGATGGAGATGGCGGGGAAGCGCCAACACCGTTCCGCCGCGCCCCTCACCGGCGACATCGACCCCACCGGGCCAGCCGGGGAAGCGAAGGCCGACCCATACGCAACCATGCGGGATATTCGCAGCAAATTAGCGGATTTGCTCAATCGTTGGGATGTAAGCAAAACCAATGATCTTCAGATACGTATCGGCAGTTTGCTCAATTGGCTGGAAGATCAGAAACAACTCGAAACTGCATGGGGTGGCCGACAGCAATACACCGAACGCGGTTCATTGATAAGCCCGATTTATCAGGAAATGTGGGGCGCTTTGAATGCCATCAGCCAATCCCGTGACAATCCTCATTTGTTGGGTAAGGCCAAACAAAACGTGAAGCGCGCGCTTCAAAAAGCGAATCAGGGCGCGCAGCTTTTACGGCGTCCAGCATAAGGAGATTCCATGCACACCCTGCACACCGCCCAAACGCTGCCTGATGGCCGCCGCATCAAGGCCATCCATGTCACGCCTTCCGGCCCGCTGGTCGAACTGGCAAAACCCGGCGAACTGCCGGTGCTAGTCACGGCGGGGGAAGTGAAAAGTATAAAAAGCCAGAAAGCGCCTACACTAGGAAACCAGCTTCGCTTTACGGCAGAACATCTTGGGCGCTTGGAGCAGATGAAACTCCCTATAGCAGAACGCCAACTGCATCAAATCGCGCGCAACCTGAACACGTGGGTCAACGAGTATTTGCGGACTGCGCTTGAACCCGACCGGCGCGTGGCGGATGGTGTGCAGCGCATAGCAAACGCGATGCGGAATTGGTCGATCAACGACGCATCTGATTTAGAGCAGGTAGATAGTTGGCAAGATTCACTCATGAAATATTCCCGCCGCGTGAAGACCTTAAATACTTCGTCTAGTAATAACCTCGCCCATGCAGCGGAGCCGGACTTCATTCCGGCGCTGAACAAAAACAAACCCTATCGCCCGCGCGCGCTGGTGCATGTGCGTTCGCTGAATCTGGTCGGGCGCGTCGAGAACGTGTGGCGCACCAAGTCCGGCGATTTTGTGTACAAGCTGGAACTGGTCGGGCCGGGCGGCGAGGCAAAGGGCAGCGCAGTGGCTTCGCATGGCGACCTCACGCCCCGGCGCAGCAAAGCGCTAAAAATGTCGCCGCAGCAAACGCTGACGCAGGCGCGCCTGCTGATCCTCGATTACACCAGCCGCAATCGCGGCGGCTCGATGGACGGCTGGCCGCGTGTGCTGCCGCGTGTCCTCACCGTACTGCGGCAGGCCATCAGCCAGTTGGAGTCTGACAGCCCCTACCGGCAGAGCGTCGTGTAAGGAAAGAGTGTA
>CAZKIB010000195.1:878-12304 GCA_964552425.1 uncultured Anaerolineaceae bacterium | reverse complement strand
CCTCCACCAGGCGCGCTGCCGCTTCGTCAAAGCGCCGCTTGTACGCCAGAAAGCGCCCCAGATGCGCGCAGATCAGGCTGCGGTGCGGCTCATCACCGTAATGAACAGTCAGACTATAGCCCTGTTCCAGCCATTGCAGGCCATCGCTCCACGCGCCAAGCATATCAAAGATGATCCCGGCAGCCGTACAGGCATCCCGCACCGTCCGGTAATGGCTCTGCTCAAAACCTGCCGTGAGGATTTTTTCAAACTGCTCCAGCGCCTTATCACACTCGCCGCGCAGGGCCAGCAGGACAGAAAAATCGGTCAGCGCTTCCGGCATCCCGTTATCCACTGCCCGCGCCAGAAACTCATAGGCGTTGCGGTCCGCGTGGTCGCGCCATTCCAGCAGGTTGCTCATATCGTCTTCCAGACTGACCGGGTTGGAAATACTGCCGGCTTCCATGAGCGCTTTGCCGTAGTTGTAACAGTACTGCGCGTAGGAGCGCCCCGAACAATCATCCGGCACGCGGAAGGTTTTCCAGTTTTTGCGCAGCAGATAAAAGGTGGCTTCATCCTGCCCACAGCTTTGCAGCAGCGCGATCAGGATGTTGAGAACGGACATATCGCCAATGGATTTGGCCCAATCGCCGACCCGTTCACGCAGTGCCGGGACCCGGTCCACAGGCGCGGGCATATCCGTCAGCGGCTGAATCGGCGCCCCCAGTGCGCTCACCAGGGTGCGAAACCAGCCCGGCAGTTCCGCTTCAATGACACTGGCTTTCGCGCCATAGGCCGCGACCAGTTCCGCAATGGCCGGGCGCACCGCTGATCCTGTGCGCGACAGATAGGTCAGACCCGCGCCGCTCTCCGCCGCCGGGCGGAACCCCAGGTAATTCGGGTCATAATCCAGGTCCGCGCCCGACCAGCCCATCATCAGCCAGTGGTGTTTTTTGAGCAGCGCCGCCAGCACCTGCTCCAGTTCCTCCGGCCGGCCGATCAGCCGCTGCTGCAAGGTATCCACCATCGACTCCGGCGATTCGACAGAACCATGCACTTTGATAACCGGCAGCGGGGCCTGCGGGTCGCTCAGGGTTTGCTGGAGGGCCTGGAATCCGGCCACATCAAAATAAGCCCGGTGGGCAACCCCGGCCTGGGTCAGCGCGCGCTCCACCAGCCGGTCAAAATTGGTGGTGACCACCGCCGCCAGATGGCCGGTCTGCGCCAGAAGCGCGATGTCCTGCTGCACCGGGTTGGTCTCTTCGACATCCAGCACCTGAAGCACCCGAAAGTAACTTTCACCGCACTGCTCGGTCATCAACTGGGCCTGATAATCCGGCGCGAGGAACTCAGTATTATTCCGCCGATTGAGCACTTCTTCGAGAATCTCACCACCCAGCCATTCCCGGTTGGTGTAATCAACCAGCCGCCGGGTAAGTCCTTCCAGCACCAGATCATTAAACCTGTACCAGCCGGGCAGCGACGAGGGAGCGATCATGGATGTGCCCGCGCCCAGAAAAAGCACCAGCCCGTGTGTTTTCGCGCCGCTTATAAGCTGCTCCATTCGAATCCTCCGGTTAGTCGACTGTTGGCTGTACGCGCTGGTGCTGGGCGAAAAAGTCCCAGATCACTTCGGTAGCGTCAATATCAAAATTGACTTCCCCGGCGATAGAACGAGGGAAGCCAGGTTCGTGGCCGGGCCAGTTGTGCCCGCCGCCGAGGATCGTGTACAGCACCACCGAGACATCCGGGCTGCACCGCACATCCAGCACGCGCACGCTCGTGCCGGGTGATTTACCGGATTCCGGCAGTTCCGTGACTTCAGCCTCCGCTTCGCAGCCGTTGAACTCTGCCCAGTAAGCAAAGGTTTCCGGCAGCGGGTAGGTGACATATACCGTGCGTTCGCCGCGTGTCACACTCAGTCCATTCCAGGGGATATTGTTGTCCCGCGAACCGTGCATGAGAAGCATCGGGGCGGTGTGCGTGCCGCGTTGCAGGCAGACATCCAGCATCCCGCCGAAGCCAGCCGCCGCAACGGACGCGAAGGCCGCGAAACGATCTGGCGTTTCACAGGCGATGCGCTGGGCCATAAAGCCGCCGTTGGAAAAGCCGGTGATATACAGCCGCTGGGGGTCAACGGGGTAATCTGCGGCGATCTGATCCACTACAGCGTTCAGGAAAGCCGTATCATCGTGGGGAAAGGGATAACCGGGAATATCCTTAACGTAATTCCACTCTCCGTTAATGCCGTCCGGGTAGGCGACGATAAAACCTTCCGCGTCGGCCAGGTCGCTGAACCCGGTGTAGCGCTCCATGCCGGCCCCGGTTCCGGTACGCCCATGCAGCACCAGCACCAGCGGCGCGGGGTCGGGTAATTCAGCCGGGACATGCAGCGCATAGGTGCGTTCCAGCCCGTCCACCGTCAGGACTTCCAGGACGGTCCTGCCCTCCTCCTGTGCGCGCACAGGCACAATCATCCCCAG
This sequence comes from uncultured Anaerolineaceae bacterium, assembly GCA_964552425.1. Classification (GTDB taxonomy): domain Bacteria; phylum Chloroflexota; class Anaerolineae; order Aggregatilineales; family Phototrophicaceae. Next base: position 9,842 of record CAZKIB010000195.1, on the reverse strand, counting down.
AACAAAGACAAATACTGCCAGCTTGACCATTACGCGACTGCCTTTAATCCCTGATCCGTATTGACTCTATTGTATGCCCAGGCTCCCTCGCGCAACAGTATCCGCTATAATGGCTGCTTTGATCGCTTATCCGAGGAGTTCAGCATGTCCCAACCGCCGCCGCAGCGCCAGCTTAAGGTCGAACTGCCGGCCGGCCTGAGCGCCGTGTACAGCAATGCCGTCATGGTCAGCCAGACCAACACCGAAATTGTGCTGGATTTTATCCAGATTTTGCCGAACGACCCGCGCGCCCGCGTGCAGTCCCGCGTGGTGATGACCCCCACCAGCGCGAAAGCCTTTCTCAACGCGCTGCGCCAGAACCTGGAGCGCTACGAGCAAAAACACGGTGAGATCGAAGTGCCAGCCGTTCCCGCTTCCCTCGCCGACCAGTTGTTCGGGAGCGTCAAGTCTGAGGACGACAGCGACAATGAATGAACTGACCGCCATCACCGAACAGATTCAGGCTGCCTTCTCGGCCAAAAATGCCGCGCGCGACGATGCCATTGCCCGCTCGCGGGAGTTGATCCGCCGCTGCGCCGAATCGATCCGCGCCATTCACCGGCACGAATGGGCGCAGGCCGAAGACAAACTGGTTACAGTGCGCGATGGCGCGCGCGAACTGCGTGAAGTGGTCGCCGCCTACCCGGACCTGTATCACAGCGGGTACACGCAGGATGCGCTCAAGGAAGTCGTCGAGGCCCATGCCACCTATGCGCTGGTGCGCAACCAGCCCCTGCCCACGCCCGAATCGCTGGACGCGGAATACGCCACCTATCTCAACGGATTGGCCGAAGCCGCCACTGAACTGCGCCGTTTTATCCTTGATATTCTGCGGCGCAAGGACGGCGACAGCGACGAAGCCGAGCGCCTGCTGGACTGGATGGATGCGATCTATGATGAACTGGTGACGTTCGATTTTCCTGACGCCATCACCAGCGGGCTGCGCCGCCAGACGGATGTGGTGCGCGGGGTGCTGGAACGCACGCGCGGCGACCTGACCATGACCCTACGCCAGCAGCGGATGGAGGATGCCCTGCGCCGCTTCGAGGAACAGATGCCGGACGACCAGTAAAGGCTGTTATGAACTTTTCCGTCTGTGCCGCCGGTTGAAATCGCCGGCAAGGTCAAACAAATTCCGTTCGGAATGGGGCAGCGGTCTCTGAATCCCGAAGGGGTTTGGGGTGATTTGCCATGTCCGGCAAGAAAAAAGTGCATCATACGCTCTAACTTCGGCGTTCATCTGGACTGGTGTTCGTCGTAGAATTTTTGCCACTGCTGCTGAAAATCGCTGTAGATCGTGTCGTGGTTATCCGCCGGGATTTCCGGCACAACCGCCGGGGGGAGATCATCCAGCGCGACCTGCACGAAATAGAGCATGTCGAGCGTCTGAAGCACGGCGTTGTAACGATGCCAGATCCACGACAGCGCCAGCAGGATCATACTCGCGCCCACACCGACTGGCCGGGGAAGCGGCCCGTACACCAGCAGCAGCGTCATCCAGCCGGGCAGCAGAAAAATATCCAGCAGGAAGGGCAGCGTCATCCGGGCGCGCAGGTCCACGCGGGTGATGTGGTCGTCCACTGCGGAACACGTTCCCAGAAGCAGCGCCGCCACCCGCCCACGTCCCCGCCGCCAGGCGATGCTGCTGGTGCTGGTCATCTGGAATCCGCCGGGGCGCGGCTCGATGGTGTAGCGCCGCCCATCGGTGAACAGGTTGCGCAGATGCAGGCGCGTGGTGCTGGGTTTGGCGGCCTGAGTGAGCGTGTGCAGGCACGCGGCCGGCGAAGCGCTGACAAGCAGAACCTGCTCCAAACGGATGTACCACACCCGACCTATCAGATTGCGCCACAAGCGCCTGACCAGACTCCGCATGATGACCCCTGTTACAAGCCTGTTTCTATTGTAGCCGAATCGGGCGATGAAAGAACCTTGTTACGCAAACCGTTGAAAATCTGTGTTATGATGGTTGAAATGGCGTTTGCAGGTTGTAATAAGCGAGGGGGCTGATGACGGATACGGAACAAAATCCCAAACGCGATATTGAACGCACCCATGAAACTAATCCCTTTACCCTGGCGCTGGACCGGATGCTGAAGGACAAGGCAGCGCGTCCCCAGGATGTCTACCGGTTGGCCGTGATCGTGCAGGGGCTGGTCGATTCACTCGACAACCCGGAGGCCCTCGATACGATTCGTTTTGAGCTGCGTGCCCTGATTAACGACATCGCCCAGAGCCAGAAATAAGCCTATCGTGACGCCGACTCCATCGCAGCCAGAACCGCTGGAAGATTCACTGCTGCACAAACTCCTGGTCAATTCGGATCGCCTGCAAACCCTGCCCATCTGGCTGGTCGTGCTGGCGCTGGCCTTTGACTGTGCGCTGGTCGCCCTCCTGTGGAGCAGCGCGCCGGAATTCCTGTGGGTGACGCTGGCCTTCGCGCTGTCCTGTGGCGTTGATTGGGCACTGCTGCGCGGGCTGCGCACCACCGGGCGCAGTTTTGGGCCGGATAAACCGTCAGTGCTGGCGCTGGCCGCTGCGCGCGCGCTGCTGATCGGCCTGCTGGGTTTGCTGGCCGTACCCTGGTCACTCGCGCTGATCGCCCTGCTGCTCATCACGCTGCTGGTGTTTTACGCCACCTGGGTGGAGCCTTTTAACCTCGGTGTCACCCACCAGAAGTATTTTAACCCCAGATACGCCACTGATATGCCGCTGCGCGTGCTGCAAATTGGTGATCTGCACCTGGAACGCGTCACCCCGCGTGAACGGGACCTGAATAAACGCATCGCCGAAATTCAGCCAGACATGATCGTCTTCACCGGCGATTTCGTCAACCTGTCCAATACCCACGACCCCGAAGCGGAACAGGCCATCCGCGAGATTATCAGCGCGTGGCGCGCTCCGCTGGGGACTTACTGTGTGTCTGGCACGCCGATTGTGGAACCGATGGCGCGGGTGCAGGCGTTTACGAATGGGCTGGATAATCTCAAGCTGCTGAATAACCAGTGGATCAGCATTCAGACCGCCGGCGGGCCGCTGAATATCCTCGGCCTGACCGTGACCCACGATATGGACAAGGACCGCGCTCTGCTCAAAAAAATGATGTTGAGCGCGCCAAAAACCGGGCTGAAACTGCTGCTCTTTCATCCCCCGGACATCGCCCCGGAAGCCAACGAGGCGGGTATTGACCTGTACCTGTGCGGGCACACGCACGGCGGCCAGATTCGCCTGCCGCTGATCGGCGCGCTGTTTTCGAGCAGTCACCTGGGCAACCGTTTTATCATGGGCCGCTATGAACTGGGCACAACCACGCTGTACACCGCGCGCGGGGTCGGGCTGGAAGGGTTGGGCGCGCCGCGTGCCCGCTTCCTGTGCCCGCCGGAAATCGTGCTGTGGGAGATCACCGGGTCAGCCGATAGTCACAGGGCGTGAGCTAAAAGCGACTGACCTGTTCCAGCAAATCCTGCCTGATGTCTTCGGGTATCTCGTTCCAGCGGATGCCCATTAATGCGCCCTGCAAACCCCACAGCGCATTCAGCGTCACCCGGTCCGGGAAAGCCGCTTTCAACTGCCGGTAAGCCTCCACCGCGCCGAGCGCTTCCAGGTCCGCCAGTGTGTGGATGCCGACTGCCGCCAGCCATTCACGTGTTTTGGGACCAATATTTTTGAGCGAGTCTGAAGCGGCCATCGTGGTTAAAGTTCACCAAACGCGATCAGTTCAATTCCCTGCGCGTCGATCAGCGCCCGCACGGAAGGATCAGTCAGAACCGCCAGTTCCACTTCACGCGGGGCGGCGTATTTCTGTTCGATGCCGGCCCGATACCCCGGATGGCACATGAGTTCCGTCGTGCCGTCGGGCAGGGCGCTGAAAATGGCCGTCAGGTTTTCGAGGGTCGCGCTGCTGCCGTAGAAGCCGGTCTCGAACTGATCGGTGGTGCGGGGTAAAGGCGCGTTCGTCAGCATTTCGCGCAGGGTATCATAGCGCGGTTCGTCAAAGCTGGAATCCGTCAGCCAGGAAAATGCCCGGCGAATGGGCAGATCATGCGCGCGCGCCAGGTCCAGCAGGGTTTCGAAGGCCGCCGGGATATGGTAGGCGGCGTGGTGGTGCGCGTCGAGATGATCCGGTTTGCGCCCGGCCAGGTGGATAAAACGTTCGAACTGCGCCCGGATTTCCGCCTCGATCTCGCCCGGTTGCATCTGGCTGGCGCGTTCCAGCGGGTTGTCGGAATTGTAATAAAATGTGCCATCCGCCTGCACCAGCGAAGGCACCTGCTGCGCAGGCAGCACCGACGGCCCGGTAGTCAGGTTGATGTGTAAACCGATGCCCACCTGCGGCGCTTCCCGCTGGAGCAGTTGGAGACCCATCTCCGCCGCCGGCATGTTGACCATCGCGGTGGTCGAGGTCAGAATGCCCCGCTGGTGCGCTTCCAGAATGCCCTGGTTGACCCCCGGTGTCAGGCCCAGGTCATCCGCGTTGACGATCAACCGGCGTGTCATGGTTTCACGTCCTGCTGAAGTTCGCTGATAAAGGCGTAAATGTCGGCTTCGTAGGGAACCTTCTCAATGCGCTCTTCATCGAATGGCGGCAGGTCCGGGATGGGGGCCTGCACCTGTCCCAGCACCTGCCGGGCGCGTTCCAGCCGCCACCACCACACAAACGGCAGCCCATCCGCCCAGGCTGTTTCATAAGCCATCGCAGCGTACTGTGCCGCCTGCGCCTGATCGCCCATCATCAGATAGGTTTCCGCCGCGCTGTTGTACAGATCATGCAGCCGCCCGGCTTCCTCGTCCGTCAGCGCTTCGGTCAGAAGCTGCTGCGCTTCTTCCTGGAGTTCTTCACAGGCGCGCACATATGCCAGCCGTCCCAGCAGGCCCGATACCGGGATGCCCGACTTGTGACCCAGTGTGATCGTATCCAGAAAGAACCCGGCTGCCGTGCTGAACTGCCCCTGCTGCAAAGCGCTCTCACCGCGCAGACGGTAAATCTCGCGGATATGCACCTGATTTTTGTTCGGGTCCTTCTGCGCGTCCCGCCAGATTTTGTTCAGCAGATCGTTGGCGTCGCGCTTCTGGAAAATGAGCATTTCCGCGTAGAACCGGTCTGCCGTTGCCTGCCATTTTTTCAGCGCCGGCCGGCTTTTGAGCAGCTCGTTAAAGCGGTCATAGGCATCCTTCGCATCAATCCACCAGCCCATATCGCGGTAGAGACTTAGCAGATACATATAGGTGATGCCGGCGTTGTCCAGGTCGCCGCTGGCCTCGGCCACTTCCAGCGCCAGCTTGCAGACTTTCAGCGAGGTGGCAATCTTGTTCTGGTCGAGCCGCAGCGAACTGGAATAGGTGCGCAGGCCCACGCCCATGCTGCTGTAACTTTTCTGCTTGAGCGACAATTTGATCTTCAGGCCGCGCAGCGTCATGGCTTTGTCGGTCTGCCCCAGGTAGGAAAAGGCCGTCGCCATATCCGTCAGGCAGATGTTCTGCCCGCGATACGACGACAGACGCGGCAGTTCATCCAGCCCGTCCGGGAACAGCGGCATGAGCAGGTCGACAATCGTGTCATAGGTCGCCAGCTTGTAGGTGAGGGCGTACTTGAGATGCTTGTCGTAGACATCCATCGCGTCGTCCCAGCGCCCCAGCCGCACCAGCACCTCGTACAGTTCCAGCGAGCGTTTGAGATCGTCCAGCTTCTCGACTTTGTCCAGGTCTTCCGGCGGCAGATTGGCGAAGTAGCTGTGCATCTGCCGGAAGGTCATGCGCCGGTCCTGCTCCTCCATCTGCTCATAGGCATAGCCGCGCACGATAGGGTGCAGGTCATAGCGATTCTTGACGCGGTCCCACAGCAGCAGGCCGCGATCTTCCAGTTCCTTGAGTCCGTTGTGCAGCTTGACGCGCACATTCACCAGGTCCGCCCGCGACCCGCCGTTGTCCGGCAGGTCCGGCATGAACGGGTTGATGTCGTTCAGCGTGCGGTAATCCACCGGGTAGCGGAACGTGGCGATCTGCCCCAGCAGGCGGCGCAGGTCCGGCGTCAGGCCATCCAGCGCGTATTGCAGAATATGGGTGCGGCGCTGCTCCAGTTCAAAGTCCGATAATTTCAGTTCGCGGCCTTCTTCGGCATACCAGTCGTCAAAGCTGCCCGGCGCGGGCCGGTAATTGACGATTCGCCCGGCGATAATGCTCAACAGCAGGCTGTGATTGCCGAACTGCGCCATGAAGCGCACCATGTTTTCCGGGTTCCCGGTCACGCCCAGCTCATTCATCAGCGCCAGCGCGTCCTCCGCCGCCAGCCCCAGCAGGTCGATACTGCGTACCCCGCGCATCATATCGCCCTGACGGCTGGTGAAGGCCTGCGGGATCAGCCGTGTGCTGACCAGAAACTTCGACGGCGCGCAGTTGACCAGTTTGTTCAGGAATTCATCATCACGCGGGTCAGCACAGCCGCGCAGTTGGCGCTCCTTGACCGCCTCGTCCGTATCCAGGTGTGACGAATCGATGCGCTGGTAGGCCACCAGAATGCGCTCGATGCCGTCGAACACGATCAGATACGGCTCGGCTTGCAGCTTTTCCAGCAGCAGTCGTTCATTTTCCGCCCGCGCCCGCAGCTTGAAATCGTCTTCCTCTTCGCCCGTGATGTAGGCCAGCGCCTTCGGGATCAGGTTTTCCAGCGCGGAATGACTCTCGTAGAAGCTCCACCACATTATACCGGCGTACTGCGCCACCGGCTTTTCGGTCTGCTGCCGCACCCATTCCCACGTCAGCGCGCTTTTGCCCACGCCGCCAATCGCCTTGACCAGCAGCACCACATCCTTCGACTGCGCCCATTCGTCCAGCGCAGCCAGTTCCACGCGGCGGCCCACAAAATTGTGCGGCTGAATATAGGCGTGCGCGAAATACGGCTTCAGGCCCCCGCCGGTGCCATGCCCGTTGGCCGCCACGCCCTGATTTTCCAGCTTGGTGATGTAATGCTGAATCTTGTGGCTTTGCAGCGCCTGAAATACCTGATTGCTCAGGTCGTCCGCCGACTTGAAAAAGCCGACCACATGCCTCGTGCGCAGTTCATCTTTTAAGCGGTTCAGCTTCGCCAGCTTGTCCGGCTCGTTCTCGATATGCCCGGCCTTGACCAGATGTTCCTCGTCCATCACAAAAATCAGCGTGGGAATGCCGCGCTTAATCGCATGACGATATTCCAGTTCGGTGATGGAAAGCTCCTGCGGGTTGCGCGCGTCATCCACCGGCACATAGCCGTAGCGCAGCGCGAAAATGCCGATGTAGATTTCGGCATCCTCCACCAGACGCAGCGAATATTCAATCGGGTCTTCCATCCCCGCCACATCGCGCTCCATCATCAGCGGGAAAAGACTCGCCCGCCAGGCCGCATCGCGGGCGACCTGCCGGTGCTGCTCCAGATCACGGGTGGTGCTGCTGATGAACACATCACGGTGGCTGCTGTTGGGCATAGGATTGGACTGTCTGGAATCGTTAGACGGACGGAATCAGAAGTGCTTAGTGCCCAGTTCCTGGTGCTTAGTGGGGTGAACTCACTCCCTGTTTTTACCAAGCACTTTGCATTATGCACTATACACTGGACACTTGTTTAGTATAAAGGAGACCCGAAAAGGTTTCAATTCGTGTTATCACAACGGGGCGGTGACAAACGTAAATTTCAGGAATGCGCTGCCCTCAGTCTCGGATGGATTGGCTTACCCTTGCCAGAGATTTCATTTCCGGCCAAACACAGAACACACATTCACCCTTTTCCCGCCCAGGTCCGTTAAAATCAGAGCATGAACACGCGCTCTGCTCTGAAAACTGAAGTCTCACGTTACGCAGGTGAGCGGCCTGGATGCTGATTCATTCTTGCCGGAGACTGAAGTATCCGGCAACACACCCCAAATTCCTGCGGGATTCCGCCTCTTCTCCCCAGTCCCGCAGGGACTTGTCTTACCTTGCCGTCGATTTCAATCGGCGGCATAAGCGGATAACCCGGACTGCCACATCTGCCGTGACTGAACGAGGGTGGCTTGCTACCCTCTGAAGGAACCCCCTTTGGGGGCCGGACCCCTTCTCGGTGGCGGCAGATCAGCGCCATCACGGCACGCTGAAGGGCACTTCATAGGGCGCTTGCAGGAACCCGCCTGTGTGATCCACCAGCACCAGGCGCAGCCGGTAACTGCCCGAAGTCAGGCCGGGCACGTACAGGCTTTCCAACTGGCCGTTGACCACGCTCTGGTTGTGGGTCGTGCCAATCGTCACCCAGTCGGGGAACGGCCCGCCCACCACCTCGACCTTGTAGAACAGGGCCTGTTCCGGCGAGAACTGCACCGTCCCGTAAATGGGCGTCTCAGCAGACAGCACTTCACCGGGCTGCGGCGAGGTAATTACAGCCGTCACCACCGGCGGGCCGTACTGTGGGCTGCCTTGCAGCAGCGATGGGTCACACTGGATGGTCGGCAGAAAGGCGAGGTTGGCGTTGCGCGCGAAGCGTTCGGCTTCCACCGCTTCTTCCGGGCGCTCCGGCGGGGCGATAAACAGCAGTTCCTTCGCCCCGGTGCTGATGGCCGTCGGGCCGAGTTCCACCGGAACCTGGCAGTACAGCGGCGGCGGCGGGCTGGCCTGGCCCACCCCCACCTGAAACTGGATCAGGTTGGCGATCTCAACCGGGACGCGCTGCGAAAGCACGCGGTAAATATCCGGTTCCACCTCGACGAGATTCGGCCCGCTCGTGACCGGGGCGGGCTGCTGGGCCGGGGCCGGCTGCGGGTAATCCATCCCGCCATCGGGCAGGGGGCGGCCTGCCGGACTGGCAAGCACCCACTCCTCGACAAACGCGCTGCACTGGGTCACCGGGTCAAACATGCGGCTCACATCACACAGGCGCAGGCGATTCAGTCCACTTTTTGCATGCGCCGCGCTATCCTTGCTTCTTTG
>CAZKIB010000195.1:0-760 GCA_964552425.1 uncultured Anaerolineaceae bacterium | reverse complement strand
CGGGTCGCCGTTGCTGTTGCCCACCCACACGCCCACCGCGACGTTGCGCGTGTACCCCACGGTCCAGTTGTCCTTCACGTCGTCCGTTGTGCCGGTCTTGACCGATGAGAGAATACTCGGCGTGTACAGCGGGCTGTTCCCGCCCATCGCCGGGCTGCGCGCCGCGTTATCGCCCAGAATATCGCTCATCAGGAAGGCGATGCGCGGGTCCAGTACCTGCGTCCCGAAACCGCGCTGGTTCACGGTCTTGTCCGTCGGAAGACCGCGCGGGCAGCCGTCTTCATACTGGTAGACGATCTCATCGTCGCTGTTAAGGATGCACAGAATCGACGTGGTCGGTACATACGCGCCCTGGTTGGCGAACACCGAATAGGCGCGGGTCAGTTCCAGCAGGGTCACTTCGCCCCCACCGAGCGTCAGCGACAGGCCATAGCGTCCGGCGTCGTTGCCCAGGCTGCGCACACCAAAGCGCTGCATGATCGCCAGCAGGCTTTCGACGCCCACGCGGCGCAGGGTGTACACAGCCGGGATGTTGGAGCTGTTCGCCAGCGCCTGACGCATTCGCAGCGGGCCATGATAGCGCCCATCATAATTTCGCGGCCAGCCCGCCGGCACGCCCGGCCCCTCCACTTTGAGCGGCGTGTCCCAGATCACCTCAGCGGTGGACATGCCCTGCTCAATCGCGGCGGAGTAGGTGAAGGGCTTCATCGTGCTTCCCGGCTGGCGCGGCGCAATCGTCACATTCACGCGCCCGTCAATG
>CAZKIB010000194.1:2450-12371 GCA_964552425.1 uncultured Anaerolineaceae bacterium | reverse complement strand
ACTCAGCTTGAAAAGGCCGTCCGGGCCGATCTGCCAGAACTGGCCGATGTGATTACGCACATTGAACCGGCGCTTGGCGATACACCCAACCCGGTGATTGATACCGGCATCCTCAACCAGAGCCAGTACATTACGGCGCGCGTGCGGCAGGTTCTGCACCAGCACTACGCCGATCTGCACTGGCATCATATCAACGTGTATCCGACCCCGGCGGGTTTTGCGGTGAGTATGCACGTCACGCTGCCGCCGCAGATGACCGTAGAAGCGGCGCATCGCGTGGCTGAAAGTACCGAAATGCTCCTGCGGATGAACGTCCCGCAGGTTGAGCGCGTCACCATTCACACCGAGCCGCCCGAAGGCTGACCCGGCATCAATCCAAATCAACGAATCAAATTCGCCTGGATGTAATCAAAGTTGATGTCCATACCCAGTCCCGGCCTGTCCGAAATATGGACAAAGCCTTCGTCGTCCATCGGATCGGTGATCTGGTTTAGCCAGGGCTGCGGCTTCTCGTAGTCAATAAACGGGTGCAGCAGGCCGCGCTCGTGATATTCCCCCGGAAAATGCAGGGCGCACAGCACATGCAGGTTAGCGATGTCCGGCCCGTGCGACTCCATCTGCATGTTAAACGACTCGGCCAGATGGGCTATTTTCATCATGGGTGTGATACCACCCACATCGCGCACGCCTGCGCGGGTCATATCGCAGGCATTATGGACAATCCACTCGGCCCGCACGTGCATTTTGCCCTCGGCGGTTTCTGGCCCGACAATGGCGAGATCAAGCTGATCGGCCAGCCAGATGTAGGATGACATGCTGTGTTCGTCCATCGGTTCTTCCATCCAGTAGAAACCGAGTTTTTCCAGTTCGCGGCCCAGGTAGAGCGCCTGATGGCGGGTATAGTAGTGGAACGGGTCAATCATCAGCACCATGTCCGGGCCAACGGCTTCGCGCACGGCGGCACAGGCGGCCACATCGCGTTTCGGGTCTGCCGAGTAGGGTGGCTGCCAGGTGTGCAGTTTGAAGGCCGTATAACCCCTCGCCTTGCATTGCAGGGCGAACTCGGCGTAGGCTTCGGGCGTATTCAGACCACCTTCCAGATCATCCCCGCACATCGTGCTGGCATAAGCCGGGACTTTGGTGCGAGCGGCCCCCAGCAGACGATACACCGGCTGGTTGAGCGCGTGACCGGCCAGGTCCCAAAGGGCAATATCCACCGCTGCCAGCACTTTGTCCGACAGACGGTCCAGCGCTAACCGCTGACGCTCCTTCAGCATCTGCCAGATTTTTTCGCGATAGAAAGGGTCTTCGCCCAGCAGCAGGGGTTTCACCATGCTCTCGACCACCTGCGCGTTAGCCCCAAAGGTACGACCCGAAACGCCTTCGTCGGTGGTGATGGTCAGCATGGTCTGCTGCGCGTCGTGTTCCGGGCCGGGGTGTCCGTGCCCTTCTGAGTCCCGCACCGTGTTCGATCTGTAGTGAAAAGTCTCGACTTTAACATCAACGATTTTCAAAAGAACGTCTCCTTGTGTTATTCAGGATACTGCTTATGAATGGACCCGTGATAGCGGGGCGCATAACCAAAGGCGGCCTTTGCTCTGGCGGTGGAGATGAGCTGGGCAGCGCTGCTCAGATCGGCCCGGATTTCGATCTGGTCGCCAAAATAGCGCCGAACCAGCGTCGCCGGTGAAATATCGACAGCGACAGCTCCGGTGATATGGTACGGTCCAGAGGGTACACTTGCTGTTTCAAGGGCCAGCCGGCAGGCGAGGGCAGCGTCACGGGCATCGGCGCGCATCCACAACTGGCCGGCAGCGTGTTCCGGTTCCTGCCGCATACGTTCGAGGTCGGCTGGCAGCCGCGCAGGTGCGCGAACACCGTTCAGCCGGAACGAAAGAATATTCAGCCCCCGGTTGGCGACGAAATAATCGGCCATCTGCTCACCGGCGGTTTTCGACAGGGCGTAGCTGTTCACCGGACGCAGGGGGTGCTGCTCATCTACCGGGAGGTACACAGGCGCGTGCTTCTGAAAGCCATAAACCTGCCCGCTGGAAGCGAAAATCACCCGGCGCACGTGCATGTCCGCGCACGCCTGAAAGAGATTGAACGCGCCCTGAACATTCTCGCCATACGTCCGTGTGTCGGGGACAACACCGGGATCAGCCCACGAACCCATATGGACGACAGCTTCTGCGCCAGCATCGGCGATGGCCTGATAGACTTCTCCGGCAGCGGTCATGTCCACGCGCAGAAAGCGGCTGATGCGCTGTTCTGGCGGACGCAGATCAACACCCAGCACCTCATGCCCGGCTTCGACCAGTTCCTGGACCACGTAATGGCCGATTTGCCCGCTGCTGCCTGTCACCAGTATCTTCAAATACCCCCTCCCCGGATTATGCAGGCGCGCTTCTAATGTAGCGCAGTCCGCGCCGGCTGGCTACCGATTTCCCTTGCCAGCAGACTTCATCCATAATGAGATACCGTTGATACTTGCGGATAAAAAGGAAAAACAGATGCGCTTGAAAATGCTGGTTCTGGTATTTTTTCTGTGTGTAACTGCGGCGGGTATGCCCGTGACTGCGGCGGAACAACCGCTGCCTGCGAGTCCCTGGTATGCGGTAGTCTGGAACACAGATGCCGATACCCTGCACTGGGTCAATGCCGGTGGGGAGCAGGCGTCTATTGCGCGCCCCGAACTGCCGGGCGAAGCGGCGGATTCTATCGCGGCGATCCAGATTTCACGCAATGGTCGCTATCTGCTGCAAGCGGTGACACTTGAAACGCAGGTGCGCGCTCTGGGTATTTATGATTTGCAGGCCGGCCAGTTCGTGCAGGTGCATCAGGCCGGGCTGTCGGAGCAGATTGACCTCGGCAGAATCCACACCTCTAATCTGACTTCGCAGCGCATCGCGGTAGGTCTGGCGACTATTGACCCGGCCAACCCCGCCTGGCGCATTCTGGTGCTTGATCTGGCAAGCGGCAGCGTGGTCGCGCAGTTGACCAATGCCGACCTGAACCTGTATGGTCTGGCCGCCTTCCGAATGCCGGTGGTGGTTTATTATGATCTGGACGAAGCCTTTGGGCAGGAAGTGGTGCATTTCCAACTTTTGCCGATTAACGCAGGTGGTTCACCTACTTACGATTCCTACGCATGGAATACCGCCACAGGCACCATCGCGGCCAGCCCCTACAATCATTCTGATCTGGATGTTCAGTATCTCTCCGGTGAGATGGCACTGGCGGTTAACGATCCCGCTTACGCCGCGCTGGAAGCACCCCCGATGCTCGGTATCAGCTATAACGCGCTGGCGCGGGGTTTCGACCCGAACGGGATGACTACCATATGGGTGGATGGGACACGCCACAATTATCGCCCGCTGTGGGCCGCTGGCGGTCAGTGGCTGCTGTACTGGTCTGAAGGCGAACCTTTTGCCCCGAACTGGAACGTGGTGCTGGCGAACAGCCTGCCGGCCAGCAACCAGCGGATGCCGCTTGGGCCGAATATTCAGAATGTATGGGGAGCGCCGGACGGCTACCTCGCCCTGACCGATGAGGGCGCCCTGCTGTTCATGAACCAGTTTGAAGTGGAAGCATTCGCAGCGGACTTCGGCGTGCCTGTGTTTCAGATTCCTGACCAGCAGAATGCCAGTGTCGTTTATGTCAGCGACACCGGCGCATTCGCCCTGCCTGTGCTTGGCGAACCTGGCGGTGTGGTCGTGGCCGTGCCGGACAATGTCGTTGCTCCCGTGACTGGTTGCGACGGCGCGCCAAATCTCCGTCTTGGCGTGGGCATGATGGGGCGGGTTGCTTTTACCAACGGCCAGCCGCTGCGGGTGCGCACTGCGCCGGGTGGTGATGTCGTCACCCAGATCGCCGAGGGCACAGTCTTTAATGTGCTGGGCGGGCCGGAATGCCAGGGCGGGTATGCCTGGTGGCAGATTCGTATGGAAAGCGGCGTCGAGGGCTGGTCCGCCGAGGGCGATGGCAATGGCTATTTTGTGGAGCCGTATATGCCGGGCGCTGCGGTGGGTAATCTGGCCGCGCTGCCATCTCCCACGCCTCCCCCGGTTATTGTGGTGCTGCCCACCGCGACCCCGACACCCCAGTTGCAGATTGCCGCGCTGCCGACTGCAACACCCACGCAGGGCTTAATCATCGCGGCGCCGGCGGACATCTGCAACCTGGCCCCTGCAACACGGCTGGCCCCACAGATGCAGGCCCGAACCAATACCCCCGGCGGTACACTGGCCCTGCGCTTCAGCCCAACGGATGAAGTCCCCAGCCATCAGGTTCCGCATAATGTGGTCGTGTCCATCCTGGGGGAAGCCCGCTGCCGTGAGGGGTATCGCATCTGGCCGGTTGCGGTGACGTTAAACGGACAGGTGGTAACGGGGTGGGTTTCGGAAGGGACGCAGCAGAGTTATTTCCTCGACCCGGTCTAAATCATGCTGAACAAGCGGGGTGTACGCCCCGCTTTTATTTCAGCCGAAAAGCGAAACGATCTCCCCGGTAAATATGTTCGGAATACTCACAGGGGGTGTCTTCAATGGTGAACGACAGTCGTTTTTCCAGCAGCATGGGCGCACCCCCCGGGAGTCCCACAAGCTGCGGTGCCTGGCTGTCGGACGGGATGGATTCAAAGGTGACTTCCTGGCGGGCCAGCGTGATCGCGAACTGGCTGGTCATCAGGTCACGCAGCGATTGGGTCAGGTCAAAGGTTTCCAGTCCGGGAGCCAGTTTCTGGGGTACATAAATGTGTTCGATAATGAGCGGGCTGTGGTCAATCGAACGCACCCGGTTGATAAAAACAACCCCTTCGTCCGGGCGCAGCCTGAGATGATCAGCCACCTGATCGGCTGACTGAACCAATACCTGAATCACACGGGCGGCGGGCCGGGTTCCTAACTGGCGGGTGGTGTCGATCAGTCCAATCGTCAGGTGCTTCTTTTCCGGCGAGGGGGGGAGCGCTTTGACCACGAAGGTCCCCTTGCCCTGATGCCGGGTAATCAGGTGGTGTTCTTCAACTACATCCAGTGCGCGTCGTACCGTGTGGCGGTTATGTCCAAATTCCGCGCCCAGTTTGCGATCTGAAGGCAGGCGTGTACCCGGCGCGTACTGGCCGCTGCGAATTCGCTTGATAATCACGTCAGCAATCTGGCGATAATAGGTGATGCCATCCGGTTTTCCGCGCATCAGCTTCTCTCATCACAATTGAGTAATTTGACCCCTGTACGAGTGTAGGGCAGATTATGCCAGAAACCCACCAGACTTTGATATTTCTTAAACTTTGCTTGAAGTTTGTTTAATCTGACCAAATTAAATTGCAGTGTGAGCAGCAATTGTCTACAATTATAGACCAATCGCTGCTCAATTCCATCGAACCCACAACTATTCTCAGTAAAGGGAAGGAATTCACCATGAAGCGTTATTTATCCTTGTTTTTTGTAATACTCCTCTTACTCGCGGTTTCTGCTGAGGCACTGTACGCGCAGGACACGGTCAACATCACGGTGCGCTGCATGGCAAATGTGGCTGGTGGTGAAGGCTGGCGCTGCGACAACTTTGCCGAAGTTGAGGAGCAGGTTGAGCAGGCACTGGGCATCAACATTGAACTGAATCTCATTCAGGACAGCCCAAGCTGGGGTGATTACAAGCAGGAATTCGTCCTGGCCTCTGAAGCGGGTGAAGCACCGGATATTGTGCTTTCGGGCCACGAAGACATTGGGGCCTGGGCGCCGGCAGGCTACATCATTCCTCTGGATGAGATGATTGCCGAACACCCTGAATTTGCCGATATTGTGCCCAATCTGTGGGAATCGCAGAAATATAACGGCGTGATTTACGGCATCCCGCAGGACGCTGAGGCTCGTCCGGTGTTCTACAGCAAACTGTTGTTGAGCGACCTGGGCTGGACGGCAGAAGAAATTGAATCTCTGCCGGATCGTGTCGCCGCCGGTGAATTCACCTTTGCGGATATGATTGCCACCGCGCAGCAGGCTATTGACGAAGGTGTGGTTGAACCGGGTAATGGTTTCTGGCATCGTCCCAGCAATGGCCCGGATTTCCTCTACTATTATCTCGGCCAGGGTGGTGAAGTGCTGGACGCTGAAGGCAACCTGATTGTGGATCGTGAAGCGCTGGTATCGGCCTATGCGCTGCTCGGTGGCATGACCGCCGACGGCGTGATGCGCAGCGACCTGATCGGGATTGACTGGTCCACCGAATGGCATCCGACAGTGGCTGGCGCCGAAACCGTCCTGTTCGCGGCCAGCGGCACATGGAACTGGGCGGACTGGGCCAAAAATTACGTGGCGGATCGTGGTGGCGATGAATACCTGCTGGAGAACATCGGCCTGACTCTGATCCCGGCGATGGAAACCGGCAGCGCTCTCACCGTGACTCACCCGCTGTCCTACCTGGTCAGCAGCAGCAGCGAACATCCTGACGTGGCGATGGCTCTGATCGCAGCCGTTACGACGCCGGATGCCAACAATCGTCACGCCATTGACAGCTTCCACCTGGGCATTCTGCAATCGCAGCTTGAGTCAGAAGCCTATGCCAATAACGAAGTCCTCAGCAGCGCGCATTACATGCTGGACTATGCCGAATTCCTGCCCAATCATCCGGGTTGGAACTCCTGGTCCACAGCTTACTGGACCGGTATCCAGGCAGTTGAGGCCGGCGATGCGACTCCTGAAGAGGCCGCTGACATCATGATCTCGCAGCTTCAAAACGAGATGCCTGGCGTCATTGTGCAGTAGGTCATACGGATGACACAACCAGTATCAAAGATGGGGGAGCCGCAAGGCTCTCCCACTGTACAACAGGTCGCGGATGAGGCGCGGCGCAGCAGGGTACGAGCGATTCGCGCCAACCTGACCGCTTATGGTTTTCTGGCTCCCGCTGGTATCCTCGTGGTGCTGTTCTTTTTTATCCCCGTCATCATCGTGTTTCTGATGAGCCTGACCAACCTTGCCACTGCGAATTTTACTATCGACATTACACAGTGGGAGTTCGTTGGCCTTCAGAATTTTCAGACGATGTTTAACGACCAGTTTGCCAGGAAAATTCTGTTCAACACGGTGTTCTATGTACTCACCACCTTAAGCCTTTTTAACGTCGGGCTTGCGCTGGTGATTTCGCTGCTCACCGTACATGTGGATCGCCGGGCCGGTTTTTTCTTCCGGGCCTTGTGGATTTTGCCGCGCATCACGGCATCCAGCATTTACATTCTGATCTGGCAGCGCCTGATGGCCGAAGCGCCTTACGGGATCATCAATCAGTTTAACCAGACTCTCGGCTACCCATCGATCAATTACAGCAACCAGTATCCCTGGGAGTTTGTGGTCCTGGTCAACGGGTTCGTCGGCGTGTCGTTTGGGATGATTATTTTCACCTCGGCCATTGAATCGATTCCGAAAGACCTGATGAACGCCTCGCTGGTGGATGGTTCGACGATTTTGCAGCGCATTCGTTACGTCATTCTGCCACTGCTGCGCTGGCCGCTGCTGTTCGTCATCACCTATCAGACTCTGTCGCTGCTGACCTCGTTTGAACAAATTCTGCTGCTTACCGACGGCGGGCCAGGTTTGTATCGCACCGAAGTCTGGGCGCTGACAGCGTTTCACCGCGCGCTGTCGAATTACTTTGGCAATGCGCAGTGGGGTTATGGCTCGGCCTTCGCCATTGTGCTGGTGCTGGTGGGGGTCATTCTGGCGGTGGTGTACATGCGCGTGTTCCGTTTTAATGAGCTGGTGGTTGAACCGAAGATCGAGGTGCTTTGATGGCAGGAGAAGCAGTCCATTCCACCAGCATGTGGGAAGCCGGACAAGCGCCCTCTGCGCAGGTTCTTGGCAGTTTTGTCCGCGCATTGCGCAATGCGGTGGTGGTTGGCGCGGTTTTTCTGGCGGTTGCGTTTGTTCTGGAATATATCCTGTCACGCAATCCTTGCAGGTTGAAGAAACCGTCACCAGGACGCTGGCGTCGGTAGCGCTGCTGCTGCTGCCCCCGGCGATGTCTGTAACGGCAGGAGCCACACTGCGGCGGCTGGCGTCGTCGCAGCGGTTGATGGCGGTTGTGCTGACAGCGCTGATTGTGGCTGCCGTATATGGTCTTCTGGTGGGCACACAGTATCTCACCGGAACCGGGGCGTTCGCATCCCAGAAGACCCTTCAGTTCACGGTAGTCGATACACCTGATGGTGTGCTGGTCGAAGTGGTGGAACCGGGGGGCGCAGCCGATCAGGCGGGCATTCTGCCGGGCGACCTTATCACGGCGATCCGGCGTGACCCGGTGGATGCGGCATCTCTGAACGTCACCATCCGTGAAACGGAACTGGATGGCCCGCTGCGTTTTCGGCTGGTGCGGGCCGGGGAGGAAATGCAGCTTACGGCGCGGGTGACGGAGGCCGTTGGTGTGGACACGGATGCAATCGGGCGCGATCTGGCGGCTGGTCTGATTGTCGGGGTTGGGCTGGGTTTGTTCTGGCCGGCGGGCTGGACCATGTATGCCCTTCTCATTCTGAGCCTTGTGCCCTTGTTCGCCGGTTACACCTGGCTGGTTATTGCCACTTTCTCATATCGCACACACGGCCTTCTGCCTATTGATGCCAATGGAAATATTGGCGGCTGGACCCTGAACAACTGGAGTTTTATTTCTGGAGAAGGGGTGGCCGGCATCCCGGAACTGAGTGTCTGGCCGCTGACATTCAATTCATTCGTGATCGCGGTGGTGATGACCGTGCTGGTGCTGCTGGTCGCGTCAATGGCCGGTTATGCGCTGTCGCGCATGAATTTTCCGGGGCGTCGCTTTTTCCTGTCCTTTACCCTGATTCTGCACGGTTTCCCGGCTGTCACCCTGCTGATCCCGATCTTTCTGGTGCTGATCGCCCTCAGCAACCTGCCGCTGATCGGCCAGTTTTTTGGATACAATACCCTGGGCGGCATCGCACTGGTGATGGTGTCC
Source organism: uncultured Anaerolineaceae bacterium (assembly GCA_964552425.1). Taxonomy (GTDB): domain Bacteria; phylum Chloroflexota; class Anaerolineae; order Aggregatilineales; family Phototrophicaceae. The sequence goes on along the minus strand of CAZKIB010000194.1, from coordinate 3,407 downwards.
TTTGATCTGCCGCTGGGCATCTGGCTGATTAAGGGCTTTTTCGACAACATCCCCTGGGATATGGAACGTTCCGCGCTGATTGATGGTGCTTCGCGCTGGCGGGTGTTCTCCGAGATTTTGCTGCCGCAGATTCGCCCCGGTCTGCTGGCGCTCGGTATATTCTCCTTCGTGGGCGGCTGGAACGCTTATCTGATCCCCAAGACCTACAGCATCGGCACACAGAGCGCTAACCTGCCGGTCCTGATCCAATCCCTGACCGGTGATGTTAATCCGATCAACTGGAATCAGGTGGCGGCGGTGGGGATTTTCCAGTTGATTCCCATCATTATCTTCTTTATTTTCGCCCAGGAGTACCTGCTGAATATCTACGCGGGCGGCACGAAGGGCAGTTCGTAGCGAAAGGCCGCTGAACATGGATGTAAAGATCGAACACCTGACGAAACAATTTGGCGGCGTGGTGGGCGTCAAGGACCTGAGCCTGCACATTCAGGATGGCGAATTTGTGGCGCTGCTGGGGCCATCCGGCTGCGGTAAAACGACGACCCTGCTGATGCTGGCCGGCATTTATAAACCCACTGGGGGTTATATCCGCTTTGGTGAGCGCGTGGTGAACCAGGTACAGCCCAAAGACCGCAATATCGGTATGGTGTTTCAGAGTTATGCCCTTTACCCGCACATGACCGTCTTTGGCAACATTTCGTACCCGCTGAGGCTGAAGAACGTGCCGAAGGAACAGCAGGTGGAGCGGGTGGAACGGGTCGCGAATGTCATGGGCATTGGCGGCCTGCTGGATCGGCGTCCCGGCCAGCTTTCTGGCGGGCAGCAGCAGCGGGTGGCGCTTGGTCGCGCACTGGTCAAAGAGCCGGATATTCTGCTGTTCGATGAGCCTCTGTCAAATCTTGACGCACGTCTGCGCCTGACGATGCGCAGCGAAATCAAAGAGCTTCAGAACCGCCT
>CAZKIB010000194.1:0-2440 GCA_964552425.1 uncultured Anaerolineaceae bacterium | reverse complement strand
GGGCATCACGTCGATCTATGTCACACACGATCAGATTGAGGCCATGACGATGGCGGATCGCATCGCGGTGATGCACCAGGGCGTACTGCAAGCCTTTGATACCCCTGCCGATCTGTATGACCGGCCCAAGACGCTGTTTGTGGCGGGCTTTGTGGGCAACCCGCCGATGAACTTTGTCGATGTGGAGGTATTTGCTGAGAACGGACACTTCCGGGCGCGCAATTCATCCACCAGCCTGGTCGTGCCGCAGGAACGCGGCGAACCGGCAGCCGGACATGGCAAGGTAAGGCTTGGCATCCGTCCTGAAGATATTTACGTGGCAGATGGGGACGAAGGTATTCCGGCGGAGGTCATCCTCGTGGAGCCGCTGGGACGTGACGATATGCTGGATGTGCGGGTGGGTGAGGACCAGTATCTGGTGCTGGCCGATCCACAGAAACACATTCGGGCCGGGGATCATGTGAAACTGCGTTTTGATATGAATAACGTGCAGTTCTTTGACCTTCAATCGGAACGTTCGCTGCTCTGGAATTAGGGCATTGTCCCGCCAAGCGCTTCCAGAAGCGCTGTTCCGCTCAGATTCTGGTTGAGCGCGGTCATGGCTTCGGTATAGGCTGTCCACAGGCTGTAGACCGGGGTATCCGGCGCGCTGGCTGTTGAAAAGTTGATGCGGATATGGCCGGGGTTCGGCCCGGCGGTGTCTTCTGGTGGATAGTCTGCCAGAACAATCAGCACTTCCCGCGACAGCGCGCTCAGGACATTTTGGACAGCGGGATTATTATCATCCCAACTCTGCAACCGGATGTTCACCCGAAAGTCGGTCTGCATCCCGGCAAAGTAGCGGACACTACCATCGGTATTCACGCAGTTTTCACCGAAGATTTCCGCGCGCGCCATAACCGCGTCAATGCCGGTCAGCAATTGTGCCAGACGTCTCTGAATTTCAGCCGACAGCGCCTCATTCGGCTGCGTGGCCCACTGCCAGCCGCAGGCGGTATTCTGACCAGGCAGTGCGGTTGGAGATGGGGTCAGGGTGGGATTCAGCGACGCGCTGTGCATGGCCTGCACACGCGCATCCACTGCGGCGGTCAGGTCATGCAGCAGTTGGTAGGCAGTCTGTGTAAGCTGCTCATTGGTGAAGGGCAGGGCCGTCGCTGAATAAAGTTCGCTTTCGTCGACTGCCGGCTGGCGATCCTGCACGAAGATCGCAATACCGGCCAGGCCGATCAACGGCAGAGCCACAAGCAGGCCAATGAGAATCCCAATTCTGGTATGGCGCGCCATATTCACCCCCATTTATGTGATGAGACGTGTGCAGGGGGTGAAAGGTTCCATCAACCTCAGCCGCGTTCAGTTTTGAGCGCTCGTTGATAGGCTTTCCAGCCCGGACACCAGGTGGTGTGCCAGCGCCAGAAGCGGCCCATGAACGATCTGGGCTTCGCTTCCGCTTGTGCCCGCAGGCCGCAGGTCGCGCATTTCATGTCATCCGCCCGCAGCGGAGTCTGTGCATTTGCCATGACGCATATCCTTCTGCTGAAACCACGTTCATCGTAGCATCCAGCCGCAGGTCTGGCATGTGACAAATATCACAAGTTGATGGAATCAGTGCAGATCGCCCAGCGCCGCGATGACAGCCGTACCCACCTCGTAAGCGTTGTAGTGCGAACGGGCAATTTCTGCCTGGGTAAACGACATGGTACGAACCACCTCGCCGTTGATAAACGTCATCGTGACAATGCCCGTTTCCCCACCCTCGGTTTTGTCAGGTGTGAAATCGGCATCGAGGACATTAAGAATCTGACGCACCAGGAAACCGAGTTGGGCGCGGGTGGCGTCATCATTCTCGATACTGTTGTTCAGGAAACGATCATCGACCTGCACAATCAGGTGGAAATCCGTGTGCCGGGGGTAAAAATCGGGCGTTTCCAGGTCTTCTGCCAGCAGACATTCGTCACCGGTCAGGTAGACCATGACACGCACATCCGCCGGCAGCAAAGCCTGATCGAGTCTGGACTGCACAAGCGGGGTCAGGCCGTTGGGGTCTGCGCGGGTGGTGACGACCCATTCGCAGCCCGGTTCGCCGAACTGCTCGCCCTGACCCGGCGCGGCGTTATAGGGTGTGGGTGTGGGAAACGGTGTGCTGGATGGGCCGAACGTCGGCACGAACTGCACGGCTGCGGTTTCGTTCAGGGCAAGCGCGACCTGCCAGTTCAGCAGCGCAATGGATGTCGCGGTTTGTTGAAGGGGAGCAGGCGCAGGGGTTACGCTGCCCGAAAAGAGCGCAGACCCTGCCAGTAAACCGGCTCCAAAAATCACCACCATCAGCGTCAGCAGCATCCCAATGATAAGGCCGGTGGAGGCTGGCTGCCGCTCATTGGACTGCGATTTACGTTTGCGCTTGGGTTTACCGGACTCATACATGGCGAGTGTGCCCTCATCA
>CAZKIB010000193.1:7229-12474 GCA_964552425.1 uncultured Anaerolineaceae bacterium | reverse complement strand
AGAGCTTACCTTGTCTCTCTCAGAGAGGCATCTCTTATCCCGAACTGAGGTTACGATACATATCCGTGAGAGCGGCAATTGCGTGGTCGTCAATGTGAACCACCAGGCGCGGGAAACTGTAAAACAGGCTGTCGCTGCTTTCATCCTGCCGGTGGAAATATTCTGGAGGAAAGGTGTTCAAATTTCATCCTTTTGTCATTTTCGCTTCTGCGTTAATCCCACTATGATAGCATCTGAAGTGTGTGGATAAAGCTTATTCCGTAACTCTGCGCGAAAGCTAATCTTTTGGGGAACGGCACGGTTGGAGAGGCCAGTTGAAACCGTTATAATGAAACCTGTGAAATCGAGAGCGAATGCCCCATCCTATGTTTGAACTGCCGCTTTTCCCGCTGAACAGCGTCCTGTTCCCAGGGACGCTGATCAACCTGCATATTTTTAAAGATCGTTACAAACAAATGATTAATCTGTGCCTGCAAACGCAGCAGCCGTTTGGGGTCGTCTTGATTGCCGAAGGTCGTGAAGCCTTTGGCCCGGCACAGCCCCACATGGTTGGCTGTACGGCCAAAATCATACGAATGCAGCCGCTTGACCAGGGCCGAATGGACATCAGCGCAGTGGGCCAGGAACGTTTTGAGATTCAGTCTCTCCAGCATGATCGCCCCTATCTGGTGGGCCTGGTCGAACTGCGCCCGCTGGTGCGCGACAATGACGACCTGTTGATAAAGGCGTCGGCCCGCCTGCGTCCACTGGTCATGCAGTACGTCAATATTCTGTCCCGGCTGGAAAATGTGCAGTTTAATCTGCCGGATTTGCCAGCCGACCCGGTTGCCTTCGCCTATCTGGCAGCGGCGGTGTTACAGCAGGTTCCTCAAACGGCCAAACAGGATTTGCTGAATTCAAAACGGGCGCTCGATCTCTACAACACGATCCACACGCTTTATCAGTTTGAAGTGACACTGCTCACCCGGATGGCCGAACGGGCAGAAAACAAGGCAGCGCCCGGCTCAAACATCTCATTTTCTGATAACTGAACCCACTCCCGAAAGTAACCGGAGGAACGACGATGAAACGCATAGCAGTCTTAACCAGCGGCGGGGACGCCCCCGGCATGAACGCGGCTATCCGCGCGGTGGTCCGCACCGGCATCAGCAAAGGATGGGAGGTTTTTGGCATCAAACAGGGTTATCAGGGCTGTATCCTCGGCAACATGGTCCCGCTCGGCGCGCGCGATGTCGGCGGCGTTATCCAGCAGGGCGGCACACTGCTGGGCAGCGCGCGCTGTCCCGAATTCAAGACGGAAGAGGGACGCACCCAGGCCATGCGCATGATGCGCCAGCGCGATATTGAGGCGCTGGTCGTGATCGGCGGCAACGGTTCGCAAACTGGCTCCTACGAACTCCACAAACTGGGCTTCCCGGTGGTCGGCGTGGCTTCCACTATCGACAACGACCTGTACGGTTCCGAGATTACGATTGGCGTGGATACCGCGCTGAATATCGCCCTTGAAGCCATTGACCGGCTGAAAGTCACCGCGTCCTCGCATCAGCGCGCCTTTCTGATCGAAGTCATGGGCCGCGACTGCGGCTATCTGGCGCTGATGGCCGGCATCGCCGGCGGCGCGGAAGCTATCGTCATCCCTGAAGCGGAAATGTCCCCCGACCAGGTGGCCGACGAAATTCAGGCAGCCTATGAACGCGGCAAGGCACACGGCATCGTCGTGGTCGCTGAAGGCGCGCATTACGACGCCGAAAAACTGGCCGAGTATTTTAAGGAGCACGAAGAGCGTCTGGGCTTTGACCTGCGCATGACCAAGCTCGGCCATGTGCAGCGGGGGGGCGCACCGCTGGCCTTTGATCGTATTCTGGCGACCCGGCTTGGGGCCGGGGCAGTTGAAGCCTTGGCGCGCGGTGAATCGGGCGTCCTCACGGGCCTGAACAAAGGTGAGATCACCACCACACCGCTGGAAGAAGTCATCACCCACAAGAAAAAACTCAATCCCGAACTGATCGAACTCGCCGGCATTCTGGCAAAATAAGCGCTGCGGGGCACACCGACCTGTGCCCCATTTTCACGCCTGCCCACCCCATGTCATCCGATCCTCAGCCTGGGCCACCTGCCGGCCAGCGTCGACATTCACCCGCGCCAGCAGGAACCCGCCAAGCACAAAGAAGGCGATCAGCGCCAGGATTGCTGGACGACTGCTGCCAAAAGTCGCAGCGGCCAGCGCAAAAATCAGCGGGCCAAGAAATGCGGAGAATTTCTCCATCACCCCAAAAAGGCCGAAAAACTCCCCACTCTTGGAGGCAGGTGAAAGCGCGGCATACAGGCTGCGGCTGAGAGCCTGACTGCCGCCCTGAACCATCGCCACCATCCACGCCAGAAACCAGAATTCCACAGTCGAACGCAGTATAAAGCCCCATACCGCGATTACGCTGTAAATCAGCAGCGCCAGCAGAATCCCGCGTTTGGTATTCAGGCTGGCCGCCAGCCCCGCAGCCAACCGGTAGCCGACCAGCCACGCGAACAGCAGTCCCACGACCTGAACCCCGATCAGAATACCAATAATCGCCGGCAAACTGCTGGCACTCACCGGGGCCAGCACTTCCACCTGGGAAATGACCACCGGGCCGCCGCTGCCCATAATCGTCAGGGTATGAGTTCCGGGTTCCGCTACCGGCACAGTCGTATGGACTTCGTAACGCGCCAGCGGGCTGCTGGCATCAATCGCAAACGGAACCGGTGCAGCATCGTCCGTACCTTCGGTCAACAGGGGTTTACCGTCCACCAGCACGGTCCACACACCGTAATCCGGCCCTGTGCCATGCGTCACCACCACCGCCTGACCATTGTACTGGAAGTTCACGGCTGCGGTGTCCTCCGCCGCGATCCAATAAACCGCATCCGTCTCTGTGCCAAGCTGCGCCGCCGGGATATTCCGCTCCTCCCACGCACCATCCAGCCCGACCTCAGCGCTGTGGGCGGCATACACCCCTGTACCGGGCACGCCATTCACCGTCTCATAAGGCGGCAGCAGCACACCTGTCATGTTCTGAGGCAGCATCTGCGCGCTGAGAATGCCCACCACAGGCAGAGCGATCATATTGAACAGAATAAACGCCAGAAAGAAGGCCCGGCCCCTGCTCTGCGGACCTGGCAGACGACCAAAAATCAGGCTGAAGGGGATACCGGCAAACTGCACCAGCAGCAGGGCCAGAATCAGTTCCGTTGCGTCGAAGCCCAGTTCTGTGCCATAAATTGCGGCCACCCCGATAATGGTTCCAATGGCATCGTTATAAATCAGAAAGGCGATCAGAAATCTGAAGAGTTCCCGGTAGCGCCGCACATCCTTAATCGTCTCCCAGATGCGTTGAAAACTGGCCGTGACCACATTCAGACCAGCCGACAGCTTTGCGACAGCCGCCGGTGGTTCGGGAACCTGACGGAAAATGGGGATGGAAAAGACCGCCCACCACAGCGCCACGCTCAGAAACGACAGCCGCGCGCCTGCTTCAAAACCGAGTTGAAAGATCATCACCACGTTGATCGCCAGCAGCAGGCCGCCGCCCAGATAACCCAGCGCATAACCCCGTGTCGACACCACGTCCCGGTCTTCTTCGCGGGCCACATGCGGCAGCAGGGCATCATAAAACGTGTTCGCGCCGGTGAACCCGATACGCGCAACAATCATGATCGCCGAGGCCAGCAGCCAGTCCCCACTACTGACAAACACCAGCGCCGCCGTCCCGACGATTCCCACCCCCACGAAAATCGCCAGAAAGCGCTTCTTACCGCGCATAATATCCGACATAGTCCCCAGGATAGGGGACACAATAGCGGTCATCAGCAGCGCGACACTCAGCGTTAAACTCCAGTAGGATGTCGCAACAGCCTCGCTCGGCAGGGTAGCGCCGGCAATCTCACTGTAGTAAATCGGCAGCACCGCCGCCAGAATGGTGGTCGCAAAAGCGGAGTTCGCCCAGTCATAGAGCGTCCAGGCCCGTATCCGCCGCTGATAGTCGCGTGCATCCTCGGCCATCTTTACCTCGTCGCGCAGTGGAAATCAGATAATGGCACGCGAGTATATCCGCTGATTGTGATGCTGCCATTAAGAAGTTCTGGGCTGCACCCCGGTGTAACGGGCGCGCGGACGGATCAACTGATCGGTGGCATACTGTTCCAGCGCATGGCCGATCAACCCCACCGTGCGGCCCAGCGCAAACAGAGTCAGCGGTGTGCCGGGTGGCAGATCCAACAGCTTTGCCAGCACCACCAGGCCAAAGTCCACATTGGGAATCTGGCCGGTCAGACTGAATATTTCTTCGATGATCGTGTGCGCCAGTTCCAACGCCAGAGACGCCGGGTACAATTCCGTGAGTGTATCCAACAGCAGTTTTGCGCGGGGGTCGCCATCGGGGTACAGCCGATGCCCGAAACCGGGCAGCGGGTCGCCGCGTTTGAGGTGGCTGACCAGCGCTGCGCGCGCGTGCCGGGGTGAACCGGCTTCGTTAAACAGCGCCATAACCCGCTCTGTGCTGCCGCCGTGTTTTGTGCCCTGCAAGGCAGCCAGCCCGCCAATCACAACCGCATAGGGTGTCGAACCGGCAGACGCCACGCAGCGCGCTGTAAATGACGAGATATTCAGTTCATGATCGGCGCACAGCACCAGCGCCATGTTGATGAGCGATGCAGCGTGCGGGTCGTCCGGCCTCCATGCGCGCTGCAAACAGTCGGCTATGGTTCCATACTGTCCAGGTTCTTCCCCCGCGAATACCGTGAGCAGCCGCAGGATTCGTCCACCAGCCTGAATCACGCTGGACGGACGCAGGTCATACGCAGCCAGGTCATCGAGCGCGGCCAGCGGCAGGAGCGTCTGAAAACGCTCAAAAGCAGTCACATCGCGCAGTTGAGTCCACAGGTCTGCACAGCGCGGCGGGATATGTGCAGCGTCCGTTTCCAGCAGCCTGAGTTCACCTGTCCAGAACAGACCCGCAACTGCCTCCAGCGGCTGTGTGCGGGCCAGTTCCAGCGCGTCTATCCCCCGGTAGAACAGCCGGCCATCGGTGATGAGTGTCAGGCCAGATTCCAGCAGCGGCGCGCCAAAATGGAGCGCAGCCTGGGCCGCCTTCTCCGGGTGATGGCGCTGTTCCTGACGCTGTTTCAGCCGCTCGACATCTTCCCGATAGTAGCGCCGCCTGCGGGTGCTGTCGCTCCCGACTTCAGACCGGATCACCCCGCGACTGACATA
>CAZKIB010000193.1:0-7217 GCA_964552425.1 uncultured Anaerolineaceae bacterium | reverse complement strand
CGCGGCTGCCTTCGGACTTCCTCCTCGCCCTTTTCGGCCACTTCCTGCGCGGTCAGATAACGTTTCACGAGCCTACCTTTATATTGATTAGTCAATCAATATTGACAATGTTGATCTATCTCTCTACCATTATGGCAGGTATGGTGTCATTTCACAAACTGGCTTATGGCAGGTTATAGATGTACAACACACGGTCTATACGAAAGAAAACGCCTTGAGCCTGCCGCGCTTTGAAGTGTTGATCGAGAACCATCACGACGAAATTTACCGCTATCTCTGGCAAATGCTGCGAGGGACCAACCTGGACGCCCAGGATTATGTGCAGGAAGCCTTCATGAAAGCCTATCAGGCCTATCCCCGCCTGCGGGCCGACAGCAACTGCCGGGCATGGTTGTACAAAATCGCCACCAACTGCGCCTATACGGCCCTGCGCCGGGGTAAACGCGAGGTCGTACTGGACGATTCCCTTGTCGCCGATGGTTTACCACCGCCAGATGAAACCGCCGCCCGCAATCTCATTCTGGAATCGGCGCGGCAGATCATCGAAACCCTGCCCGTCAAGCAGCGCGCCGCCGTCGTCATGCGGCACATTCAGGGCTTCGAATATGACGAAATCGCCCAGGCGCTGGATTGTTCCGAAGAAAGCGCCCGCGCTCACGTATCACTGGCTGTTCGCCGCCTGCGCCGCGAACTGGATGCCCAGGAGTAACCCCATGAACGAGAACCATACCTATCCTGACGAACCCCTGCTGACCAGCCTGGAAGAATCGCGCCGCCGCCTGCGCGCCTGGTTTGTAGACACCGCCCCGCTGGTGCAGTGGGCCTCTACCGACTCGCCGCTGGGCATGATCTATCTGGCCCGCAGTAACGCCGGTCTGTCCAGCGTGGATTTTGGCGTGGGTGAAGACGATTTTATCGCCCGAATCGACGCGCTGGCCCGCGTGCAATTTGATCCCACCGCGCTGGCGCAGCCCATCGACCAGCTTCATGAATATTTTGAGGGCCGGCGCGATCATTTTGATGTCCCTGTCGATCTCAGCGGGATGACCGCGTTCCAGCAGGATGTGCTGCACACCGTCGCCACCATCCCGGCAGGCCGCGTCTGGACTTACGGGCAGATGGCACAGACTATCGGCAGGCCAAAAGCCAGCCGCGCAGTCGGGCAGGCGCTTGGCAGCAATCCCGTACCCATCATTGTCCCCTGCCATCGGGTGGTCGGCAGCGATGGCAGCATGACCGGCTACAGCGGCGGCGGCGGAGTCGCCAGCAAGAAATGGCTGCTGCGGCTGGAAGGGGCGCTAAAGTAAGTGAGCCATCGCTCGCACCTGTGAGGCAGCGTATCCATAAACCCACAGGCGCGAGCGTTCAGTATTATGCAAAGGAGCATCATCGTGACCACTTCAACCGCAGATTATGTGCCCGGTTTGCAGGGTGTTGTCGCCGCAGAAACACGCCTCAGCAGCGTGGACGGCCAGCTTGGCGAACTGATTATCGCCGGCTTTCCGCTGGAAGAAATCGCCCCCAGAGCCACCTTCGAGGAAATGGTTTATCTGCTGTGGAATGATAACCTGCCCAACACCCGGCAGCTATCCGATTTCAGCCAGCGACTGGCTGTGTACCGGAGCCTGCCTGCCAGCGCGCTCGATTTACTGCGCACCGCCGCGCAGCAGCAGGCCGACACAATGGATGCTCTGCGCATGGCCGCCAGCACCATCAGCCTGCGGACAGAAGATGAACGGGATGACCCTCAGCGGGACGCACTGGCCCTGATCGCCCGCTTCCCCACCATCGTCGCCGCCTACTGGCGCTTGCTCAACGGACAGGAGCCTGTCGCGCCACGTGCAGACCTCAGCCACGCCGCGAATTATCTCTACATGCTTACGGGCGAAGTACCCGCAGCCGCTCCGGCGCGCGCCCTGGAAACCTATCTCAATACAGTGGTCGATCACGGTCTGAATGCCTCCACCTTTACGGCGCGGGTCATCATCTCCACCCAGTCGGATATGGTGTCCGCCATCGTCGGTGCGGTGGGGGCATTGAAAGGACCGTTACATGGCGGCGCGCCCGGCCCGGCGCTGGATATGGTCTTCGAGATTGGCGCGGAGGCAAAGGCGGAAGCTTATCTGCGGGCCAAGCTGGAGCAGGGTGAACGCCTGATGGGCTTCGGCCATCGGGTCTACAAAGTCCGTGACCCGCGTGCCGACGTGCTGGCACAGGCTGCTGAAGCGCTCTATCAGGCCGACGGTGATATGCAGCTTTACAATCTCGCCAAACATGTCGAGAAAACGGCTGTCATGCTGCTGGAAGCATACAAACCGGGGCGCAGCCTGCAAACCAATGTCGAGTTTTATACGGCGCTGCTCCTGCATGGCATCGGCCTGCCAACCGCCCTGTTCAGCCCCACCTTTGCGGTCAGCCGCGCCGCCGGGTGGATCGCCCACGCCCTCGAGCAGCAGGCCGCCGGCAGACTCATCCGCCCCGAATCAGCCTACCTGGGGGATCGTAACCGCCGCTGGACACCGCTGGAAAACCGGGGATAATCGCGTTCGCCGCGAGTCCGCCGGGCGGTGTCCACCCTAAAAAACGATACTCGTCTGGTCAGATCAGCGGCCCCACCGGCGCACAAAATCCGTCATCAGGCGCACACCAAAACCCGTCGCGCCCTTGCCCGGCAGATACGGGTTGTCACTGCTGCCGCCCAGGCTGTCAATTCCAGCCATCCCGGCGATGTCCAGGTGCGCCCAGGCCGGATAATCCACAAAATGTTTGAGAAACGCCGCAGCGGTTGCCGCGCCACCAAAGCGTCCGCCGCTGTTTTTTACATCCGCCGTCTGCGACTCAATCGCCTTGTCATATTCCGGCCAGAGGGGCAGCGGCCACAGTTTCTCGCCAGTGCGTTCTGCCGCCTGCATGAGCGCATCTGTCAGGCTTTCATCGCTGCTGAACAGCCCTGCCGCCACTGTGCCAAGTGCCACCACACACGCGCCCGTCAGCGTGGCAATATCGACTACCGCAGCGGGTTTATAGCGCGCCGCGAACACCAGCGCGTCGGCCAGCAGCAAACGCCCTTCCGCGTCCGTGCTGATAATCTCAATCGTCACGCCGTTGCTGGCAGTCAGCACATCCTGCGGGCGATAGGCTTTTCCGCTGACCATGTTATCCGCCGCCGGAACCAGCCCAACGACATGCAGCGGCAGTTTCATCTCGCCAATAGCGCGCATCGCGCCGATCACCGCGCCGCCGCCGCCCATATCGGCTTTCATCCCGACCATACCATCGCGATCTTTCAGGCTGTAACCGCCGGTATCAAAGGTCACGCCCTTGCCCACCAGCACAATCGTGTCCAGTTCCGCCGCCTTGTCGGCATTATGCTCCATGATGATAAAGCGCGGCGGGGTTTCGCTGCCCTGTGCCACGCCCAGAATCGCGCCCATATTCAGCGCTTCCATCTGTTTGCGTTCCAGCACTTCCACCTTGAGCCGGGTGGCTTTTCCTACCTCGCGCGCCGTTTCCGCCATATAAGCCGGCGTACAGATATTCGCTGGCAGGTTGACCAGATCACGAGTCACCCGGACGCCTTCCGCAATCGCCCTGCCGTCGCGCGCGCCCTGCTGCGCCAGCGCCTGTTCACTCTCAGCCACCACGATGTTCAGGGTCGCCGGAAGGTCTGTCGGCGCGTCACTGGTCTTCTGGCCGTGATACTGGTACAGACCCAGCAGCGCGCCCTCCACCAGCGCCTCAACGCTTTGTGAGGTGCTGATACTCATCAGCTCGACTGGCGCGGCGGCCACCACACCCGCCTTCAGGTCACGCGCCTTTTGCGCACCCTGCGCCGCCGCCCGCCGGATGCTGTCGACACTGAATTTATCCCGGTCCCCCAGCCCCACAGCGATTACACGACGCGCCGGAATTGCGCCCTGCGGATACAGCACCACCACCTGGCCGGCCTTGCCCGTGAAATCGCCCTCTTCAACCAGTTGACTCAAAGCGCCTGTCAACGCCTCCACGACAGGCTGAACCGGGCCAGTCCAGTCTGCACCTTCAAAGGCGAACAGCACCATCGCATCACATACCTGATCCTTAAGATTACCCGTCACCACCTGCACGTCCATATGCGTTGTATCTCCCGCCTGAAAGTAAATGACCCTGGATTTTACCGCGAAGCTTTCAAACCAGTTGGAACCACCGTTTCAGGAAGGGAAACACAACAACGCCGGGTTTCGGCGTTGCTGCGCAGGAGGAAAGATGATCATGGAGAATTTGTTACTTTGTAGCAACTGTCAGGTCGCTATCTGATTTCATCATACAGGCTCCCCGCTGTTTGATTCATCGTTACAAGCCTTAAGATTTCCAGCCAGAATTCCCGGTCAAGAAATCTTGACAATTTATTAACAATTTCGCCTATCAGCCTTGCGTTTTGCGACGTGTATCAATATCGCCCTGATAACTGAGCGCGTCGCTGCCTTCTTCACCGGTGCTGATGCGAATGACATTCTCGACAGGATAGACAAAAATCATCCCATCGCCTTTTTCGCCCGTGTGGGCTGCTTTACGAATCGCTTCTACCGTCGCATCCACATTGTGATCGCTCAACACAATGCTGATCATAACACGCGGCAGCAGGTCCACGACATATTTGCCCGTGCGCCACTGCAATTGCAGGCCGCTGCCCCGCCCACGCCCTTTGACTTCCGTCACCGTCAGACCGACAATGCCAATGCCGGACAGGGCGCTTTTCACAGAATGGAGTTTTTCTGGCCGGATAACCGCCTCGATTTTTTTCGTCACTGCGACATCTCCTCCCGTATACCTGTGTCGTTATCGTTCATCTGCCGCCACCGGCTCGCTGGGCGAATTGGTAAATTCCGGGTACGCAATCTGCCCGTGTTCGTAAATATCCAGGCCAATCGCTTCAGCCTCGGCTGGCACGCGCAGACCAACCGTCGCGCGCAGCACCGTAAACATGATCCCTGAGGCTACCAGCACAAACACCGCTACCCCGACAATACCAATCACCTGCGAAATCAACTGGTCCACGCCGCCGCCGTGAAACAAACCGGTTTCCATATGGAACAGACCAATCGACAGTGTACCCCATACCCCGCACATCCCGTGTACCGGGATCGCGCCCACCACATCGTCAATTTCAAAGCTTTCCAGCGTGTTCACGCCGATATACATAATCAGACCGCCCAGCGCGCCAATCAGAACAGCTTCAGCCGGAGTGACAAACGCACAGGGGGCCGTAATCGAAACCAGACCGGCCAACGCGCCATTGAGCGCCCAGGGAAGCTGCGGCTTGCCAGCAAAATACCACCCTAACACGGTAGCCACCAGAGCGCCGGCTGCGGCAGCCAGATTGGTCGTCACCGTGACCAGCGAGATGGTTGCCCCATCGGCTGTCAGCGCGCTGCCGGGGTTAAACCCGAACCAGCCCAGCCACAGAATAAACGTCCCCAGCGTCGCCAGCGTCATGCTGTGACCGGGCATGGCGATACTGTCCCGCCCGAAGCGATGCTGGCGCGGCCCCAGCAGAATCACACCCATCAGGGCGATCCAGCCGCCTGTGGAATGCACCACTGTCGAACCGGCAAAATCCAGAAAAGGCGTATCCAGGTTTGACAGCCAGCCCCCGCCCCAGATCCAGTGCCCGACCAGCGGGTAAATAAAGGCAGTCACGATAAAGCTGTAAATCAGATAAGCTGAGAATTCCGTTCGCCCACCCATCGCGCCGGATGCGATGGTCGCTGCCGTCGCCGCGAAGGCAAACTGGAAGAAGAAGAAAGCAAAACCGGATACCGCCACCGGGCCAACCGAATAGGCAGATGGCAGATCGTTCAGCAGAAACCACTGCGACCCGAAAAAGGCGTTGCCAGCCCCGAACATCAGGCCGAAGCCGATTGCCCAGTAAGCCAGAGAGCCGATCACCAGATCAAACAGGTTCTTCATCAGGATATTCGTGACATGTTTAGCGCCCACGAAACCGGCCTCAACCAGCGCAAAACCGGCCTGCATGAAGAACACCAGAAAGGCCGTAATCAGCAGCCACACCGTATCCAGATTGCTGATTTCCAGCGCGGGGGTCACTTCCGTCCCGGTATCGGCAGATTCATCGGTGGTTTCGGTCACAACCACTTCTTCCGTCGCGTCCGCATCCTGTGCCAGCACAGAACCCACCAGCAGATTACCAGCCGCATAAGCCACTATGAAAAAAACGAGCAGTTTCCACCGGTTTCCCTTTGCAATCATCGCTTGATCCTCCCCCTTGCAGACGGACACCTTTACCTGGGCGATTATGAGTGCTGGTACGGCGAAGGTCATTAGTCAGAATCAACAAATTCGGTTGCAGAATTACACAACTCTCGCTTAGTGTCTAACCTTCTGAAATTCTTTCGTTACAAAACAGGATAATATGCACAAATATAAGCAGAATATCATTGTGCATTAATCGGCTTTAACCCGACAAAATTGTGTGCTTTTGCCAAAGCAAGGGCCTGTCACATCCCGTAAAATTGACAATCGTAAAATAATCCACCAAAAGGACCCATCTCATGATTGTCGAATTCCCCCTGACAAGCAACGACCATGTCCTGGAAACCACACCTGACCGGCTGGGATGGCTGCAACCGAACGATCCTGCCGAACCGTTGGAGCGTCTGCGTGAATGCTACCGCGAACAGGGGTATCTCTGGCTAAAGGGCCTTCTCGACAAAGACCATGTGCTGGCCTTCCGCCGGCGTTATTTTGAAGCCGTGCAGGACACCGGTCTGCTGGAACCGGGAACCAGCCCTGTCGATGGGATTTATGGCGGGGGCGCGGAAAAACAGGGGAAAACCAATACTTACGAAATCGTCCGTTGGGCTGCCTATGAAGCCTTCTGCCTGTCAGACCCCATCTGGCGGTTTTACGAAGCGTTTCTGGGTGGGCCGGTTTACCTGCATAAACGCAAAATTCTGCGCCTCACCAAACCCGGCCAGACCCGCTGCACTGGCGCGCACTATGATCTGACTTATCTGCGCGGCGGCACGGATAACCTGTGTACCAGTTGGATTCCGATTGGCGACTGTCCGGCAGCGATGGGTGGTCTCATTTATCTGGAAGGCTCTGACTCATTCGGGCGGGTACAGGAAGCCGAATTCAGCCGCCTTAACGCGCATCTTTCCCCCGAGGAACGGATCAGCGCCTATAACGAAAACATGACTCGCTCCGGCTGGCTG
>CAZKIB010000192.1:10447-12500 GCA_964552425.1 uncultured Anaerolineaceae bacterium | reverse complement strand
GCTCAAGGTCGCCGGCTCCAACGACCTGTGGGCCGGCAGCGGCGGGGTGCTGGTCGGCAGTGGTATGGGCGTCAGCGAGGGCGCAGTGGTCGAAGTCGGGATAAAGACCGGCGGCGGCGTAATGGTGGCCGGCAGAATGGGGGTTGGGAAAATGTTTCCGCCCCCCGGCGTGAAAAACTGTACCGGCGTGGGTTGCAGCGGCAGCGGCGTGGAGGTAATGAATCCGGGCTGGTCGCTGGTGGGCAGCAGCGTGCTGGTTGGTTCGCGGCTGGCGGGCGGCAGAGTCGCGGTTCGGGTCACGGCGGCATTCGAGGCGACCTGCGGCGCGGCGGCCCACAGGATAAAGCCAATACAGTAAAATGGCAGGGTCGCCAGGATAATCACAAACAGCGTGATGCGCAGATTGCGGCGGCTGTTATTGGGAAACAATTGGGCCATAATGATCGCGTCCGTACCCGGTTTGTTACAACTTTTAACTATACCACAACGGGGTTCCCAACGGTAATACCGTCAGGCAGCCGTCAGCCAAGCGCCAGTCTGGATAATCCGGGACGAACAAGCCCCAACACGGAATACGCTTAAACCACCCGCCAGTCCACCGCGACACGTGCCGCCTGGCGGCCATCCACTGTGGTTTCGAGAGCGCTGTTTTGCGCCTGTTCGGCCTGCGCGGGTGTGATGCCATTCAGCGGAATTTTGATGCGCCGAACCCAGCCCTGCGAGGGGTCCACGTGGCGGCAGCTCAGGTACAGGAAACGATCCTGCGGTGTGCCATGCGCAAACATGCCTGTAAAAACCGGCGTGTCACTGTCTTTGACGGTCAGTTCACACCGAAAAATGAGTGTGCCATCCGGCGCGGACTGGCCGGGTACGAGCGCGCCGTTTTTGTCCTGCAAACCGAACAATAGGGTATCTCCGGCTGTATCAGCAGGCGGGTTCGTGCAGCGAATTTGCAGGCAAATGGATGTCTGAGCGGGTGGCATGAGATGACCTTTTGTGCTTGACCTGACGAACATCTGTTCGTACAATAGAAGTATAGAGTAAGTGGAGGGCGCATGTCAATTTCACTACGCAAAGCGCGGGATTTTGTCTACGGCAGTGGGGTGGTCTGGGAACGCGCGCTGTACGCTTACCTGTTTGATGGCGGCCCGCTGGAACGCCTTCACCAGTGTCTGTTGTGTTACAAAAACCCGGACGGCGGCTGGGGGCACGGCCTGGAACATGACCTCAAAGCGCCCGATTCGCACCCGGCGGCGCTGGAATATCTGCTTGGCGTGCTGCGGGATTATGACATTCCGGTGGGGGCGCTGCTGGACAGCACGCCGGAATGGGTGGAACGCAGCCGAGAAGCCGATGGATCGCTGAGAAACCCGCCCACCCTGATGGATTACCCGCTGATGCCCTGGTGGGCGGAATGGGGCGGCCAGAAAATGCCCGATTCGATTGTGGGCAACCTGACCCGTTTCGGCCTGGTGACGCCTTCGCTGGCAGAATCCACCCGGCGGTGGGCGCAGGCCAACCACAGCCTCGAAAAAATCCGCGCGAACGAATGGCTGTTCATGGCCTACCACGCCTTTGATTATTTTATGGGTGTGGACGACTTCCCGATGGTCGATGTGTACCGGCAGGCGGTTATCGACAACATTGTGGACTGCGCGACGAAAGCGCCGGAGAAGCAGTATTACACGCTGTTTGCCTTTGCTCCAACGCCGGATTCGCCGGTGGCGCGCGCCCTGCCAGATGGTCTGCTGGCACGTTTTCTGGATTACCTGCAAGCTGAACAGCGCGACGATGGCGGCTGGAGTGACGAACACAATATGCCGCACTGGCAGCCGATGGTTACGATGGGTGTGCTGCGCACCCTGAAACAATTCGGACGGCTGTAATGCACATTCAGGTTAAACCGGACGCGGCGCAAAAGCTGACCCGAATGGGCGATGTCACCCTGTACGAACCCGCCGGCGACTCGCCCCAGCGGGAGCAGACATCCTCAAAGCGCGTGCCCCGGCAGGCGCGCGATTTCGCGGAGTGTATATCGCATGTGCAGACCCCT
>CAZKIB010000192.1:10129-10414 GCA_964552425.1 uncultured Anaerolineaceae bacterium | reverse complement strand
ATGGTGACAACCGCCTGCGAAAAAAACTGCTTCTACTGCCCCTTCCGGGCCGGGCGCGGCCAGATGGAACGACTCACCTTCAAACCGGATGAACTGGCGAAGGTCTTTGATGAGATGCAGCGCGCCAGAATGGTCGACGGCCTGTTTCTGTCGTCAGGCATCATCAGGGGCGGCGTGACCACACAGGACAAGATTATCGATACAGCCGAAATTATCCGCCGCAGGTACCGTTATCGCGGCTATGTGCATCTCAAGATCCTGCCCGGCTCCGAGGAGGCCGAGGTC
>CAZKIB010000192.1:0-10119 GCA_964552425.1 uncultured Anaerolineaceae bacterium | reverse complement strand
TATGCCGGGGGCGGAGCGTGACCAGATTCTGCGGGCCATGCAGATCGCAGATCGCGTGTCGATCAACCTGGAAGGGCCGACCCCGGAGCGCCTGAACGCTCTCGCCCCGAAGAAGGACTTTAATCACGAACTGGTGCAGATGCTGCAATGGGCCGGGGAGATCAAACGCAGCACACCGCACAAACTTGCCAGTCTGGTGACTCAGTTCGTGGTCGGCGCGGTAGGGGATACGGACCTGGAACTGCTGTCCACCAGTGAGCAGTTGTACCGGCAGGTCGGGCTGGCGCGGGCCTATTATTCGGCCTTCAGCCCGGTGCTGGCGACCCCGTTCGAGAACCTGCCGGCGGTGGCCCCGCTGCGCGAGCATCGCCTGTATCAATCCAGCTTTCTGCTGCGCGATTACGGCTGGGAAGTCGAAGACCTGCCGTTTGTGGGCGATGGCAATCTGCAACTGGATGTGGACCCCAAACGCGCCTGGGCAGATGTGAACCTGCGCCACGCCCCGGTGGACCTGATGCACGCCGAACGGGCCGCGCTGCTGCGTGTGCCGGGCATCGGGCCGCAGGGAGCCGATACGATCCTGAAAGCGCGCCGCAGCCATACCCTCAGCGACCTTTCCGACCTGCGCAGACTGGGCATCCGCGCACCGGAGCAGGCCGCCCCCTACATCCTGCTGAATGGCCGCCGCCCGCCCCGGCAGTTAGCCCTGTTTGAGTAGGTAGTTTCCAGTTATCAGTTATTGGATTCACGTTACGCAGTGGGGGACAAGTTCGTTATCTGTTTATTTTCCTAACTTGCATCAGCGTCCTTCCTCAAAGGCTTAGCCGTAGGCTTCCAGCCTGCGGTGGAAAATGTCAACACAGCCTAATAACTGCTAACTGAAGACTGATAACTGTTCACCCCCTGTCTGTGACAAAGATTTGTTCACCGCGCGCGTGAACGGTGCTACACTGAAATGGTCAGAGTTCAACGGGCATGGGTGAGTGGAATGAAATACATTGTCGTATTCACAGGTGTGATCGGGCTGTTGTTTGCGGGTTTCAGCGCGCAGGCGCAGGAAGTCTGCAAGCGGATTCATGTGTATTTTGAAGCTGCCGAAACCAGCGAACTGGACGGCAAAATCAGCGTCGGCTATGAACAGACCGGCGGCGGAGAGTATGGCTTTGCCGATTTCTGGCTGGATGAGGAAACGGTTGAAGCCGGCGATACCTTCCGCGTCGGCGCGTTCAGTGTGACCGGCGTGGATTCGTTCCGTGTGTTTTTCAACGATGACGAAATGGACGTGGACGGCGACGGGGAATTCGTCCACCGCCTGACGGACTGCGGCGGCGCGCTGCCCGGTGACGATGGCCGCCTCAACCTGACTGATCCGGCTTCGCTGGCGATTGTGTATCGCAACAGCAAAACCGGCGGGTTCGATGTGTATCTCGTCAATGCGGCTACCGGCGGTGGTGATCTGGTCATTCGCGCAGCCCGCGCAGAAGTGGACTCGGCACGCGCGGCGGCGACTGCCCCCGGCGGACTCAATACGCTCATTGCGGCGGATGGCCCGGTGTCGTTGTGGGCGCTCACTTCCGGCGAATGCCAGCGCAACGCCTTTTATCTGGATGGCAAACCGGACGTGTTCATCTTCCCCTGCGGTGGGGCGAACTGATCGGATTTCGACTGCGGCTTCGTATATGGTCATGAGTGCAGATGGCGAGTTCTGCGGGAGTTTATTGGAGTGGTGGAGCGATGATAAGCAAGGCCATTTTTGTCGTCACGGTTCTGTGGATCGGGGTCTTCGCGGTGCTGCCGGCCAGTGCCGAAAGTGTGGAGCCGGGCAGCGTCTGTTATAAAATTATCGTGGATTTCGACGCGGATGAGGATTCGGTGATCGCCGGACAGATCGGCATTCATTACTTCGATGATGACCGCGAGGAACTGGTGAATGTCACCGTCGGGCCGCTGAACGTGGTTGAAGGCAAGCGCGTGAAGGTGGCGGAAGTGCGCGTGACGGATATGCGCGATTTCAGTGTTTCGCTGAACACAGCCGGTACGATCCTCAGGGATTACAAAAAACGTGTGGAGGGATGCAGCTTCATTTACATCAACGATGGCCGCCTGAACATTGACCGGCTGGGGTCGCTGGCTGTGATTTATGACAACAGCGAGACCGGCGGCTACGATGTGTATGGCGTGAACCCCGGCAGCGGCGAGGGCAGACTGGTCATTCGCGCCAGCCGCGCTGTGGTCAATAATGCTCTGGCACGTGCCCTTGCGCCGGGCGGGGCAAATACGCTCATTCAGGCCAGCAGCGGCATTTCGCTGTGGGCGCTGACTTCCAACGAATGCCAGTTGAACAGCTTCAACCTGGATGGTTCGCTCGATGAATTTGTCTTCGCCTGCGCGCCGGAAAGTTAGGGCTTGGTGCCCGGTGCTGAGGGCGGAGCAAAACGACCCGACTGCTGCAATGGGTTATGGAGGGGTACACTGTGCCCCTCTTCCTATTCATCTCGCGGGGGAATCTCAAAGGGTCCCAGGCGGATGACCCCCTCGCGCCCATCTGGACCCGCGACGCGCTGCAAATCGGGCAGGGTGTAATGGCCCACATCCACCGAAAACGGCCCCGTTTCATCCACGAAAAAATCACCCATCACCACCAGTCTGTCGCCAACCTGCCAGCGCGGCGCGGAGATGGGTACGTCCGAAATATGCAGCGGCTGGCCGGTGTTCAGCGTCGCTGCGTCGCGCAGGTGATGAAACTGCTGGTAGATGCCCGCTGGTGGCGACTCAACCACGCGCCACAATGTGGAGATGCGCAGGCGCGGCCCCACCCGGCGAACTTTCCAGCCTTCCAACTGCGTGCCATCCTGCAAGCGCACCGATTCATCCAGCAGGGTAAAACCGTCGAGCAGCGCGGAGGGCGCATAGAGCGTGGTGACGAAGGGATTGGCTCCTTCGCGGCGCTCAGACCGCTGCACATCCACCGCCAGCCCTGCCGCGTCGATTTCCTCCCAGGCCTGTAATGCGCGCAGGCTCGCCATCAGATACGCGGGTTCATCCGGCAGCACCAGCAGCGATTCGCCCTGAATGATGCGGTAATCCCGACCCCACCACAGCGCCGCGAAAACCGCCGCTTCACCATCCACGCTGGGATCATCGCCGTGCGTGAAAAACAAAACGGGCCTGTCTGCTGGCACGGCATACGCCGCCGCGCGGGTGTACATCAGCGGGGTTCCCAGACCGTTGGGGGTCTCCACCTTCCCGGCCGCATCAAATCCTTGAACAAGCTGAACAGTCCAGAAAACAGCCACCAGCGCCAGACCCACTATCGGGAGATTTGAGAGCGTTTTCAACCGCTCTGGCAGCCAGCGGGGCAGCGCCTGCCGGCAGGCATCCACACCCAGGCCCACCAGCAGCGCCAGCGCCGGGAGCGCCGCCAGATGGTAATGGATCAGCACCGGGGTGCTGTGACGCGCAAAAAACAGCGGCGATGCGATCAGCCACGCCAGCAGGATTTCCACCATCACGCGCTTTTCCCGGTCTCGCCGCGCCCGGACGATCAGGCTGACCAGACCCGCCGCCAGCAGCGCCGCCATGAACACAGCGACAAACCGGGAATCCGGCGGCTGCAAATCACCGAGCAGCAAAAAGCCCCAGTCCAGCCCCAGTGCCAGTTGAACGAGCTGCGCGAAAGCGTGCAGGTCAACCCGCGACTCTCCGCCGAGCGCGGCGCGGTACTGGTCGAGAATATCGGGCCGGCAGCAGGCCACTTCCAGCGCGAAGGGCAGCAGCGCCAGCAGGGCCAGTCCCCCGCCGACCAGTACCGGAAACAGATTTCGCCACCAGCGAAAACGCGCGAAAAAATAGAACGTCGCCAATACCAGCGCCGCGCCTGCAAAATGCACCTGAAAAATGAAGCCGGTCAGGAAGATGTGCGCGCCAATCGCCCAGCGTTTCTGCTGCGCCGCGCCGAGATACGCTGTCCAGCCCCACAGCAGCCCCAGCCCCGGCAGCAGATTTTGCGCCCAGATGCTGCGCGAATACAGCACGGCATAGGGCGAAGCCGCCATGAACAGCGCCGCCGCGATTCCCACCCATGATCCCCACAACCGCCGCGCCAGCCACGCGGTTCCGGTGAATGCCAGCAGGCTCAATACGCCGGTGAACTGGGTGGCGACCAGCGGGTCCGCTGAAACGAGATAGGGCAGGCTGAAAATCCATGCTGCCGCCGGAAGGTTGGGCACGCCTACCGACGACGGCATCCCCAGCCGCGCGAACTCGCCAGCGCGGGCCATGTCCAGCGCGATCAGGCTGAGGCGGGCTTCATCAAAGGCGAAGGAATTCACCCCCGGCCAGCCAAGCCGCAGGAGCGCGGCCAGCGCAGCGATCAGCAGAAAAGCCGCGAGTTCGATCACACGGAATGAGCGCGGGGACGACTCGTGAATCGCCCCTGCCGGCGGATGGTCTGTGGTTACGCGCACGGCGGGAACTGTGTCAGGTCGATCAGCCACAGGCCGCCGTTGACCCCGTTGGCCGCCAGCGCCAGTGTGCGATTATCCGGCGACAGCCATGTCCAGCCGCGTTCATCCGTCGCCAGTTCCAGTGGCAGCGCGGTGTAATCATGAAGCTGCTGCGAGTCCGGGTTGTAACATTGCAGGCGCGCTTCGCCCTCTACCGGGCGAATAATGTAAATCCAGCGGTCCCCCGCCTCGGTAATTTCATAAAAGGGCGCGGGCCAGTTGTTGCCGGGGGGTTCCGCCTCGAACATGGGGATCAGTTGATCGGTGGTGGTGGGCTTCAGAAAATAGCCGGTCACACCCTCCGGGCTGGTGGTGGCGATCACCACGCCGCGCCCGTTGGCCGCGAACCCCGGCACAATGCGCGAGGTCAGCGTGGCGGTGGGGTGCTGGCTGAACTGCCGCCCGTCGGCGTTTGCCACCAGATACATGACCTCATCGCCATAACCGCCGTGATAATAGGCCAGAAATGTGCCGCTGTTTTTATGCCAGTTAATGCCTTGCAGCGTAATGTTGAACAGCGCTTCGTACAGCACACGCGGGAACGTGCCATCCGGTTCAATCGTGACCAGCGTGTTCAGGTCGGTCTGGTAGGCTGCCCGCCGGCCGCCGGGCGCAAAGCTGAAAAAGGAACGGTTAAAGATCAGCGGGTCGCCCAGCCGGATCGTCTCGCGCATCTGCCCGGTGATGGTGTCCGCCTGCGGGTGCGCCGCCGGTTCGGTGATGCCGCCGCTCAGGTTATAGGTGTACCAGTCGCGGTTGGTATACACATTGCGCCAGCAGCCTGCGCTGAAACGCAGATTATCGCCATCAATCCATTCCACTTCGACCACTTCGGCGTCACTGACCTGGCTCACACCTGGCAATTCCGCCGGTTCAGGTTGTTCGAGGGGTGTCACCGCCTCGGCCTGCGGGATAATATCCACCCGCTCGATGACGGCATCCGGTTCGAAAATATCCAACTGGGCGGAAAACACCTCATGCTGGCCGGGCTGCAAGGTAAAATCTGCCACCAGTGCCTCGCCACAGGCCAGCACCAGATACCCCAGACCCTCGCCGATCAGGTTGTCGTCCGCGTCATACACTTCAGCCAGCAGGCTGATATTGGTGTAAGCGTCGCTGCCCTGATTAAGCAGCGTACCTTCCGCGAAAACCTGTTCCAGACCAAACGCATCCAGCCGGGTCACGGTCTGCGTGTTTTCGACGATCAGCGCATCCGTTTGTGCCATCACCATCTGCACAGCCCACAACGCCCCACAACACATCACAATCCAACGGCGCATCTTGATTCTCACAACTCAGATTGACACTGAGGCCGATTGTAACCGCCGGGAACGGATTGTCGAGGGCAAATACAGCCTGTGCGCACAGGGCAGGGTTAAGACCATGCGGCCAGATCGCCGGTAGGTTTCGGGCCGAAGTTGGTATATCATTATTGTGGAATCCATCGCTTCGCAGCCAAAACTGAAATTCTCGTTAAATCAGCATATCTCACGGCATGGTGGGAGATTTGTGCATTATGATAACCATTAAGCGCGTTGGCCTGAACTCTGCCTTCAAAGTGGGCGCGATTGTCGGGCTGATTCTGTCGATTGTCACAGGTTTACTGTTTGTGGGGTTACAGTCAGTTTTCGTAAGCGCGATGGTGGGTGTAGCCTCTATCGCAAGCGGGTCGGATCAGGTCATTGCGGGTTCAACCAACCAGGATATGCTGGATGCGTTAACTGCCTTTGGCGTGGTGGGGTTGTGTATCTTTTATGTGACTTACATCGTGTTTTCCACCATCAGTGGTGGGATCGCCGGCCTCCTCTGGGCCTTTGCCTACAACCTGGCGGCGCGCTGGGTGGGCGGCCTGGAAGTCGAGCTGGAGGGCGAACCGGGTAAACGGAAACGCGATACAGATGACATCTTCGAGTAAGTTTGCGGGTACTTCTTAAAATAACCCGCCTGAATAAAACGGATCGCACGTCGACAATATAATTGCTTGAGGTTGGTAATGGAACCGGAGTTGGTCAAAGAACTGACGGAACTGCTTACACGCTGGCACGAACTGGCCCATCAGGCGCGTGTTCGTGCGGAATCACATCCCAACGGCACTTATGACGGCTACATGCTGGGCCTGGAAATCGCCGCCGATGATCTGACCCGCGTTCTGGGCAAAGCACTCCGACAGCAGCCGGTTCGGGAAACCGATAACTGACATATTTTTCACGATCACGATCTGATAAAATGGGGACACCGTTGATCAGATTCCGTGATTGTGATGCGACCCAACTTAACCCTTGAACTGGATGTTCACAACCGCGCACAGTTGATCCCGCTGTTACAGGCGATCATCGCGCGTGACACGCTGACCCCGCAGCAGCTTAATCAGCTTCAGCGGCGCTACCCCCGGCCCGATGGGGGCATGTACAGCCGCAGCGATCTGATCTACGCCTACCGCGAACTGGCCGGCACACAGGGCTTACCGGCGTTTGATGAAAATGTGCTGGTGCGCCTGCGCCGCAAGCCTATGCGCACAAGTTCCGGCGTCACCCCGGTGACGATCCTCACCAAGCCGTTTCCCTGCCCCGGCACGTGCATCTTCTGCCCTAATGATGTGCGGATGCCCAAGAGCTACCTTTCGGATGAACCCGGCGCGCAGCGGGCCGAACAGAACGGCTTTGACCCCTACCTGCAAACCTACACACGCCTGCTGACCTATTACAACACCGGCCATCCCACCGACAAAATCGAACTGATTATCCTGGGGGGCACATGGTCGTTTTACCCGGAAACCTATCAGATCTGGTTTATCAGGCGGGCTTTCGACGCGCTGCATGATTTTGGGAACGGTGTGGACCGCCGCGCCGAAGTGCAGGCCGCCCTGCTGGACGCTTCGCAGCTTCACCCGGACCGCAACACCGCCAATGTCCAGTTGATGGGTAATGATCTGGCGCGCAGCTACAACCAGACCGTGCAGGCGCTCTACCGCGACGAAATGCGCCGTTCCTATGAACTGGCTGAAAGCATCGCGCGCGGCGAACAGCCCCGCTCCCCGGTGGATGAATTCGCCACCTGGGACGAACTGGAAGCGGCTCATCTGGAAAACGAAACGGCAGACTGCCGCTGTGTGGGGCTGGTGATCGAAACACGGCCCGACCACATCAGTGTGGAGGAAGTGCTGAGGGTGCGGCGGCTGGGCTGCACCAAAGTGCAGATCGGTTTCCAGAGCCTGAACGACGATGTTCTGCGGCTCAACAAACGCGGGCATAATGTCGCGGCCACCCGGCGCGCTGTTAAGCTGCTGCGACAGGCCGGCTTCAAAATCCATGCCCACTGGATGCCCAACCTGTACGGCTCATCTCCCGAAGCCGACATCGAAGACTACCGGCGCATGTTCGCCGACCCGGACTTCCGCCCCGATGAGTTGAAGGTTTACCCCTGTTCGCTCATCGAAAGCGCCGAGCTGATGCAGCGTTACGAAGACGGCTCGTGGCGGCCCTACACCCATGACGAACTGCTGCGCGTGCTGGTCGAGTCCTTCAGGCTCACGCCGGAATACTGCCGGCTGACCCGTGTGATCCGCGATATTCCCTCCACCGATATTGTGGCCGGCAATCAACTGACCAACTTCCGCCAGATCGTCGAGGATGAACTCAAAAGGCAGGGCACGCGCAGCCCGGACATCCGCGCCCGTGAAATCCGCCACCAGCAGGTCACGGCAGATGTTCTGCATCTGGACGAACAGCATTACACCACCAGTTGCAGTGAGGAAATCTTCCTGCAATACATCACCGCCAGCCGCGAAATCGCCGGTTTTCTGCGCCTTTCGCTGCCTGCCGAACCCGCCATCACGCCGGAACTGGAACAGGCCGCCATGATCCGCGAGGTGCATGTCTACGGCCAGTCGCTGGAAATCGGCGAGAGCGCGCCGGGCGTGGCGCAGCATCTGGGCCTGGGCAAGCAGTTGATCGAACGCGCCGCCGAAATCGCGCAGGCACACGGTTACGCAAAACTGGCGGTGATTTCGGCCATCGGCACACGCGAATATTATCGCAAACGCGGCTTCGCAGACGGCCGCCTGTACCAGATCAGAACCCTGAATAACTGACGATTGCCCCACGCTTTCTTTGACATCCCGCGCAAGAGCGACAATAATAGGGCGCTGGAGGCAAGGTCTTGATCTGGAGGATGGTTCATGAGACGGAATAGATTCTTACTGCTGCTGACTCTGATCGCAGCCCTGCTGCCGGTCACGGCGGCCCACGCGCTGGTGCAGTCGCCCTGTTTTCTGGATGATGGCCGCGTGAACGCCCGCCCGCACCGGGACTGCGGCGCGCCGGTTGCTATCTTTGTGCAGGGGAACAGTGTGATTGTCCTGGGTGTGGATGACCAGCCGGGGCCGGATGTGCTGGCGGCCAGCGCGCCCGCCAATGGGGAAATTCCCACCAGCGCCAACGCCATTATCGGAACCGGCACGAACCCGGTGAATGGTCGTCCGGTAGTGATCTCGCGCCTGACCACTGGCGAATATCAGGTGAACACCTTTACATCCGAAGGCACGCCCTATATCGTCGTCTGGTACAAAGGCCGGGAAGATGTGTACCACCTCGACCCGGTGACGAACCAGCCGCTCGATGGCGCCCAGCCGATTGTCGCCCCGAATGCGCCCAACCCGTCGGCCGGCAGCAGCGCCGCGCCGCCGATCCCCAGTTTCACGACTGCCGGGACGACCCCCGCTGGGACGACGACCACATCCACGACGACCACCACCACTGATGTGGAAGGCACGGTGGGTGTGGATGAAGGCGTGGGCGTGCCGCTGATGAACGGGGTCATGATTAGTATGCCCTCACCGGACGCGATTCCCCTGAGCAACTGCCAGGTGACGACCACCCGCATCATTCGGTTGCGCAGCGCGCCCGACCCCACCGCCCCGATCATGACACGGCTGCCTTACCGCACCACCTGGAAGGCGACAGAACGCAACGCCGGCTGGTTCCGCGTGATCTTTGAGAACACCCAGGGCTGGGTGAGCGCGGATTTTCTCTCCACTGTGGGAGCCTGTGATCTGGCGGCCCCTGTCGCGGGATAATCATCTTCTGAATGGGTGCGGCCCTGCTCGTCGCACCCATTTCTGATTTCAGAGGCTGTATTCGCCTGCTCACCGTTGGGCCTCATTCCGGTTGCTCCATCAGAATACGTGAAAACAGGAGGCAGGTGAGCATGACGGAAATTACCTACAGCTTCGACCTTACCGGAATCGATTGGGCAGCATTGAAGGACACGCTGGCTGCCGATGATTTCGACAATGGGCGCACCCCGGAGCAGTACCGGCTTTCGGCTGAGAACAGCGCTCTGAACTGCTTTGCCTGGGCCGGGAACCGCATCATCGGCACGGTGCGGGCGCTCTCCGATGGGGTGGGTAACGCCTATATTGTGGATGTGTGGACTCAGTCTCAGTTCCGGCAGCAGGGCATTGCCCGCCAGATGATGGAACTCACGCTGGAGAAACTGCCGGGGCAGCATGTCTACCTGTTTACCGATGATGAGGCTGTCGGGTTTTATCGAAAAAGCGCCGTAAAACCCCAACCTTCAGGTTTGGGGATAGAAGGCGTAAGGACTGGCCTTTCGA
>CAZKIB010000191.1:7816-12593 GCA_964552425.1 uncultured Anaerolineaceae bacterium | reverse complement strand
CACTGGACACGGTGCGGGAGAGTACGCCGCTGCCAACGCACCCTTCCTGCTCTCCCCTCTCACGCTTTTTTCGTCCCCCTCCACCCCTAACCCCATCCTGTAACCCAACGAAACATTAATCTTGTGTAATTAAAACACCTGTATAATGACCTCATCAAATCTTTATCGCAACCAAAGATTTGGATATTTCAGGAAATGACATCCTGCTGATTACCGCTGTGTTTCCTTCGTCCTGAATCAAAAGGGTCCCTATTTCCTCAGCGATACGCTGCGTTCGTCATCCGTAAGAATCGGGTAGGAGAATTAGAATGAGCTACGGTGATCTGGTCTACAAGTTGGGCAAGCGCTACTCTAAAGAGCGTGAGCAGCATCCTGAAGAAGAATTTGTCTATTTCTCAGGACAACTGGCCGACTTGTTGGATGAAGCTGCTTTACACTCATTACCTGAACTGGAAGGTGAACATGTGATTGCCTATCGTGGCAGCGACGGCGCCAATCACTTTATCCGTGTTTACTTTGATGACCATACCTTTGAAGCTGAGGGCACGCCGGGTGATCCCACAGCGTTCAATGTGACCATTGATGTGGACCGAGAAACCGGCGGCAGCGACTGATCTCAGTGAAATGGCTGACTGTGCTGGCTTTCGAGACTTTGAACCTTCACCAGCACCTTCCGTAACTGTTCACTGAATTCAGGATACTGAGGCTCGGCTTCTGCCGGTGATTTTGCTGTCGCTCCGGCATCCGCTACTCTGATTTCTGTATTGTGCGTGCCTGCGATGGCGGTGCGTGTCTTTTCCTGGGCCGCCTTGATCTGCCGGACTCTAGCCAGCATAGCCTCCAATTTGTCACTAAAAACTGCCTGTTTCTGTGACGGAACTGGAACAGACTGGGCTTGCGGCAGTTCGACCTGACGATATTCGGCCAGTGCTGGTTCCTGCTGCGGATACGAGATTTTTGACGTGGGCTGCGCTGCTTCGATGAGACTGGCTCGCTCTGGGGCCTCCTTTTTGACTTGCGCCAGCATCCAGTTGAAGATTGCCGCCTGCTCGAATTGGGGCCATTCTTTTGAGATGCTCGTTTCCAGGTTATTGGTCCGGTCCTTTTCCAGATAATGGGTCGTGATCTGGACTTCCTCGGTCTCAGGTTCGATTATCCGCTGCTGAAACTCCATCACAAAGGTTGCGAAGGGATGCCATTCTGTCCGCACGGCCGGTTCACGCTTTGCCGGTTCATCTTCCGATTCCTGGGCTAGCTGCCCGGCCTGAAGAATCCAGCTTTCAATCGTCTGGCGAGAGATTGGTTTCCCTTCGGCCTTGAGCTGCGCTTCAAGCGTATCCGCCGAAAGCGCTGCCAGATCGGCGAAGGTGTTCACGTGAAATCGCTCCTGAAGCCAAATCTGGCGGGACACGCCAATTCCTTTGATGGTTGTCAGGTCATCCATGCTGCTACTTGCTCCAACCCGCGATGACATATCCGCCTCCTGGTTCACCATAGTGGACTGTCTGAAAAGGTGCTGGCCTCAGTGGGAGGCCAGCGTTGAACAATCGATTTACCTGGCTACGCAGGATCGTAGAGCTGCAGCACCGGCCCCTCGACAAAGCCCGCATACGGGATCGGTTGAGGAGTAGCAGTAAACATTTCTTCAGCGGTAATCACTGCGGTGAGCTTATATGTCCCTGCGACAAAGTCAGGCGGCATGAGCGGGTCATTGGCGGCAGGGATAGGGATACGCTTCTCATATGATCGTCTACCCAAAACAACCGGTTCAGAATTGGTCAACTTTGTTTCCGGCTTAACAGGCATACCTTCAAAAGCATGACCGAGTGATTCCAGGTAGAGTGTAATCACCCATTGGTAGTGTGGATCGGCCATCCAGAATAAATTGGGAACATCCCAACTCACTATCACTTCCCAGGCATCGTCCCTTTGAATGCTCAAAGTTTCTGGTTGGAAGCCGGCAGGATCCTGGACAGCTAGAGTAACATTGCCGGTATTGGTCCCGAAGCCAAATCCTTCAATTTTCCCAGGCATCTCATTTCTCCTTACATGGGCTTTTGACGATTTGTCTTTCAACCGTACGGTGCTTAAAGTGAACCATCGCACACTTAATCTGAAATTATGCGGCGCTAAATGCTGATGGGGTTAAAAATTAATTGCAGGTTGGTGCAGGGTTATAAGGTCGTTTTGCGGCGGATTTCCTGGTAAAGCTGCTCAAGCTGGGGACTGGGGATTGTGTCCAGTTCCTTGCGCAAAGAATCGGCGCAGAGGTGATACTGCCGCAGCGCCAGGTAGTGCTGGCCCTGCTCGGTGTAACACTGCATCAGCCGGCGGTGGGCATCCTCCCGGCATGGATCAACCTGGAGGATTTTGCTGCACATGTGAATACAGGCCGCAAAATCGCGTCTTTCAAAGTAATACCGGCCGATCCGTTCGAGAATGTCCAGATAGGTGTTCTGAAGCATCTCCCGGTGCGCACTGAGCCAGTCCTCGTACAGGTCTTCTTCGAGGAGCCGCCCGTGATAAATCGTTTCCGCTGCGCTGAAATGCTGAAATGCGCTGGTTATTTCGCCGCTGTATTCCAGCTGCTTTCCGGATTCGGCATATTCCAGAAACTTCTCAAAGTCTGCCCAGACCGTCATTTCAGGGTTGAGAAAATAAAAATCATCCTCATACAGGATATGCGAAAACTCGCTGTCGTCAGTGTGCAGGGCACGTCGCAAACTATAAATGGCGACATTCAGGTTATTGCGCGCGGCAGCCGGCTCTGCATCCGGCCAGAAAGTATCCATCAGCATTTCTTTGGGTATCCGCTGTTCGCGATGCAGGAGCAGGTATTTGAAGATGAGTTTGCCTTTCCTGCTGCCCAGATCGGTAATGAGCCGGTCATTGATGGCGATCTCAAATGGCCCCAGGCAGTACGCCACCAGAACCGGCTGGCTCTCTTGCCGATCTATCAGGACCGTGAGAGCCGCCAGTGTGGTCAGCGCAGCGTCTTCCACATGTGGAGGGAGGACCTGATCTCGCACAATGTCGAGGTGGGGTCTGAACAGACTTTGAAATCGCTGCCACAGGCGGTAATGGTGAGCCGATTCTAATTCGTCTCCATCCAGATCGGATGTGTCTTTCGCCTCACCGGGCAAAATGAGGGGAGGGAGGGCAGGCCGTTCTGCCGGATTTTCCACGCAGTCGAGAATTCTGCCGAGCAGCTCGGACAGCAGGTTCTGCCGCTGCCGGGCATTCGAGAGGGCTTTGTCATGCCAGTTCACTTCATCCTGCGCTTCGGCGCACGCGACGGAAATCTGTATCGTGGCGGCGATCAGACTTTCCAGTACACGATTTTCATCAGATTGTCCGGCAGTCTGCCTGTCACGCAAAAGCTGGATAAGTTCGTCGTAGTTGTGGGTGTCAAGCAAATAATGCAAATCATTTTTACGCAGGCCGGGCTGTTGATTAGTTTTTATGTCAAGGTGCTTAATAGTGGCGGACATTTTGTATTACACAACGTTTTTCCTGATTGTATCTGAAATTTTATTAACTGAAATTATACCGTTTGATAACTCAACCTAAGTCTATTCCCAGCTTGCCAATTCTGTTTCATATAAGCGGCGCACAATCGAAATAGCATGTCCACCTGTTAGCGGTTACAATTTGCAGGATGACTGAAGAAACAGCCATTTCGTCACGCCACCAGCCCGATTGGGTTACTGTGCTGATTACTTACAGCTTCCACGAAGCCCATATCATCGCGGGGCGGCTCCTCGCCGAAGGCATCCATGCGCTTGTCTATCAGGAGCCGGGAGCCAGTGCGATGGGTATTCATATCGGACGATTGGGTGAAATCAAGGTTCTGGTGCGCCCTGAATACGAAGCGTTGGCCCTGTCGATCCTGTTTCCTGACCCGCCGCCTCGCCTGAGCAGCGATCACGACCAGATCGTCTTTGACCTGGATGACGACGAAGATGAAGAATAATACGCTCACTGCGGTGAACGGTATTCAGGTCGGGCACGCGACCCATCTCGAAGGTGGGACCGGCTGCACTGTTGTCTTATGCCCACCGGGGTCTATCGGCGGGGTCGATCAGCGCGGCGGTGCGCCAGGAACCCGCGAAACCGATCTTTTGGGTCCCGCTCATCATGTCGAAACCGTAAATGCTTTTCTGCTGTCCGGGGGCAGCGCCTTCGGTCTCTCAGCGGCGGATGGCGTGGTTCGATTCCTCGAAGAGCGCGGTTCAGGCTATAAGAGTGGCGCGGGTTACATCGTCCCCATTGTGCCGGCGGCGATCCTGTTTGATCTGACGGTAGGCCAGCAGGGTATCCGGCCCGATTCGGGGATGGGTTATGCGGCGGCTTTGAACGCCAGTGACCGGCCTGTCGAACAGGGATCAGTGGGGGCGGGCACAGGCTGTCGCATCGGCGCGATGCACGGCAACGAACGTGCTACCAAAGGCGGTATCGGCTCGGCTTGCCTGCAAATTGACGATGATCTGGTGGTGGCCGCGCTGGTCGCTGTAAACGCGGTGGGCGATGTTCTGGACGAACATGGTCAGATTCTGGCGGGCCTGCGGAAGGATGCTGAGAGCAGCCAGTTTGTCGGGATGCTGGACGCCCTGCGCCCTGCCGCGCGCGCCGTTCAGTCTCCAGGACGTGATAACACGGTGATCGGTGTCGTGGCGACCAACGCGCGCCTGTCAAAAGAGCATGTCAACAAAGTGGCGCAAATGGCGAACAGCGGTGTGGCCCGTGTCATCAACCCGGCCCATACCATGTACGATGG
>CAZKIB010000191.1:0-7795 GCA_964552425.1 uncultured Anaerolineaceae bacterium | reverse complement strand
GACACCATGTTTGCGGTTGCAACGGGGGAAATTCCCGCCAACGTGAGTGTGATCGGGGCCTTCGCAGCCGAGGCTGTGACTCAGGCGATTCGGAATGCCGTCCGCGCTGCGACCACTATCGACGGGGTTCGGGCTGTTCGCGACCTGTAATGTTAAGAACTTTTCTTCCGATCATTAACACATTCTTAGCATAACTTTGATATTCTCCTCGATAGTGCAGTTTATCAACGGACTCGAAAGAACAAACGATGTCAAAAGTCGTGATCGTTGAAGATGAAGAAACGCTGCTCCGTAACCTGGGAGCCAAATTGCAGGATGAGGGGTTCAAAGTCACTACCGCTACCGACGGCGAGGACGGCCTGGATAAAATTCGTTCGGATCACCCGGACCTCATCATTCTGGACATTATGCTGCCCCGTCTGGATGGCCTGAGCATCTGCCGGATCGTGCGGCACGATACTTCACTGGCGCATATCCCCATTATCATGCTGACGGCGCGCGGTACAGAAGTGGACAAAATTGTTGGGCTGGAAAGTGGCGCGGACGATTATATTGTCAAGCCGTTCAGCCTGGGCGAATTTCTGGCGCGTGTGCGAGCGGTCATGCGCCGCGCACCAGGGCGACCTGTGCCGCAGGATGAGATGATCTCCAATGATTTGCGTCTGAGCCTGACGGGCCGGCGCTTCTTCAAGCAGGAAATGGAGATCAAACTGAGCAACAAGGAGTTTGATCTGCTGGCGGAACTGATGCGTAACAAGGGCGCGGTGCTTTCGCGTGATCTGATCCTGACGAAAGTATGGGGCTACGATTATTTTGTCGACAAGCGTACCGTCGATGTGCATGTGCGCTGGCTGCGCGAAAAAATCGAGGATGACCCATCGAACCCCGCCCGGATTGTCACGGTGCGAGGCGTCGGCTACCGTTTCGAAGGCTAGATCGCTTCGGTTATAATGACAGCCGGTAACGAGCTGATCGTAACGAAGCGGATCGAAACGATGCTACCTTCTGAGAGCGGGCGCGGAACGTTGTTTGTGCTGGCTGCCGCTGTATTGTGGGGCACTACCGGCACCGCCCAGGCATTGGCCCCCGACGACGCAGACCCCATTAGTGTGGGCGCGCTGCGGTTGATAGTGGGTGGGGTAGCCTTGTTGATGATCGTGTTTGCACGCGGAACCGCCCTCCGCCTGAACACCTGGCCCCTCAAACCCACTCTGATAACCGGCACGGCCATCGCAGCCTACCAACTGTGCTTTTTTGGAGCGGTGTCCCGCACAGGGGTGGCAGTTGGAACCATTGTTGGAATCGGCAGCGCACCGATTATTGCCGGCCTGCTGGCGTGGTGGCTGAATGCTGAGAAGCCGGATCAGCGCTGGTGGATGGCGACCATCCTGGCGATTCTGGGCTGCGCGCTGCTGACCCTGCCGGGTACACAGGCTCAGGTTGATTTTATGGGCATTGTTCTCGCCTTCGGCGCGGGCCTGTCCTATGCGCTTTACGCTCTGTACAGCAAGCGACTTCTGGCACATTATCCGCCAGACGCGGTGATGGCGGTGGTCTTCTGCCTCGGCGCGCTTGTGCTGGCTCCGCTGCTGCTCATCACCGGCGTTCACTGGCTGGATGAGCCGCGCGGATGGCTGGTGGTGCTGCATCTGGGGCTGGTCACGACTGCCCTGGCGTATGTGCTTTTCGCGCGCGGTCTGGCGGTTGTGCTGGCCGCAACAGCAGTGACACTCTCGCTGGCGGAGCCGCTGACTGCCGGGCTGCTCGGTGTGATTGTGATCGGTGAAACCCTCACCATACCGGCTCTGTTCGGTATGGGCCTGCTCATCAGCGGTCTGGCGCTGCTTTCCATTCGTTTACCCCATTTAGCAAAATCGAGGTCAGGATTATGAACCTCTTTCAATCTCATCAACGACCTGTTGAGGAACTCGAAAAGCGGATTGTCGAACTGGAACGCGAATCCGCCTATCTTAAGGCGCTCCTGCTGACGATGGCAAACAGCGCCTATGACGCGCTGATCGTCATGGATGAACAGTGCAGAATCATCGCCATCAATAACGAGGCAGAGGCGCTCTTTCAGCGTCAGAGGCCGATTGGCGAGGCTTTATTGACCGTCACCGGTGTGCCGGAACTGGCTTCGATGGTGGAAGATACCTTAATCAACCGGGAAGAAGCCCTGGAAGAACAGGTCAGAATCGGGGATCAGGTGTACCGGGTGCGCGCTCAGGTGATTGTCCGCGATGACTATACCTTCATTTGTCTGGCCCTGGAAAATATTACGGAACTGGTGCGCCTGAACCGGGCGCGGCGGGATATGGTTGCCAATATTTCGCACGAACTGCGCACGCCGATTGCCAATATTCGCCTGATTATTGACGACCTGTTTCTTGAGACAGAAAAGCCCAAACGCAAGAAAAGTATCAATTCACTGCGATCCATCGCGCGCGAGACGGATGCCCTGTTGTGGATGGCCGAGGAACTGCTTGATCTTTCAATGATCGAGTCCGGTCAGGCGATTATGCGCATGGTGGAGGTTCCTCTCGTGGATATTGTCGAGGATGCCATTGAGCGGATGCTGGATCAGAGCGATACCAAGGAACTGGAAATTGTCCACGATGTTTCCAAAGAGCTGGTGGCATTGTGCGATAGTGACAAAATCCGGCGCGTGCTGGTGAACCTGATTCATAACGCCATTAAATGGTCCCCACCAGGTGAAACCATTTCAGTAGGTGCGCGCCAGGAAGGGGATGAAATTGTCGTCAATGTGAGCGACAACGGCCCTGGTGTACCGGACGAATTTACGCAGCGCATTTTTGAACGCTTCTATCAGGTGGACACCTCGCGTTCGATGAGCGAAGGAACCGGCCTGGGGCTGGCGATCTGCAAACATATTGTTGAGGCACACGGCGGACGCATCTGGGCGGAAGGTAACTCGAAACAGGGTGGAGGGCGTTTCTTCTTCACCCTGCCGGCGGGCGACCACATGCCATAATTCCTGTGGGATTCTGACAGAAACCTGCTATACTCAAATCACATCTGAATAAACAACCTTCGGGGCAGGGTGAAATTCCCGATCGGCGGTAGGGCGCAAGCTGCGCCAAGCCCGCGACCCGTGTCATTCTCGCAATCTGAGAATGCGTCATGACAATGGTCATGCCGGTGGATCTGGTGCAAGTCCAGAGCCGACAGTTATAGTCTGGATGGGAGAAGGTGTATATTGGCGACCTGTCTGTGCGATGGCACTTACGGGAAGTTGATATTGCGTATTCCCAATACGCAGTTGTGGTCTGACACGGGTCAGCACCACCACTTTGTGTTCCCTTTGCCCCGCTGGTTTCAACCGTGCAGTGGGGTTTTTTTATGCAGAACACCATCCTTCAAACACGCGATGCGCTGCTAAAACACAGTGTCTATTCGCCTCAGAATCGCAGACTGCTTCGGCGGCTGGCCCCGGTTCTGGTGATGCTGGCTGTGCTGCTGCTGTGGCAGCTGATCACTTTCCTGGCGATATACCCGACCTTTATCATTCCGCCGCCTCTTGCCGTGATCGAGAAGTTCTATGAAGTGCTGCTTGATGGCCGCCTGTGGACGCATACCCAGGTCACGCTGTCCGCTGTGCTGGCGGGGTTAGCAGTTGGTGTGAGCAGCGGCATTCTGCTCGGCTATATGATCGCCCGCAGCCCGCTGCTGGAAGAATCGCTGGCTCCCATCATCATCGGCTTGCAGTCCACCCCCATTGTCGCCTACGCGCCGCTGCTGGTGATCTGGTTCGGCAGCGGGCCAACCAGCAAGATTGTCACCAGCGCGCTGATCGTCTTTTTCCCGACCCTCATGAACACAGTGGTGGGTATTCGCGGTGTACCACAGGACCTGCGTGATCTCATGCGTTCTCAGCGGGCCACACACTGGCAGACTTTTATCAAACTGGAAGTTCCCGCAGCCATGCCCGTGCTGATCGGTGGGCTAAAAATCAGCGCGACGCTGGCCGTGATTGGCGCGGTGGTCGGGGAATTCATAAGCGCTAACGCCGGCCTGGGTTTTCTGATTACTTTGGCCCGCAATCAATTTGATACACCGCTGGTTCTGGTGGCGGTGATTACACTGGCGCTGATCGCGCGGCTGCTGTATGGGCTGGTCACTGTGCTTGAATGGCGCGTTCTGGCCTGGCAGCGGCGCGTTAATCGACGTTGATCTGGCTTAATCTACGAGGAGGCATTGATGAAAACGTTTCGCAACTTCACACTCGTTCTGGTGATACTCCTGATGGCTGGCTGGTCCGGTTTGCAGGCACAGGACCAACCGGAAGAACACACCTTTTTTCTGACCTTTGTGCCCAACGTGCAGTTTTCGCCATTGTATGTGGCGATTGAAAAGGGCTACTTCGCGGACGCGGGCATTTCCTTTACCCTGCAATATGGACTGGAACCGGACGGCGTGAACCTCATCGCGGCGGATCAGCTCAAATTCGGGTTTATCAGTGGTGAGCAGGTCATCCAGGCGCGGGCGAATGAGCGGCCTGTGGTGTCGGTGTACGAATGGTTCCAGCAGTATCCGATTGGCATTGTCGTCCCGGAAAGCAGCGATATTGCTTCTGTCACCGATCTCGTCGGGCGCAAAGTGGGCATTCCGGGGCGCTTTGGGGCCAGCTACAGCGGCCTGATCGCGCTGTTGGACGCCGCAGGGCTGACCGAAAGTGATATTCAATTGGAGCCGATTGACTTTACCGCGCCAGAATCTGTCTGTGTGGGCAGGGTCGAAGCGGCGGTAGTCTACAGCAATAATGAACCCCTGCAAATCCAGCGCCGTGCCGAAGCGAATGACTGCGGAACCCTGACAGGTGTTCGTTTGTTCACGGTGTCTGAGGTGGCGGACATGGTATCGAACGGCGTGGTCACGAATCAGGCGACTATCGAAAATGATCCGGAATTTGTGCAGGTTGTCGTTGATGGATTTGACCGGGGGCTGCGTGACACGATCAATAATCCGGCGGAGGCATTTCTCCTGAGTGGCGCGCATGTGGAAGGTCTGGTCACTGCTGAACTGGCAGCCGCGCTGGAAACTGAAGCCGCCCGGCAGGCTGAATTCCTGCTGACGGAACCGGATCGTGAAGCGGTAGCCGAGAGCCGCGCCGCCATGCGCCAGCGTCTGGGTGAGCAGCTTGGCAATGATGCGCTGGTGCAGTTTGATGTCCTGCTGAATACGATTGAAATGTGGGATGCGGACCATCTGGGGCTGGCGGACCTGGAATCGTGGGAGACAACGCAGAATATTCTGGTGACAATGGGGTTTCTCGAAAATCCGATTGACCTGACCGGGGCCTACACCAATACGTTTGTGGAACAACTGGAGCGCTGACCTGTGCGGATCAAGGTCCGTAATCTGAGTATGAGTTATGAGACGCCGGGAGGGGATGAACTCCCGGCACTTGGCCCGATCACGCTGACTGTCGAAACGGGGACCTTTGTGTCGTTGGTTGGGCCAAGCGGTTGTGGCAAAAGCACTTTGATCCGCATTCTGGCAGGCCTGCAAGCCCCCCGGCAGGGTGAAGCGTACCTGGACGATCAGCTCATTACAGAACCAATGGCCGGTGTGGCGATGATGTTTCAGGATGCGAACCTGATGCCCTGGCGCACCGTGCGCGACAATATTGCACTACCGCTGGAACTGGCGGGTGTGGATCAGCCCCGGCGTTATGCGGCGGTGGAAACGCTGCTGCCCGCGCTTGGGCTGGTGGATTTTGCGCTGGCGTACCCCGGTGAGCTTTCGGGGGGGATGGCACAGCGCGCTGCCCTGGGCCGTGTTTTGATTCAGGAACCGGCGCTTCTGCTGCTGGACGAACCTTTTGGGGCGCTGGATGCGCTGACCAGAGAGCAGATCAGCTTCGATCTGCTGCGGATGTGGGCGCGGCACAAACCTACCGTGTTGATGGTCACGCACGATATTAACGAAGCGGTGCTGCTTTCAGACCGTGTGCTGGTGATGACGCCGCGCCCCGGCCAGCTTGCAGCCGATGTGCCGGTCCATTTGCCACGCCCGCGTGCATTGAGTGACATTTATACAGATGCCTTTGCGCAGATCGCCCGGCAGGTGCGCTCGGCCATTACCCTTTGACGATATCCTGATCGGGGCGGCATTTCAGCGTCAGGCCAAAGGTACTGCCCTGATTGGGGCTGCTGCGCACATACACGTCACCCCCGTTGGCGCGGGCTATCGACTTGACAATTGCCAGGCCCAAACCTGTGCCCTGTACCGCGCGGGTTGCGGGGGCGCGATAGAAGCGTTCAAACAGGCGTGTTTGCTCCTGCGGGGGAATGCCGGGACCATCATCTGAAACTTCAATGTGCAGCATGGGGCCTTTCGCAAAGGCGCGCAGCGTGACATGGCCGCCTTCGCCGGTGTATTTGGCTGCGTTATCGAGGTAATTGAGGACTGCGCGGCTGACCAACTGGCGGTCAATCTGCAAGGCAGGCAGGTTATCTTCCAGCTCAATTCCCAGTTCAATACCATTGGCATCCATCACGGGTTTCACCTGGCGCCCGGCCTCGCGCAGCAGACCGGCGAGGTCTACAACTTCCGGCTCGATGCCGTAGCCGCCTTCAATCTGTTCCAACCGCAGCACATCATCAATGAGCGCTTGCAAGCGGTCCACGCCGTTCAGCGCCAGGCCGATCAGTTCATCGACTGTCTTATCCGTCGTTTCGATCATGCTTTCAAGCAGCTTGAGCGCGTTGATGGTGACTCCCAGCGGGCTGCGCATATCGTGGGCTGCCGCCGCGATAAACTGCGCCCGCGCCAGTTCCGCTTTGCGCCGCAGGGTGACATCCCGAAACACGATCACCCAGCCGTCAGCCGGGCCATCCTGTTCGACCTGTTTCTCAAAACGAATGGGTGACACCGTGACCGAAAGAATTGGCCCGCTGTCGAGTGTGACTTCAAAGGATTCGAGTTCTTCGGACCGGGTTTCCAGCGCCCGCAGCAGCAGGTCGCGCACATGGGGATCAATCGGAATTTCGCGTAACGGCGTTTGCAGCACTTCACCGCGCCGGATAGCGAACAGCCTTTGGGCCTGCTCATTGATATGCCGGATACGACCTTTCTGATCGGTGGCGATGATCCCATCCGTGGTGGAGTCAAGAATCGCTTTGAGATTATTCTCGTTTTCCAGTGTGGTTTCATGAAGCTGGGCATTGCTGAGCGCCACCCCAATCGTGTCCGCAATGGCCTGTAATACGCCGATGATGTCGCTCTCGAAACTGTTGGGATGGCTGCTCATGATGCTGAGTATGCCGATGATTTTCCCGCGCGCGTGCATGGGGGCCATTACAATCGAACGGAAATCCTCTTCCAGAAAACTTGGCACAGCCAGCTCATCGTTGCCATCCAGGTTGTTGTCGAGTATGGCCTGGTTCGCTCGCAGCACCCGGCCCGACATTCCCTTGCCAATCGGGACGCGGATGGGCCGTTCATCCAGACTGCGGGTCCAGCCGTGCTGGGCGCGAATGACGACTTCCTGCGCCTCATCATCAATCAGGCTGATCCCGCCAGCATCTGCCTTAACAATTTCCAGAACCACCGCCAGCGCGGTGCTGAGAGTTTCATCGAGGTCCAGCGATTGGCTGACGGTCCCGGCGACAGTATTGATCGCCGCCAGTTGGTCCACACGGCGCTTGACTTCCTGTGTCAGAAGTTGATTTTGGAGGGAAAGGCTGGATAAATCGGCCACAGTTGATCTCGCATCTACACCCTGAAATTAACGATTTTCTTACCCATGATATAGTTTTGTGCGCCGTTATGC
>CAZKIB010000190.1:0-12863 GCA_964552425.1 uncultured Anaerolineaceae bacterium | reverse complement strand
CCGGGCGAGCGCGCGGCGACTGGCTCATCTTCACCGACGCTGATGTACAGTGGGCGCGCACCGCACATCGCCAGATCATTGACTGTGCCGTGTACCGCCATCTGTCCGATATCACCACCGGGGAAAAACAGCGGGCGCACGACATATGAATCCGTCGTAAACGCCAGCCGGACATCGCCCAACTGCATCACCGCACCATCATGCTGCGCCAGATGGTCAAACGTGGGCGCGAACATTTTGTCGATCAGGCTGTGCATCAACCGTCCGCCGCCGCCGTGTGCCAGAAGTACCTGCGGATACCGCGAAATCGGGATCGGGCAGGTCAGGCTGAAGTCAGGATGGGTCATGGTTCTGGGTTCCCCTCGTAAGTTGTTAACACTAGAGCTTTGTGTATCGGGTAATGCCGGGAATGTCTGTGGCGATGCTCTCGGTTTTGAGTAACGGCCCGGCTTCTTTACACTCATTGAACTTGCCGCTTAAGCCATGATTCCAATTCCGCCTGCCGCATGGATCGATATTTCAGGATCGTCAGCAGCGCTGAGACAGGGCCGATAATGACCTGGAGAATCAACACCGCTCTGCCAATACCGTCTGTCACCCAGGCAAGCATAAAGCGCAGCGCGTTAGGCAGCGCATCGGCCAGATGGACATAGTTAAGCGGAAAGACGACCACCAGCCATAACGAACCAATCCCCAGAAGCAGGCTGGAGGCAGCTTCAAACGGGCGGGCCAAGTTACGCTGACCCGTCCAGGCGCGCACAACCAGCGGGATGATACCAAGCAGGAGCGGCACATAGAGGCAGATCATCTCTAATGTGCCAAATCCAGCCGTGAAAAATCCTGTATTCATGGTCTGGTGACGCACCAGAAAGCCAGCCAGCAGCAGCATACAAACCGCAAAGACAACCTCGGCCACGCGCTGCGGGGGGGAAAGCGTTTCACTATCCATATTCGTTTCGAATTTGCGCATTATTTTTGTCCCCGCGCAGTTGTGCCGGTGACGACTGGCCTGCGAGATACACCAGCGCGACAAGAATCATCAACTGTGGGATTCTGAGTATGACTCCCCAGAACTCAAAGTCAGGAGACCGCCGCGACGCGAGATTAAAGTACATGTAGATGACAAAGACTTGCAGCAAGGCCCCCAGAATCCAGACCGGACGTCGGTTCACTGCGACAAGCAGCAGCGCTCCCAGCAGATATGCGGCCCCTGCCGGAAAACCGAAAATCTGGTCTGCGGGGGTATCCAGCACAGACACCATATTGAAGGCGATCAGGAAGTAGATGACAGCGGTTAGCACGGATACCAGTGCCGCAAAGTACCGGACAGCGCGGTTGATCTGCGAATTTGTGGACATATTCTCCTCTTTCAACACGTCCAATCCTGACCGGGTTTTATACGGGAAGTGTCATCCACAAAGCACCTGCCCAGGCACGGATGGCATCCCAATCACGGTGATCGCCCTCCGACCATACCCCAGTCAGGACGGAGATACGGAACTTCATCCGGTCACTGAACGACGGAACTTTGCTAAGGTCCAGCGCCCCGGCAAACAAACCTTCGCTTACAGGTGTGACCAAGTCCCTCACCGGGGCCAGCCAGTCTTCAACTTTTGCGTCTTTCCGCCATTGTTCGTTTTTGAGTGCCAGTGTCATACATACCAGAAATGCCGCGAATGGCTTCTGTGATAATTCTTTTTGATGCGTTCGCACAAATTGCATCGCTTCAGGAAGCCACTGCTTCTTCTGGATGGCACTGCCAGCTACCACCGCGCAGTAAGATGACAGGTCTTTAACATCTGTCATCGGACGAACTTCGACCTGCGCGCCATGTTCAGCCAGCGTCTTGCCAATCGCTTCGGCCACGCCAATCGTGGAACCTGTACGGCTGGCATAAGTGACAAGGATTGTGTTCGGCATCCAGGCCACCTCCTAAGCCTTACCATTGCGGCGGTAACGATAATAGGCAGCACAGGCCCCTTCGCCAGAAACCATCGTAGCCCCTAAGGGTTGTTCTGGCGTGCAGCGAGTTCCAAATGCGGAACAGTCCAGCGGCTTTTTGACCCCCTGCAAAACCAACCCACTGATGCACTCTGTCGATTCGTCGACCTGTTTGTCGCTGACGTGAAAGCGCTGCTCTGCATCGAACGAGTCGTAAGGCGGGCGCAATCCCAGACCGCTCTGCGGGATCAGCCCAATACCGCGCCATTTACGCGGGGTAATCTGAAACACTTCCCGAATCAAATCCTGCGCCGGGATATTGCCAGCCTTTTGCACCGCCCGGCTGTACTGATTTTCGACCTCGGCCCGGCCCTCTTCAAGCTGCTTGACAACCATATAAATGCCCTGAAGAATGTCCAACGGCTCGAACCCG
Organism: uncultured Anaerolineaceae bacterium; assembly: GCA_964552425.1. Lineage (GTDB taxonomy): Bacteria > Chloroflexota > Anaerolineae > Aggregatilineales > Phototrophicaceae. The sequence continues at coordinate 10,489 of CAZKIB010000190.1, read as the reverse complement.
GTAACGACAAATGGAACGTGATATCGCTCCGCCAGCGGCTCATACTCCTCAAAGCCAACCACTGTGCAGACATGTCCCGCCGCCAGAAAACCGTTCACGCGGCAGTTGGGCGATGAAAGGATGGCCTCAATCGCCGGGGGGACCAGCACATGCGAAACCAGCATGGAGAAATTCTCAAGACCCTGTCGCCGGGCCTGATAAACCGCCATCGCGTTGGCCGGGGCTGTTGTCTCGAACCCGACAGCGAAAAATACAACCTGTTTATCCGGGTTAGCCGCAGCAATCTTCAGCGCATCCAGCGGTGAGTACACCATGCGCACATCCCCGCCGCTTGCCTTCACCGCCAGCAGATCGGTTGTGCTGCCGGGGACGCGCAGCATATCGCCGAAGGAAGTGAAAATAACATCCGGGCGCGCCGCAATATCCAGCGCTTTATCGATCTGTTCCACCGGCGTCACACACACCGGACAGCCGGGACCGTGCAGCAGGGTGATTTCGTCCGGCAGAAGCTCATCAATGCCGAACTTCACAATCGCGTGTGTCTGGCCGCCGCAGACTTCCATGATCGTCCAGGGACGAGATGTCAGGGCATGTATGGCCTGGGCATACTCCTGCGCGAGGGCCGGGTCGCGATACTCGTCAATAAACTTCATGATCGCTGCCTCGCAGCTCGTCCAGCTCGCCGATCTGTTCCAGATATCTGAACACCGTCTCAGCCTCAGCCTGATCCAGCCTGTTGATGGCAAAGCCGACGTGTACGATCACGTAATCACCGGTGACAGCTTCCGGCACATAAGCCAGGTTGACCTCCTTGACGATGCCGCCAAAGCTCACCTTGCCAGTGCGCATAAAGCTTTCATCCGCAGGCATAATACTCAGAATTTTGCCGGGTATCGCTAAACACATGATCCGTTTCTCCGGTATTCGCGCGCCGCTGCCATCACCTGCCCCAGTGCGATCCCGCCATCGTTGGGCGGAACCTGCCGGTTCCAGTACGGGGTAAAGCCACCCGCGCGTAAGCGTTCAATTGTTTTTTCAGTCAGGTAACGATTCTGAAAGCAGCCGCCGGTCAGCACGACGTTCTGTTCGCCAAAATAGCCGGCCACAGTGGCAATCATTTCCGTAAGCGTGTTGCGAAATTTTGCAGCGATCACACCGGCCGGGGTTCCGCGACGCAGGTCATTCAGAATACTCCCCAGCAGCGGCCCCCAATCCATCACGCTGTCGGCAGGGTCAAACACAAAGTTATAGTACGCCTGTACCGAGGCATCAGCGGCAAATTCAAGCGCCATCGCGGCCTGACCTTCATAGCTGGCCTGCTGGCACAACCCCAGAAGTGCGGCCACCCCATCAAACAGACGTCCCATGCTCGATGTCACAGGCGCGTTGAAGTGATGCCGGAGCATGGAGCGCAGAATATGTCGCTGTGGGGTTGTAAAACTCTGCAACGGGGCCAGCGCAAGATTAGGCATTTCCGCAAAGACGGCATCGCCATAGAGTTCGTACAGCAGTCCCAGAGCGCTGCGCCGGGGTTCCTGAACGGCCTGTTCACCACCCGGCAGACTGAATGGGCGAAGATACGCGGCTCGTTCGAACCCATCCGCTGTCACCCGCAGCCACTCTCCCCCCCAGATCGTGCCATCCGTGCCGTAGCCTGTGCCATCCCAGCACACGCCCAGCACGGGCACATCAGCCAGTTCATTCTCAGCCATACACGCCAGCACGTGGGCATAATGATGCTGCACACCCAGACGCGGTTCCGGCAAACCACTGGCATACTGCGTCGGCAGATAATCCGGGTGCAGATCATACGCGACCATTTGTGGATGCCAGTCGTACAACGTCTCAAAGTCACAGATGGTGCGGCGAAAAACCTCAAAGGATTCGAGCGTATCGAGATCACCGATATGCTGGCTGATAAATACCTGTTCACCCCGCGATGCCGCAATCGTGTTTTTCTGATGGGCGCCCACCGCCAGCACTTCCGAAAAACACGATTGCGGCATCGCGGCTGATGAACCATCACCGGCAGGGGCGCATAACCTCGCGCGCGCCGCAAAATCTGGGTTTCCCCGGCGATGACGCGCACGACGGAGTCATCCACCTGCCGCACAATCGGCCGGTCATGCACCAGAAACAGATCAGCAATACCCGCCAGTCGTTTCAGCGCCTCAGACTCATCAATGCAGATTGGCTCGTCAGACACATTGCCGCTGGTCGCCACTACCGGAAAATTCAGTTCAGCCATCAGCAGATGATGCAGCGGGGTATACGGCAGCATGACACCGATACAGGGATTCCCCGGCGCAACACTGGCTGCAACCTCAGTCTGCACCGCTCGCAGCAGCACAATCGGCGCGGCAGCCGATGTCAGCAATTCAGCTTCCAGAAGCGACACACTGCACTGCTGTCGCACACGCTCCAGCGAGGGATACAGCACCGCAAAGGGCTTATGCGGGCGCTGCTTGCGCGTTCTCAGACGCTGCACGGCGTCCGCATTTCGAGCATCCACCAGCAGTTGAAAACCACCTAACCCCTTAAGAGCTACAATCCCACCCTGACGAAGCGCCTCAGCAGCCATCCGCAGCGCATCATGATGTGACGCCAGTATGGACCCACTCGCCTCCCACAATTCAAGGTGGGGGCCACACACCGGGCAGGCATTGGGTTGGGCATGAAAGCGCCGGCTCAACGGATTTTCGTACTCTGCGCGGCATTCCGGGCACATTTCGAAGTGCCGCATTGATGTATTCACACGATCATACGGCAGCGCTTCAATAATGCTGTAACGCGGCCCACAGTTGGTACAGTTGGTAAAGGGATACTGGTAGCGCCGGTTGGCCGGGTCGCTGATGTCCCGCAGGCAGTCCGGGCAGGTCGCGACATCCGGCAGCACAAGCGCAGTTTTCGGGCCGCCATTTTCGCTGTGGCGGATTTCGAAGGTGCTGTATCCGCCAGGTGGTAAGGGATTGATGGTGATGCGATTGATGACCGCCAGCGGAGGTTTTTCGGATTGCAGACGTTTTGTAAAATGTTCCAGATCAGCCGGCGCGCCATCCAGCAGGATGGTAACACCATGCGTGGTATTACTCACCTGGCCCGTGAGTTTCAGTTCGCGGGCCAGCCGGTACACAAAAGGGCGAAAACCGACCCCCTGAACGGCCCCTTCCACAGAAATATGAATGCCCTGACGTTCAGCGACCATGCTGTACTGCCTCAATTGTGCGGACGATGAGGGACACACTTTCCCGTGCGCTGTGTTCAACTTCGGGTGTGAGCGCTGTACCAAAGCCAAAGGAGGTTCCCTCCACCCCAAAGACGATGCAGTATGGCGGAAGTTCATTCAGCGCCCGCGCCATCTCCAGCGCTTCAGCTAAACCAAAGGCGTGAGTCGAATAAGTGAAATAACCCGCCGGCAGCGGCGACCTGTGCGCAGCAAACTGAAACAGCGTGCCGGGGGCAGCGCCGGAAGACACCGCATCTATCAGAATGACAGCTTCCGCACCCCGCCAGGCATCCATCAAAGCGACCCCTTCACCGTTATGTTCGATTACCGTGACACCGGGCAGATTCCGGGCTTGCAGCGCGGCAGCAATCACTAACCCCACGGAGTCATCCTGCCGGTACGGATTGCCAATCCCGATGCACAGCACAGAACGCATTATCTGCCTTAACTATCCCCGGTCCAGGTCCAGCTTGAGGAAGTGAACCGAACAGGATATGCACGGGTCATAATTGCGAATCGCCTGCTCAAGCTGCCAGGTCAGTTGATCGGGCGGCAGATCAAGCGCCATTTCGGTATAGTGGCGCAGGTCATCCTCAATCGTTTTCTGATTCTGCGCGGTGGGTGGAACAATCTGCGCATCCACAATAGTCCCCGTATCATCCATACTGTAACGATGATACAGAATGCCGCGCGGCGCTTCCGTGCAGCCATAGCCGGTTGCGGCATGGGGCACAGCTTCGATATAAGGCGCATCCGGCTTCTCATAGGCGTCAATAATGCGCAGGGCTTCGTCCACAGCGTACAGGGTCTCCACACTGCGGACGATGATGCTCTTAAACGGATTGCGGACTGTGGGGCCGAGACCTGCTTTCTGCGCAGCCTGCTGCACAAATGGCGGCAGCTTATCAAAGTTCAGGTTATAGCGCGCCATTGGCCCGACAAAATAGGCTCCCCGCTCCCGCAGGACAGAATGCAGCGCGGTGGAATGCTCAACATGCTGCTCAATAAAGTGGGTATCGTAAGCGCTGATGTCGATGTCCAGCCCCCGGTTGGAAACCAGACGACCTTCGTTGAAGGGATATTCGTCCGGGTGGCGCAGCGCGACAAATTCATAGTCCTGCTCAAAATCAGGAAAACTCAATCCAGCGGTCAGTTGCAGCATCTCCAGAGCGGTTTCGCGCGCCCAGTGGAGATCATCTACCAGGGTCAGCAGTTCGCGGCGGGTCGGCACTTTATAGAAGCCTCCCACGCGCACATTGATCGGATGAATCTCGCGCCCGCCCACCAGGGTCACAATCTGATTGCCGATTTTCTTCAGTCGCAGGCCGTTCTTCACCACATCCGGGTGATCTTTTGCCAGCGCAATCGCATCAGGATAACCGAGGAAATCCGGCGCGTGCAGCATATACACGTGCAGCACATGGCTCTCGATCCATTCACCGCAGTAAAGCAACCGGCGCAGGGCGCGCAGATGCCCCCCAACGGTGATCCCCAGCGCGTTTTCCATCGCATGAACCGAACTCATCTGATACGCAACCGGGCAGATGCCGCAGATTCGGGCCGTAATATCAGGCGCTTCGGTAAATGAACGCCCGCGCAGAAAGCCCTCAAAAAAACGCGGCGGCTCAAAGATTTTCAGCTTGACATCATCTACCCGATCATTACGAATCCTGATATAGAGGCCACCTTCGCCTTCCACCCGCGCCAGATAATCAACTTTGATGGTCTGTGTGTTCATGCGCTGCGCTCTCCTTTCGAAATGTTTCGGCGTAGGCATTGAAGCCCCGGAAGGCCCGCACAAGATTTTGCTCGGTGACACCCAGACTCTGCCACCAGGCACTTAACGCCGCCGTATTTGGCGACTCCATCGGCCCGAAACAGCCAAAGCAGCCGCGATCGTAGGCCGGGCACAGCGCGTTGCAACCGGCGTGTGTCACCGGCCCCAGGCAGGGTGTACCGTTCGTGACCATGACACAGGCTGTACCGCGCCGTTTGCATTCCATACACACACTATACGCCGGGGTATTCGGTTTGCGCCCGTGCAGGAAGGCACTGATAACCTCGACCAACTGGTACTTGTTGATCGGACAGCCGTGTAGTTGGAAATCCACAAAAACATGATCTGCAATCGGGGTCGATTTCGCCAGCGTCGTGATATATGCCGGGGTGGCATAGACCACCGCGACGAACTCATCTATATCCTTGAAATTGCGCAGGGCCTGAATGCCTCCTGCCGTCGCGCAGGCGCCAATGGTAATCAGTGTACGGGACTGCTTGCGGATTTTTTTAATCCGTTCAATATCATGTGGTGTCGTGACAGAACCCTCGACCAGTGACACATCGTAGGGTCCGCGCACCACAGATCGTGTCGCTTCCGGGAAGTAGGCAATTTCCACTGCCCCGGCCACCGCCAGCAGTTCGTCTTCACAGTCCAGCAGACTAAGCTGACAACCATCACAGGACGCAAACTTCCAGACCGCCAGTTTCGGTTTTCTCGCGTCAGACATTTCAAACCTCCCACCGGTTGATCCAGGTCTGCACCTGCTGATAGGTAAACACCGGCCCATCACGACAGATGAAAGCAGGCCCGAACTGGCAGTGACCACAGAAACCCACTGCGCATTTCATATTGCGTTCCATCGAGACGTAAATCTGATCCGGGCTGATGCCGCGCTTGAGCAGTTCGACAGAGGCGAAGCGCATCATCACTTCGGGGCCACAGATCATAGCGATGCTGTTCACCGGGTCGAAGGGAGCTTTGGGAATCAGCCGGGTGACAACGCCAACATTGCCAAGCCAGCGGTCCCCGGCATAATCGACGGTGACATGAATCTCTAGGTCAAAACGGGCGCGCCAGTGTTCCAGTTCCTTGCGGAAGAGAATATCTTCCGGGCTGCGTGTACCGTACAGCAGCACGATCTTTCCGTAATCTGCGCGATGGCTCAGGATGTGATAGAGCGCCGGACGCAGCGGGGCTAACCCGATACCGCCCGCCACCAGCACCACATCGTAGGTGCGCCCTTCCTTCACCGGCCAGGCTGTGCCAAATGGCCCGCGTACGCCTAATGTGTCACCCGTGCGCAGGGTGTTCATCACGTTGGTGACGGTCCCCACCGCCCGTGTGGTATGTACCAGATGTTCTGTATGAGCCGGGTCCCCGCTGATGGAGATTGGAATTTCGCCCACCCCAAACACGTAAAGCATATTAAACTGCCCCGGCTCAAAAGAGAATTTGCGGTGGGCATCGTTCGGGACTAATTCGAGCGTGAATGTGTCATAGGATTCTTTAATGACCCGTTTCACCTGGAACAACTCAGGCTGCATCGGGTCCGTGACGATATTCGTGGGGGCCAGCAGAGTCTCAACCATAGACATCTACCACCTGCAAGAGTGTGGCCTGCAAGCGTTCCATCATGATGCCCGCAAACCGTTTCATGAGTTCATAACCCAGATGGTGATCGGCATCGCATTTATCGCGCAGGCATTTGCCATCAAAGGCGGTTGCGCGCACCAGGGTCAGCGCGCGGGCATCGTAATGCCAGCGATAGGGAGGGAACAACCACGACCAGCCCAGAACATCGTTCTCGCCCACCGTCTGGATACGGATCACACCCTTGCGATTGTCATGCGCTTCAATGGCAATCACGCCATGACGGATGATATAAAAGTAATCGGCGGCAGCCCCTTCATGTACCAGATGCGTATCCGCGTCGAAAACCACATTTGAGGCGCAGCCGGCGATAAATTGCAGATATTCCGGTGTCAAACCTTCGAAAACACGATGTGACCCAACAATTTCATCAAGCGCTTTCATAGCTGACTTCCTTTTGCGGTTGAGCATCCGCTTCCTGAAGACGGCGCGCAGCATCCGTAATATCAATTCCAACCGGACACCAGGTAATGCAACGCCCACAGCCCACACAACCCGACGTGCCAAACTGGTCAATCCAGGCAGCCAGTTTGTGAGTAAGCCACTGGCGGTAGCGTGCTTTTGGCGAGTAGCGGACACTGCCCCCATGAATATAGGAAAAGTCCATCGTAAAACAGGAATCCCACTGCCGGCGCCGCTCCGCTTCGTCACCACTCAGGTCCGTGATGTCCAGAACGGTGGTGCAAAAACAGGTCGGGCACACCATCGTACAGTTGCCACAGGCCAGACAGCGCTGCGCCATCTCTTCCCAATAGGGGTCTTCACTGCGATTGTAGAGTGTCTCTTTAAGATGGTTGGTATCAAGGGTGCGGCCCATCTGCCCGGCAGCCGCTGCGACGATCTGCTGTGCTGCCTGCATTTCGTCGGCCGTAGCTTCACGATGCGGCAGGTCCTGGAGGACTTCTGCGCCGCGTGCCGTACCAATCTCGACCACAAAATAATGCCGTTCCGATTCGATCACCTCAGTGAGTGCCAGATCATAGCCCGTTTTCACGTCAGGGCCAGTTCCCAGCGAAGCGCAGAAACATGTCCCCCCGGCCTGCCCGCAGTTTACAGCGACAATAAAAGCATCTTTTCGGCGCTGCTGATAATGCGAATCGACAAAAGCCCCTTCTAAAAATACTGTGTCCTGAATCGCGATAGCCTGAAGTTCGCAGGCACGCACCCCGACAAACGCAAAGGGAGGCTGATCGTATATTTCCGGGGAAATCGTAAATTCGCCGTTGGACCGCTGTGCGCGCCACAAACGCACATCCGGGGGGTGAAGAAAACGTTTCCACGATTGAGGACTAAGCGTATAGCCAAAAACCGCCTGATCCGAACGTTTGGACAGACGATAATGACCTCCCGCCTGCTGGTCTGTCCAGCCAACCGGAAATTCATCTACGCTTGAAACCTCGTCATAGACGACAGCCGCGCCCTGCACGGTTGGACCGATTACCCAGTAGCCTCGGTCTGATAATCCATTCAGCAAACTCTGTAGCTGTGAACGCTCCAGGATAAAAGCCTGTTCCTTGAACATAGGCACTTGTCTCCTTTGACCCTATGTTGCCACAGGAGGCCCGCCAGCCCATATGGCAAAGCACAGGCTACATGGCGATATTTGTCACAACCGGGTCATGACAATGTATCGGTTCGGCTTCTGACAACCCGCACTGGATACAAACAAAAAATCCCGCTGAATTCAACGGGATTTGCTTATCTCGCGCTTGACGCAGGTTGTGTCTCGGTCAGTCATTCACCGGTTGTCCAGGCCACCAAACGCTCAGCCAGGCGCGCTCACAATCTCCGGTTGTGTAGCAGCGTCACACTCGATAATTAAACACGCTGTTCAACATAAACAACTGGTTCAACTGCGAAAGATTCGCCAGATGGCTGTCCCAATGGATCGGCACACCCTGACGAATCGTCCCCCGGACGCGCGGAAAATCACCATTGTCATGCACAAGTACCAGATCAGCGCTGTAGCCGAGCGCGATGCGGCCCCGATCCTGCATGTTCATCGCATCAGCGGCATAGGTACTCACCAGTTTAATGCTGTCGTACAGGGGCATAATCCCATCCCGCGCCAGCTTAAAGGCCGTATGCAGCATGGCTGCCGGGTAATAATCCGTCGCCAGAATATCCACCAGACCTTCGCGGATGGCGTCCAGCGCACTCAAATTCTGAGATGTGGATTCACCACGATAAGCGTTCGGCGCGCCCATAATGACCTTCATCCCATGTTCATGAGCCGTGTAGGCCGCCTCCCGCGTAACCGGAAATTCGCTGATCGAGACTCCCATCTCAGCCTGCTTCCGCACCTTATCCGTCGTGTCATCATCGTGCGAGGCCACCGGAACCCGATAATCTGCCGCGACTTGCAGCACATCGCGCACCACATCCCAATCGCGGGAACGCTGCGAATCCGCCTCGATGTTTTCGCGCATTCTGGCAAGAATAGCTTCCTTGTGTTCCCCTAGCGTGTTCAGGTCCGTGCCCAGCCACTTCTGCATGAAGTTCAGGTAGCGGTCAATATCCTTGTACTGCCCCTGGCCGGGGGTGTGATCCATAATCGAAACCAGATGCACCTGTTTCCGTTCCAGCAGTTTTTTCAGGATTGGGGCGGTATCCGGGTTCGTGACCTCGAAGCGGGCGTGAACATACATATCCACAAGTGTTTCGCTGTTCAGCCGGTTCACAGTTTCGATCATCTCGGTGGCGCTGGCCTGCGAACGCAGATCGGTATTGCGCCATGCGAATGAAATGGCGGCAAACGCGGTGGTAATGCCAGCTCCGGCATAGCGTTTGTCCAGTTCGATCAGGCCCAGTTCAGTCGGAAAGCGCGCGGAAGGGCGCGGTTCCACATCCCGTTCCAGCATATCACCATGCAAATCAATCAGGCCTGGAATCACCGTCAGACCTTGCAGGCTGGGCACGTCGCCGGGGGCTGTCCCGGTCACAATTTCGGCAATCACCCCATCCTCAATGCGCAGGGAACCGTGTTCCACAATTGCATCGGGCAGCACAATTCTCAAGTCACTCAGCCACATGATCGGTCTCCAGGTGAATTTCACAACGGCGTGCGGTAGGGAGTGTGTCCATTGTAGTGCAGAATGGCAGAAGGAGGGAACACCGCAGGCCCCCTCCTTCATGACAATCGCGGAATGGATTACTGGTCGGTGGTCACGGCAGCAATATCGCGGGCCACATCATAGAAATCTGTCAGGGTTTCGAGGCCCAGTTCTGCGGACAATTCTGGGTCCTGTGAAGGGTCCACGTACCAGCGACCAATTGACTGAAGGGCTTCCGGTTTGTCTTTGATGCTCAACAGCGCATCCTGAATGGCCTGTTTGAAGCTGTCGGGCAGATCACCACGCACCGCAAATGGTGTATTCGGAACTGGCGCGGTCTGGGCGATCACCACCAGGTCGCCTTCGGGGCAGTTTTCATACAGTTCATCGAGCATTTCCTGAGTCAGCGTAATGCCCACACGGTTATCTTCGAACCCGCAGACCCGCGCCTGACCTTCTTCGCGCAGGCGAATGAGGTTGCCTTCGTAGGTGGCCGCCGCCTGCACATCACCGTTGACCAGCGCCAGAATTGCGCTGGGGTGACTGCCCGCGAAAATCGGGTTGAGCCAGGCATCCACATCACCAGGGGTTTCCAGGCCCTCAATATCGTTAATCAGCCGAATCACCGGGGCGTTGCGGCCGCTCATGGAAGCTGGATCTACAAAAGCGAAATCGACCCCTTCCAGATCAGCCAGGGTGCGGATGCCGCTGCCTTTGGTGGTGACAAAGACGCTGTAATAACAAGGGCGGATCGACGCATCGTAGACCACTTCAGAGCCG
>CAZKIB010000189.1:9132-12982 GCA_964552425.1 uncultured Anaerolineaceae bacterium | reverse complement strand
GGGCGCAGACCATGCGCCCTTGTCCGATTCAAAGCGGTCATCCGCGTTTGAAAACCTTGCACCATCAGGCAGGTACAATCTGGCTTCCCCGCACGGGCCGGCATCTGGTTTGGGAGGAGACGCCGCGCATCACGCGGGAAGTGTTGGGCGAATAACGTGTTATCTCAGGCTCGATGACAAACCCCAGGAGGTGTATACCGATGTCCACTGATTATTCTCAAATCCCGCTGGCCTGTGATCTGAACGCCATCCCCGCCGGTGAACGCGCGGCCCACACAGCCAACACGCAGGCATTGTTTGCGGCGGTCACGGAGACTCAGGAACTGGCCGATGGGTATGCCTTCCGCCTGCCCGCTGGAACGGCTGTGTTGCAGCAGGCCGCCGCATTCATCGCCAATGAACGCCTGTGCTGCCGGTTCTTCCGCTTTGAACTGGAAGTCGAACCGGGCGGCGGTCCTGTCTGGCTGCGGCTGAGGGGACAGGAAGGTGTCAAGGCGTTTATCGCGGCGGAATTTGGCGTCAGTCCCGCAGGTCATTAAAGCCAAGCGCGGTGATCCAGGGGCAGAGGATCATCTCGCCGGAGGTATCCGGCAGGGGGATGCCGCTGTCCTGGGGCAGGCCGTTGTAGCCGCGCAGATAGCCAAACGGGCCGTCGATCTGTACGCGGGCCGCTGCCGACAAATCCTGATCGCCGATAGCGATGGCGTGAATGTGGATGGGTGACCCTTCATACAGTTCGCTGGTGTCGCGCAGCCACGCCGCGAACCCGGCCAGACGCAGCGCCCGCAGCATCAGCGGAATTTCATTTTCGAGGATGACCCGCGTGACCGGCTCGCGTACGGACAGGTCCACCGCGCCGCCGCCATCATGTGTGCCGAAACTGGCGGACACGCCGCCGGGGTTATAACTGCCCTGCATCAGGGCGCCGCGAAACTCGATGGTGAGCAGGCCGCCCAGGGCGTGATAAACTTCGCTGGCGTGGTCCAGCATGGCGACGGTGCGGGCGTTGATCTGAAGGCCATAAAAATCCATACGGGTGTAATCGTCCGGCGGGGTCTGGCACAGGCTCAGAATATCCAGGTTCGGGTCCACCGGCTGAGTCAGCGGTTCCAGCCAGTAACGGCCGGCGGGGTCTCCTTCGGCGGTCCACCCCCGCAAGTCGTCAAAGGCAACCTGCCACCAGTTATAGCCATCCACACAGGCCGGCCCGCCAATCACCTCAAAGGCAGCCCCCGGCATAATCTGGCCGACCAGCGCCCCACTCAGACCCGCTTCAGCGCGCAGGTTGTTGGGCGACCCTGGCCCCGGTTCCACCCGCGCGGTAATCCCAACTGTCAGGCGCGCCGGCAGGGAACAGGCGCTCTCCTGCGCATCCACCGGCACAGCCAGCCCAAACAGCAGTACACAACCGAATAGCAAAATACGCATCCTCACCTCGTTAACAGGCCCGGCGTTCTGCCACACTATCGTACAATTGCAAAGGCCGCTGCGACCAGTGCAGCGTGACGCGGTTCCAGTTCACGTCATCCACCGGGCACAGACTGCCGCCGATCATCAGAATGCCTGGTTCAGGATACCAGGCGTAATGGGTGTACACCTGTCCACCCTGAGCGGTCTGGGTATAAAGCTGCTCGCTTTCCGGCGGGCCAAGCACCAGTTGAATATCGCCATAACGCGGCAGAATATCCACATCCACCGAGACCAGCACATCATCCAGCACCCAGGCCGCGCCCCGGTTAGCCGGGTCGATCAGCGCGGGCTGCGCGCCGCTCCATTCCCAGCGCAGCATAATGGTAATCGTGCCATCGGGACTCTTGGAGTTTTCAAACTCGTAATCGCCAATCGTTCGCACCCAGGCATGATTCCGCAGCAGGTCCAGCGCTTCCCAGATGGTCGTGCGCCCCGGCTGCAAGCCCATAAAACACGGCGGCGCGCAGTCCGGCGCGGGGGTGAGCAAAGCGCGCAGGGGGCTGTCGTCGTAGAGTTGGGCGCGAATCAACAGCACCGGCACAGTCAGCAGAGCGATGAACAGAAGCGCCTGCCGGATCACCAGCCGGGTCACACGCCATCCCTGAGTGGTTCAAACTGGGGCGGGTGGATGCAGGGGTTCACGTGTTTGAAAAAATCCATGCGCACGTTGAGAAAATAGGTATCCAGAAAACGTTCCGGTTTATCGAAAATCCAACTGGCGAAGGTCAGGCGCGTGGGGCCAGTCAGCACCTGCGTCAGCCGGTCACAATCGCTGACCGCGACACTGACCACCAGCCCTTCTTCGGGATAGGCAAAAAAATAGAAGGTCTGATCCTGGCTGACTTCGGCGCGCTGCATCCAGTAAGGCGGGCCGTACAGCCACCACAGCTCCACCAGCGGAATGGTGGTTTGCACCGAGATGCTGTTGATCGTGCCTTCCGCGCCGGTCAGGTTGTTATCCAGCGGGCCGGGGGGCAGATAGGGGTGTGAGTCATTCCACTCCCATGAGAGATACATCAGCACATCGCGCGAACGCTGGCGATCTCCGAAACGGGCAATCCAGTCGTGTCGTTCCAGCATTCGCAGCGCCTGCCGGGTGCTGGTCACACCGGGCTGGATACCCATGAAACACGGCGCGGGGCAATCCTGCGGGGGAGTCATAACGGCGCGCAGCGGGCTATCATCGTAGGGCTGGGCGCGAATGACCAGCACCGGCAGCACCAGCAGCGCGCTGCACAGCGCCATCCAGCGCGCCACCAGAAACCGGAAGTTGACCCCGCCGCTCCTTAACATAGGCGCATCGCCTGTGCCGGAGGCACGTAATCGCCGCCGCCGCGCCACTTGCTGAGGGTGATTTTGGCCGGCGCGTGCCAGAAACTCAGCAGATTGGCCGGGCATTCCACCACTGTCGACACATCCACCATGCCATAGGCGTTAAAGTACGCTGCCGAGTAGGTCAGATCGCTTTCCAGATTATAGACGGCTGCCCCGGTGGTGGGCGCGCCAAAGAAACCCTGCACATCATGAATGCGCAGCGTGGTATGCACGGACACCATCTCGATAGGCATATCGACCAGCCTGCGCCGGTTGACTTCTTCGTCCTGATCCCAGTAGAACGTCACCCGGCCTGGCACATCCGGGTTGATGAAGGCGGGCTGCTGGCCGCTCCACTGCCACTTGATGTCACCGTAACCCCGGCCCGTTGCGTTCAGTTCCGCCGAGGCGACCCATTGATGGGCGCGCAGACTGTTCAGCGCCTCGCCCACAGTGGTCAGGCCGGGGCGCAGGCCGAGCAGACACAGCGCCTCGCAGTCTTCCGCCGGGATGAAAAAGCCCTGCACAATCGTGTCCGTAACCGGCAGGGCGCGCACCAGCAGCACCGGCGCGGTGAGCAGCGCAGTGAGCAGGACCGCAGGCACGATCAGCAGGCGAATCATCCGTCTCCCTTGCAGGTATTCAGCGTGTGCAGATGGTGAATCCACGCTCCCGGTTCGATGTCGCTGGAGGGGAGCAGATGGCCGGTGTTGGACAGGCTGAAATTGGTGTTGGCTTCGCGCGCGTCGCCGATGTAGACCCCGTTCCAGTCGTCCGGGCTGTTCCAGAAGCGCGCCTGACTGAGCGTGCAGATGTACAGCGGGCTGACGATGCGCAGGTCATACTGCGGGTAGAGCAGCAGCAGCGGGAGCGACCCGTAAATGGTGTCATGCACCACGCGGATCGTTTCCGGTGGGCCGAGCGCGAGGCGCAGTTCGCCGCGTGTGACCAGACGGGCGTTCCAGAAAATCCAGCGCACGACGCCGCTTTCATCCACACGCAGGAGTGGGGCGGGCGCGCCGCGTTGGGCCAGTTCCGTATCCGGCGCGAGGACCGCGCGATACAT
>CAZKIB010000189.1:0-9122 GCA_964552425.1 uncultured Anaerolineaceae bacterium | reverse complement strand
CGGCCACGTTTTCCGGTTCGACGCGCACAATCCAGGGGTGGGCTTCCAGAATAATCCGGGCGTCGTCCAGGTGGGTGATGCCCGGCTGCACGCCCAGAAAACACGGCGCGGCACAGCCGGCCGGCGGGGTCAGGAACACCTGTAAGTCCCCGGCCTGGTACGGTTGGGCGCGCAGGGCCAACAAGGGCAGCGCCCACCCCGCTGTCAGCACCCCGATTAACCGCAGCCACACTCGCAGCATATTCCCACGTCCATCTGATGTCCCCTAACCATAACGCAGCACGGAGAATCTGTCATCAGGCTGTGTGCTGGCGCGCACAAAACATGCAGCGAAAAAATGTTGAACGCGAAGGCGCAAGGGGACCAAACCGGGATGGTTAAACTGAAGATGTTCTGCTATGAGGCAACGCTTTTTCAGATCAACACGCCCTGCGCCCAATGCAAATAATCTTTCAGACCTTCAGCCAGACCCACTGATGGCGCGTATCCAAACGCGGTGGATGCCGCTGAGACATCGGCCAGACTGTCGCGCACGTCACCGGGGCGCGGCGGGCCATATTCGATTCGAGGCGGTTTGCCCACTGCCTGATACATCAGATCGGCCAGATCATTGATCGTCACCGCAGAGGCGCTGCCCAGGTTGAATGCCCCGGAGACACCAGGGGTCATCGCGGCCTTATAATTCGCCTGGGCCACATCGCGCACGTTCACGAAATCGCGGGTCTGTTCACCATCCCCGAAGATCGTCACCGGCTCGCCATGCAAAATGCGATAGGCGAAAATCGGGATCACATTGCCGTAAGCATCGTAGCGCTGATTGATCCCGTAAACATTAAAATAGCGCAGCGCGACGACCTCAACGTCATAGAGATAATCATAGGCCAATCCGAGTTTTTCAGCCGCCAGTTTGCTGGCTCCGTAGGGGCTGATCGGCGCGATAGGATGATCTTCACGGATCGGCAGGGTTTTGAGTTCACCAAAAATGCCAGCAGATGATGAGATCACCACTTTGCGGACGCCCGCGTGTCGGGCGGCCTCAAGAATCCGCAAAGTCCCCACGACATTGATGTCGGAATCATCCAGTGGATGTTCAATAGAGCGTTTGTTGCCCACCGAGGCAGCCAGATGGAAGATGACCTCGACGCCTTCGACAGCGCCAGCGACGGCCTGAGCATCCCGAATATCCCCGTGTATAAACCGCACCTGCGGGAATGGCGACAGGTTTTCGCGGTAGCCCGATAACAGATTATCGAGAACCGTAACCGAATGGCCCTCTTCGACCAGGAGGCGCACAATGTTCGATCCGATGAAACCGGCCCCGCCGGTGACAAGTGCTTTCATGAGAGGGTTTCCCTGATGGTTGGTTGACATTGTTCAGTATCAGCCAGGATACTCCCCCGCGCAATATGCTTTGCCTTGAGATTTATGGCGGATGCTCAAACTCAACGCGAAAGTCAATGTCGGGGCATTCTATTTGTCGGGCGAAGGCGTGAAACGAATGTCACTGCGGTTTGAATATCCTGAAAAGTTGGGATAAGCAAGTTAGCCAAGTGTACTTGAGCATTACGGCTTAAGAGTAACAGGATAACAACTGATGAGAACACTTCACTGAGCAACAGGGCCAGAGCGACGCCGATGATGCCCCAGGGTTGGATAAAGACAAGCATCAAGAGGATAGCCGTTCCTAGACTGAATAACTCTCCCACTAGAGCGATGTGTGGTCGATTAAGACCCCGCAAGATATCGCTAATCACTTTACGCAGAGCAGCAGGGATAGCTGTCAGCAACATGATTAGCGCTGGTACTATTGATGGGGCAAATTCGACCCCATAAATAAGGGGCATCACCACTGGCGAAATGAGCATGAAAAAGATACTGATGGCAGTTGAAAGTAATACCGTTAATCTTGTTGCCCGCGCTATTTCGGATTGACGTATGTTATCCTCGTCCATTGCCGCAATGCGTGGAAAAACGACCTGCCCTATGGACTGGGGCACAATATTTGTGATATTTGACCATCCGATAGCGACTATAATGAGGCCGAGCGCTTCGGGTGATAACACCGCCGCTACTACCATTTGACTTAATCGACCATATTGTACGAGGTAATTCGGGATTAGAGATAACATGGTCGGCAGTCCGAATCTGAGCAGTGGCAACCAGAGTTTGATATTTAGCCGAAATGATCCAGGTGTTGCCTGATTTACAAGATATACCCCCACGATAGCCGAAATGAAGTTTGAAACCAGTATAGCTGCTGTAAGTAACCCAACGCTTGTAACTTTGAAAATATAGGCGAACAAAAGAATGATTAACCACCCGAATGTCGGTAGCGGACGTAACAGATTGTAAAGGTCAAATTGTTGAAGACCTCGCAATCCACTCATTGCAATCCAGTTGAGAATATATAGTACAAACTGCAAGAATAAAAACCATTGGGCAATGGTTGCTACAGATGGTCTTTGTTCAAGTAGTAAGTAAGGAATCAAAGTGATTCCAATCATCACAATGGGCAGTCCCGCCACAAAGGAAATAAACACACCCGTCAGAATATAGACTTTGGCAGCTTGAGGCTCTCTGCCAACAAAATAGACCACTGCCTCCGGGACACCCACCAGTGCCAACCCACCAAAAAAGGTTCCCCAAAGTTGCACAGCCGCTAACTCACCACGTCCGATTGGGCCTAATAATCGGGCAATAATGATGCTGGTAATAAACCCAATTGCAATAATCGTACTACCTGATCCTATAGTCAGGATTAATTGACTGCCAAAACTGGTTCTTATCTGGCTAAACATTTTCAACGTGACACGCATGATTTCAATGGTTTCTATCTGATTTTGGGGGTAGTGTTGCGTGTCGAGTCCAAAACAGACCTTCTACTCTGGCTTATCCTGGTTGTAATGAGGCCAACATAGAACCAAAATCCTATCATTGTAACCTGATCAGTTAATACGGTGTGGGATTTCAAAAACAGAATAAACCACACCAGCAAAGCTATCGCGCTCACCCGAATGTATGGATCATTGATATCGTAGCGCCAGGGAAGGATTAGGATGTAAATGTGAAATACAAGGAACAAAACTAAACCGATAAGCCCTAATTCAATAAACACATGATAAAGACCGGCATCCAACAAAGTTCGATCATAAAAAGGGTTATCCGGTAGTTTGAGCGCGGTGTTAAAGTCCGTTTCATAGAGGACCGATGATTGCCCTGAGCGTCCCGCGCCAATTCCAAAAGTGTATTGAAGATCAAGTTCTGTGGGTATACGGCTCAAAACAGGTGCGATAGTCATGTATTCAACGCGGGATATCCAATCACTTGGTGTGCTAATGGTAAACTCAAGCCGTCTCTGGGCTTCTTCGGGGCCTGCCAGCAGAATAATTGCTGCGCTTCCGATAATTACTACCGGGAAAAATTGACCTATTGTGGCCCACCAGTTACCCAGAAAAAAGAACATGAAGATTAGAAGGAGGAGTGCTTCTCGACTACCGGAAACAAAACAGCCAATCCCATAGAGCAAAAAGATCAACAGTTTGGTTCGATGTTTCCCGTTTAAATCAAGATAAATCCAAAGGAATGGAAAGGTCATCAGCAGAAAACGACCAAATCGCTTGCTACTTGCGAATACAGAAGACGATAAGTTAATTGAACCGTCTTCCCAGGTACGCAACACATGCTCTGCCGGTTGAAGAACAGCCCGAAGAACACCGCTAACCGAGTTGGGATTCACTAGGAAAGTGATTACACCAAACACAATGACGATAACAGCATAAAAGAGCATGATTTTGTATGCCAAATTCCAATCCTGACTGCTCCAAGTATCAGTGACATACCAGGCCATCACAATCACAAAGATAGGAGAGAGATAGACTCGGATAGCAACCAGACTCAATACAAAATCAGGTACAGTGGGGTTAAGGATTGCAATGAAAATCCACAACACATACATGCCTGAAAGCAGTATGAATCCAAATGGTAAACTTCGAGAGATTATTTTTCCGCGCTTGATAAAGCCAGGCAGCAAAATAGCAATCAATGTCAGAGCAATAACCACATCGACAATAAGCAACTGGATGGTACTCCAGTTACCTGTATAAAAAGCAATAACGCGCCTAGCAACATCAATAAAAATTACTGTGGTGAGAATGATGATTATACCGAAGCTCGGTGCAATCAATACTGCGATTACTATAAATAAAGAAAACATGATAGAAAATAATACAAAACCATATATTTCATTAATACCTGTGATTATCCCAGCGAGGATCGCCAAAACGATTACAGATGTAATGATAATGAATAAATGGGGAAACCTAATCGTAAGCATAGAATCAGCCGCTGATTGGACGATTTTGCCTAAATTGATTTTGCGCACTTAACAGCGCTTTTTCTATCTGCTGTCCAGCAATTCTATAATGAAAAACCTGCTCTACGGTTTTTTGGGCCTCAATTCCAAGCTTGCGACGCAAGTTAGGGCTGTCGATAAGACGAGCCAGTTCATTTGCGAGTTCATCCACATTACCCGGTTGGACAAGCAATCCATTAACTTCATGCTGGATGTGGCTTGGTATATCGCCGATATGCGAAGCTACTACTGCTTTACCCACTGCCATGTATTCGGGCAATTTGGTAGGAGAACTTGCTATATTTACGAGGTGGTTGAGTCTAGGCAGTGCCAGTATGTCACACGCGGTCAAGGCTGCGATGAGGTCTTTTGTTCCTAAATAACCAGGGGTTATCACATGATTGCCCAAACCCAGATCTTTGACCAGCAAAGGAATGTCATCACATTCAATATTATTAAGGCTTCTACCCGCAAGGAGAAGTTTGACATCATAACCCTGAGCTACAAGCAACTTTACCGCTTTTAGTAGTGTGGCGTTGCCGTGTGTGGTCGCATACGTTCCAGTATGACCTATTAGGATACGGTCATCAAGGTTCCACTTGTCTCGAAAATGAACGGCTCCAACAGAATCAGGTTTAAAGTTTTCAGGGTCTATTAAGGCGGGTACTCTTACAGTGGGAACTTTTGGTGCATAACGTTTCGCCCTATCCTCAAGATATGGGGTGTCTACGATATTGAGATGACTCATTTTAGGAAGTATAAAATCAGCAAATCGAAAGAGCAATCGGCTTATTCGCAAATAGAGACTTGCGTTTTCGCTCACGCGAATAGCCTCACCGCGTATTGTGCCAAACAGTTTTTTGCGCCATCTTGTAACAAGTGATATAAATATTCCAGACACGCTCATGTTATAGACCAGTATCCAGTCAAGTCCATCTTGTTTTGCATTCAAGTTAATCCATCGAAGCAAATGCCAGCGGCCAAGCAGTTGTTTACGAGCAGGAATGGGCCATTCGTTAGGAGAGTAACACCAGATTACCCTTATATTGTCCACAACTTTTTCTCGCGGGCCAGGGTTCAACCGCAGGGGGCTGACTATCGTGACATCGTGCCCTCGCTCTGCCAGTCCGCGTGACAACATTTCAATCCGCCGTGAATGTGCATCAATACCAGGAAAATCAAATAGGAGAAAAGTGACAATTGCTATTTTCATACCCATTATGGATATTTCTCTCCGAAAAGATGGGAATAGACGACTAGAATGTTTGAAGTAGTTTGTTCTAAAAATCACGTATCACATCGTCCAGATAGTGTACCATAAGATTATACTGTCAATAAGCGACTGATTCATAAGGAAAATTGGATGATGCGGGTCTTAATTGATGGGCTGAGTGTTCGGGTGGGGGGCGGGATCACGTATATCCGGCATATCCTGCCGGCATTGGCCGAACTACAAACCGAACATGAATTCCTGGTGCTGTTTTCCCCGCAGTACCAGCAGGAATTTATCGACAGCGCGCCAGCCGGCATTCAGGTCGTTACCGCCGATCTGCCGGCGGAACCGCTTTCGCGCCGCTGGTGGTACCTGCAAACCGGTCTGGTGAAGCTGATCAAGGACCGGCGGGTGGACCTGTTTTATGCGCCGGCGGAATCGTCTTATCTGCGTATCCCGGTGCGTTTTGTCATGCTGGCGCGCAACCTGTCGATCTATACCGTGCCACCGGTAGCTGATCATCAGAAAATGGCGTTGATCAAATACCGCCTCAGCCGCCAGCTTCCGGTCTTCCTGTCCATGCAGCGGGCGGATCGGGTGCTGTATGTGTCTGAAACCTTTGGGCAGCAGGTGATCCGGCAGATGCGGCTCAAACCGGAGAAAACCGGGGTGGTTTATCATGGGGTGAGTCCCAGCTTCTTTGAGCCGGGCGAACCCCTGACCGGCCTGCCAGTGGATTCACCTTACTTTCTGATGGTGTCTTCCATCAATCCCCATAAAAACTACGAAACGCTCCTGCGGGCCTATGCGCAACTGCCGCAGAACGCCCCACCTCTGCTGATCGCCGGCAAGCCTATTCATGCCCCGACCTATGCCATGCTGCAAGCCATTGTGCAGCAGGAGAATCTGCAAAAGCGCGTGCATTTTCTGGGCGATGTCCCTTATGAAAAACTGCCCGCTTTGTATCGAGGAGCGGTTGCTTCGGTCATGGCCTCGCGCCTGGAAACCTTTGGTCATCCCCTGGTCGAGGCCATGGCGGCTCAAACCCCGGTGATTGCGTCGAATCTGCCGGTGTGTCTGGAAATCTGTGGGGACGCTGCACTCTATTTTAAGCCCGATAATGTCAGTACATTGACGGAACATTTACAAACGATCTGGCAGGATACTGCGCTGCGTGAACGGATGATCGCGGCAGGCCAGCAGCGCGCCGCCAACTTTTCCTGGAAGAAATCCGCGCAGCATCTGGTCAGAGTGTTTGAAGAGTTGCGCTAAATCCTTACCAGGACCATACTCAAAACATCGTCGCTAATCGATAACCTTATTCTCCATGTGGAACCGGGAATACGAGCGGATACAGGAGTGAAGTCGCGTGAAATGGTATCTGAACAGACCTATGCGTCGTTTAGTTCTCGGTATCCTGTCCCGTTTTAACCCCGGTGACATTTCGATCCGGCATCATCACACGGGTGCAAAGTTTTTTTTGCATTCGTACCGGCACAAAGGTTACTGGTTTCATGGCAAAAATCGCGAACAAGAAACAATGCAGTTGTTTAACCGGCTCATCAAACCAGGTTACACAGTAATCGAAATAGGCGGGCATATAGGGTACATCAGCACGTATTTTGCTTCGCTGGTTGGATTGCACAGGCATGTGCATGTATTCGAACCGGGACCCAACAATTTGCCCTATTTACGCAGAAATGCGGAGCATTTTCCCAATACCCATATTCACACACAGGCCGTCGGAAATGACAACATGCAAATGCCCTTTTATATTGAAAATCTGACCGGTCAGAATAATACACTGCGGCAGGGATTCGATTTGTACAAGGCAAATGCGCAATCTTCTTATTCCAGTGAATCTTATCAGACCGTTATGGTTGATGTTGTCCGCCTGGATGATTTCCTCAAAGACAAAGATATTTATCCAGATTTCATCAAGGTCGATGTGGAGGGCGCTGAAGGGGATGTGGTAAGGGGCATGAAACGGTGTCTGGAGACAAGCCGGCCAGGCTTAATGATTGAAATTAATGGCCCGGAGCCAGAGATTTTCGAAACCCTCCATACCTTAAATTATGTGTTATTCGATGACCAGCGGCATATGATTTCGGATAAAGGTCAGATAAGAAATGGTAACATTTTCGCGCTCCACCAGATAGCACATGCCGATGATCTGAAAACTCTTGAACTGATACGCTCTTAACTGCGAGGTCTATCGCATCCCGCCGCAGTTGATTAATTGAGGTAATCTGTACACTGTCATGCGCATTCTTCTCTTGTCTCAATGGTGCTCCCCTGAACCGGATGTCCGTATTCTGCCGCTTGCTACCGGCCTTGTCGAGCGTGGTCATCAGGTTACAGTCATAACTGGTTACCCTAACTATCCCGGCGGTAAAATTTACGATGGTTACAGGCAAAAGCTTTGGTCATCGGAACAGCATAATGGGGTACGTATTGTACGCCTGCCGCTCTACCCCAGTCACGATCGTTCCAGTATACGACGTATCGCCAACTACTTCAGCTTTGCCATCAGTTCCAGCGCCCTTGGGCCGTTTCTAAGTGGCCCTGCGGACGTGTTGTGGACCTATCACCCGCCTCTTACCATTGGCATTCCGACGATGTGGATCAGCCTGCTGCGCCGCATTCCGTTCGTCTACGAGATTCAGGATATGTGGCCTGAAACCGTTGCCAGCAGCGGTATGCTGGGCAATCCACTGGCGCTGCGGATGCTGGCAGGACTGGCGAAGCTTGTTTACAGACGGGCAGCGGGGATAACAGTAATTTCGCCCGGTTTCAGGCAAAATCTGATCGACAAAGGTGTGCCCGCTGAGAAGATCACGATGCTGCCAAACTGGGGTGAAGATCATTATCAGCCTGTGCCGCGTGACGTGCAGTTGGGCGCGCAGCACCACCTGACTGGCAAATTTAATGTGATGTTCGCTGGAAATATGGGGCCGGCCCAGGCGCTGCCTATCGTCATCGAAGCGGCAGCCCAGTTACAGGACCTGCCTGATGTGCAGTTTGTTCTGGTGGGTGATGGCATCGACTTACCAGCACTGAAGGAGCAGGCACAGCGGGCCAATCTCAGCAACGTCCAATTTGTTGGGCGCCAGCCCTCCGAACAAATGCCGGCCTTTTTTGCCTGGGCCGATGCGCTGCTGGTCCAACTGCGCAATGATCCGCTGTTTGCCATGACGATCCCGTCCAAGACCCAGGCTTATCTGGCTTCTGGCCGTCCTGTCCTGTGCGGTGTGCCTGGTGACGGCACAGAGATTATCCGTGAAGCCGAGGCAGGGCTGGTCTTTGAGCCAGAAAGTCCGCAGGCGCTGGCTCAGGCGGTGCGAACACTATACGCCCTGTCACCAGAGGCCCGCGAAGCAATGGGCAGGCATGGACGCCTGGCTTATGAGCAGCGATTTTCCCGGTCAATCCTGATGGATCGGTATGACCATCTCTTTCAGACTATTGCGCAGGCCCGCAAGTCTGCTTCCCGGAAGGCCCTGGTTTAGGCTCTGTTGACATTTAAATTGGTTCTGGTAAGGTTGTCGGATGACAACC